>SHUQ01000004.1 GCA_009694585.1 Candidatus Nanopelagicales bacterium | reverse complement strand
GTGGACGTATTCGGCAGTCAAGTCGTTGGTGAGCACCGTGGCAGATTCGGCGCCGGCGCGCAGTGCAACCCGTATCTCAACTGCCCGGCCACTCAAATTAACCAAATCCCGATCGACTCCGATCGCACCGCCCTTGCAGATCCAAATGCCATTGATGGCAACATCAACTAGATCTGGATTAAATACCGCATTCGTGGTGCCAATCGCAGACAGGACTCGGCCCCAATTCGGGTCCGCACCGTGGATTGCGCACTTCAATAGATTGCTCCGGGCGATTGCCCGGGCCACCTCAACCGCATCGTCAGCAGTTAAGGCCTCATCCACCACAATGGCGATATTTTTTGATGCGCCCTCGGCGTCGGCGATAATTTGGCCGGCCAAATCCCAACACACGCCGGTAAGTGCAGCGGTGAACTCTTCAATATTCGGAGTTACCCCACTTGCTCCACTAGACAAGAGCAGCACCGTGTCATTGGTTGACATGCAGCCATCAGAATCTATGCGGTCAAAAGTAACTCCGGTTGCTGACCGCAATGCAGAATCGGCCTGCTCTGCGGTAATCACTGCATCAGTGGTAACAACCACGAGCATCGTCGCCAAAGCTGGTGCAATCATGCCGGCACCCTTGGCCATGCCACCGATTGCGTAACCACCGAGGTGAATTTCAGCCAGTTTGGGAACACTGTCGGTGGTCATGATGGCGGTCGCGGCGTCACCTCCCCCGTCAATGTCTAGTTCAGCAACCGCCTTGTCGACACCCGTAAGGATCTTGGCCATCGGCAATCGTTCACCGATCAGTCCCGTTGAGCACACGGCGACATCACCGGCGCTAATTTCCAGTAACTGCGCAACTCGTTCGGCTGTTTGATGGGTATCAACAAATCCAGGCGACCCGGTACAAGCATTTGCCCCACCGGAGTTCAATACCACCGCACGCAGTTCGCCGTCGGCCACCGCCTGCTGTGACCAAAGCACCGGTGCCGCCTTGAATCTGTTGGCGGTAAATACCCCTGCTGCGACGCATAGTGGTCCATCGTTTGCCACCAGCGCCACATCTGGTGCCCCAGACTCCTTAATACCCGCCCGCACTCCGGAGGCCCGAAAGCCTTTTGCGGTAGTGACGCTCATAAGACCCACCTCATGGCGCTACCCCATCACTCGTTAAGCCCAAAGTTTCCGGAAGCCCAAGCATGATGTTGGCGTTTTGCAAGGCTTGACCGGCCGCGCCCTTGCCCAAGTTGTCGATGGCACTAATCACGATTACCCGATTCGAATGCTCATCAAATGCCACCTGCAAGTGCACCGCATTGGTGCCGAATACCGAAGCGGTTTGCGGCCACTGCCCTGGTGGTAAGACATGCACGAAGGGCTCATTTTCATAGGCCGAAACCAATGACTCGCGGACCCCGGCGGCGGCACCTGCAACCGCTGTTGCGCTACAAGAAGCAAGGATGCCCCGAGGCATCGGCGCCAGCATCGGAGTAAATGAGAGTCGAACACTCCTACCTGCTGAATCCGAGAGGGATTGCTCCATCTCCGGAGTGTGCTGATGCCCTCCGCCCACTTTGTACGCCGACATCGACCCCATGACTTCACTGGCCATGAGATGTTCGGCCGCTTTACGCCCGGCACCAGAGGTGCCAGATGTTGCGGTAACAACTATGTCATCGCATTCTATTAAGCCATCAACTAAAAGCGGAGACAGCGCTAAGGCAACAGCGGTTGGGAAGCAGCCAGGATTGGCCACCCGCGAGGCACCCATAATTTGCTCGCGAACTCCGGGCAGCTCGGGCAGGCCATAAACCCAAGCTCCCGCATGGGGCAGGCCATAGAACTGCTCCCACTGGGCGCCGTCCCGAAGTCGGAAATCTGCCCCGAGGTCGACCACTTTGCAGGTGCCAGGCAACTGCGCTACTAATGCCGCCGATTCGCCATGGGGCAAGGCCAAGAAAACCACTTCGGCTGTGCCAAGCACGGCGGGCGTCGTTGGATCAAATACTCGATCGCCTAAGGAGATCAATTGCGGATGCACCTGGCTCAGGCGCTGCCCGGCCTTACCCCCGGCCGCGACCGGGCCGACCACGAAATCTGGGTGCCCGGCCAAGAGGCGAAGTAGTTCGCCGCCGGCATACCCCGAGGCCCCGGCAACAGCAGCGGTGATCATAGGTTGATTATACGCATACGCGCATAAAATTCAACTAAGCGCCCCTGATAGCCGCGCCGCAATCGGCCGCAGCCCGATTAATCGCCCCCTGTCGGGCTGCCGCCGTTTCATCAGCGGACAAAGTGCGGTCGGGGGCCCGAAACCGCAGCGCAAATGCCATCGAACAGTGCCCTGCGGGCACTTGTGGGCCGCGGTAGAGATCAAAAAGCCGAATCGACTCGAGTAGTTCACCGGCACCTGCCCGCAAGGCTTGGGTCACCGCGGCGACCGTTACGGAGTCAGCGACCACCACCGCCAGATCTTCCTTGGCGACCGGGTGCGCGCTCACCGCCGGGGCGGCCCTGACGTCGGGGGCTGATGCGATGAGCTGGTCTAGATCAAGTTCGAGGGCACTTGAGCGCGCCGGCAGCGCCCAAGCTTGGATAACCCGCGGATGCAACTCACCAGCGGCCCCGATCGAGACACCCGCGCACTTAATCTCGGCGCATCGGCCCGGGTGAAATACCGGGTCGATGCCTTGCTCAATCCTGATCACGGCTCCAATTACGTCAGCAATGAGCAGTGCCGTCTGGATTGCGTCTTGCCAGCCATATGGCTGGGCCGGCCCCCACCAGCCTGCCTCCTCGCGCTCTCCCGCAAGCACCACACCTAAGTGCGCCGGTTGGCTCGGCAGTAGCTCATTTAAGGCCGCCCACTCATCATCACGTGGTCGAATTAGAACACTTGGTCTCGGGGCCAACCCGGTGTTTTCACCTTGAAATACTGAACCCAATTCAAATACGTGTACCCCGCTCATCCCTCGACCTAAATTGCGGCGCGCCGCGGAAAGTAACCCGGGCAATAACGAAGCGCGCAAGTAAGGCTGTTGATCAGACAGTGGGTTTGCCAATCGCACCTTTGATCGTCGAATATCAGTTAGCGGAAGTTGTAAATCAGCTAACTCATCGGCGCTGACAAAAGGATAGGTGAGGACTTCAACCGAACCGCGTGCCGCCAAAGTCATGCCAATTCGGCGTTTTAGCCGCTGTGACTTTGATAAACCATGGCCAGCGACTGAAACTGGAAGCGTCGACGGCAACAAGTCATATCCAACTAACCGAACAACTTCCTCGACGAGATCGGCTGGATCGGTTAAGTCAGACCGCCAGGGCGGCGCGACGACTTCCAACTGGTCATCACTTGAAAGCACCTCGCAACCGACGGCTACAAGTAGCTCAACAACCACGTGGGCATCGATGCGCAGCCCAGCAACCGCCCCGGGCTCACTCACCGGCATCTTGATCACACTGGGCTCATGAGGCGCCTCAACCGCGGTCATGCCGACATATTGACCGCCACCGTATTCAATAAGTAAAGCAGCAGCACGCGCTGAGGCATATGGTGCCAAGGTTCGATCAACACCACGTTCAAAGCGCCTTGACGCCTCCGATGAAAGCTGGTGCCGTCTTCCCATCCGGGCAACGACACTTGGCGCAAAGTGCGCCGCTTCAATGGCAATATTGGTCGTGTCAGCATCAATTTCACCGTCGAGCCCACCCATGGTGCCAGCTAAACCAATGATGCCATCGTCATCCAGAATCACTAAGTCATCCGGCGTCAGATTCCGGGTGACATGGTCGAGGGTTTCTAGGGTTGACCCCGATTCCGCCCAACCCGCACGAACCGGACCATTCAACTTATCGAGATCAAATGCGTGCAGCGGTTGGCCCAATTCGAGCATGACGTAGTTAGTGACATCGACCGCGAGTGAGACTGGCCGCATGCCACCGGCCGTTAGGCGCTGCTTCATCCACTGTGGTGAAGCCGCTTTCGGGTCGAACCCGACAATGGTTCGCAATGTGAAAAGTGCGCAGGCCTCGAAGTCCTCGCTACCACATTGCGCGGGCGATGCATTAGTTGCAGGTGCCCGAAGATCAGCAACAGTTAAACCTGGATCTTGAAAAGGCGCCCCGTAGGAAATTGCTAGTTCACGGGCAATGCCACGTAGTGACAAGGCGTATCCGCGGTCAGGAGTGACTGAAATGTCAAGGACTTCTTCGCCCACTCCGATAATCGGCCCAGCATCGGCCCCTGGGGTACCCGCTGGGAGCACCATGATGCCGTCATGCTCTTCACTTAGAGCCAGTTCACGTTCGGAGCAGATCATGCCATCTGAGATATGGCCATAGGTCTCACGCGACACAATCTTAAATCCACCCGGCAACACCGTGCCGGGAAGAGCTACAACAACAATGTCATCGACCACAAAATTGCGCGCGCCGCAAATAATGCCGCGAATCCCGCCACCTGCCGCTCCGACATCAACCTGACACCACCTGATGGACTTCTTGAATTCGCTCAGTTCTTCGATTTCGACAACCCTGCCCACAAAGAGCGCGCCGGTAACGCCCCCACCTATTGTTTCTACAGTTTCAACTTCAAGGCCAGCTCGAATCAATCGAGCAGCAATGTCACGCCCTGTTTGATCAGCCGGAATTTCGACCAACTCGCGAAGCCACGACACTGGTGCGCGCATCAAGACTCCAAGCCGAAAGCCAAAGAGAACCGCACATCGCCCTCGACCATGTCGCGCATATCTGTTACGCCGTTTCGGAACATTAGAGTGCGTTCAATTCCCATTCCGAATGCGAAACCACGGTACTTAGACGAGTCAATGCCGACCGCCTGCAAAACTCGTGGATTGACCATGCCGCAGCCGCCCCATTCGATCCAGCCCTCGCTACCGCAGGTGCGGCATGGCACATCTGGATTATCAACCGAGACACCAAGACACACAAAACACTGAACATCAAGTTCCGCGCTTGGCTCGGTGAAGGGAAAATACGAAGGACGGAGGCGGGTCACAATGCCTGGCCCGAACATTTCTTGGGCGAAGTGGTCAAGGGTGCCCTTTAGGTCCCCCATGGTCAACCCTTCGTCAACCGCAAGACCTTCAACCTGATGAAAAACTGGAGTATGGGTGGCGTCAAGTTCATCGGTGCGATACACCCGGCCGGGGGCAACAACATAGATAGGTAGTTGCCGATCTAGCATCGCGCGAATTTGAATTGGGGAGGTTTGGGTTCGTAAGACCACCCCACTTTCTGATGAAGTTACGTAGAAGGTGTCTTGCATAGTGCGCGCCGGGTGGTCTGGTGGCACATTTAGCGCATCAAAGTTTACCCATTCGGCCTCTACCTCTGGGCCTTCGGCGATGTCGTAACCCATTGCGACAAAGATATCGCAAATTCTCTCCATCACGGTAGTGAGCGGATGCCGAGCACCCAGCGGCGAACGCGCCGCCGGTAAGGTGACGTCAACGCACTCCTCAGCGAGTACGAATTCATCACGAGCTTGTTCGAGTTCGATCTGGCGCGAATCAAGGGCCGCTTTGACCGCCGCCCTAGCCTCACCAACCCGCTTGCCAACCTCGGCTTTTGCCGCTGGCGGCAAGGCGCCAATATCGCGGTTAGCCAGGGCGAGTGGGGAGCGATCACCAAGGTGCGCCAACCGGACCTCTTTTAACTGGGCCAGATCAGCGGCAGCCACCACCGCCGCGCGGGCCGTGGCGACCATGGCGGTGATGGCCTCGGCGCTCAGCACAGCGACCTGCTTAGGGTCAAAGGAGGTATTAGGTCCAGACATCAGGTCGGCAGTATCTCACTCGCCGAGGATCGCCTTGGCCAATTGCTCCACCGTGGCGTCAAGATCTCCAGTTCCGTGCAAAATCAGGTCAGGATGCTCCGGTACCTGGTAGGCCTGACCGCGACCGGTCATATTGGGTAGGTTTCCAGCAGCCGCCTTGGCATAAAGGCCCTTGGGATCGCGTTCAGCACATACCTCAACGGGAGTGTCAACATAAACTTCAAGGAAATCCCCTGCGGAAAACAGCTCGCGCGCTGCCGCCCGATCCCCGCGATAAGGCGACACAAGAGCCACCAGTACAACTAAACCCGCATCGCTCATCAATTTGCCAACTTCAGCAACCCGACGCACATTCTCGGCTCGGTCCTCTGGAGTGAACCCAAGATCCTTATTCAACCCGGTGCGCACGTTGTCACCGTCAAGCACATAGGTGTGAACGCCCATCGCGTGCAGCCGCACCACCGCTGCATCAGCAATCGTGGACTTACCTGAACCGGGCAGTCCGGTTAGCCAGATCACCTTGCCCGAATGACCCATCAATCGAACTCGCGCCTCGCGATCAACGTCATAGGTATGCGGTACCACATTGAAAGCTCGTCGCATCACATGCCGCACCAAACCCGCAGCGACGGTGTCGGCGGTCACCCGGTCAACCAGCAAAAAACCGCCGGTATCTCGGCATAGCGCATATGGATCCATCGGGATCGGCTTATCGGTCGCAATCTCAACACGCCCGATATCGTTCATATTGAGCAGTCTGGCTGCATGCTCAAAACCAGATTCAACATCTAGTTGGAACCGAACGCTGGTTACTGTGGCTGGCACTGACCTTGAACCCGAAACCAGCAGGTAGGAGCGGCCGTGGGCCAGTGGCTCTTCACTAAGCCAGACAAGGTCCGCGCCAAAGCGGTCGGCGGGCTGCACCAAACCTGCCCCGCTCGCGGCTAGAAGGTCACCGCGAGTTACATCAACCTCATGATCGAGAGTCAAGGTAACCGCTTGTCCGGCCACGGCCTTCGACAAGTCTTTTTCATAAGTAACAATGCGATCGATAATCGCCGTGCGGCCTGAATCGGCGACGGTGATCTCATCACCGGGTGCGATTTCACCGGCCACTACCGTTCCGGCGTAGCCGCGAAAGTTGCCTTCGGCGCGAACTACAAACTGAACCGGGAATCGAAATGGTGAGGCTGTGGTGTCAGCGATGGGCACCCACGCCGACAAAAACTCCAATAGGTGGGGGCCTTGGTACCAAGGCATGGTGGTTGCCGCCGCCGTAACGTTTTCGCCAGCGAAAGCGCTCATTGGGATTGCGACGACCTGGGGTACCCCGAGGCGAGACGCAGTGGCTGTAATTTCCGCAACCAATATTTCAAATGTGTCGCAGTCATAGTCAATTAGGTCCATCTTGTTTACGGCAATCACCACCGTTTTAACGCCCATCAAGGCACAGACGGTCAAATGCCGATGTGTTTGCTTGCGCACCCCACGCGCTGCGTCAACTAGTAACACCGCGACATCTCCGTTCGAAGCGGCTACTGCCATATTGCGGGTGTACTGCTCGTGGCCTGGGGCGTCCGCGATAAGCACCCGCCGTCCATTCGGCAAATTCATGTGCCGGTATGCAACGTCGATGGTTATGCCCTGTTCGCGCTCGGCTTCTAGGCCATCGGTCAATAGCGAGAAATCAATCTCGCCAACCGGAATAGTCGAGCCGCCGCGGCGGGTTTGGCGAGCGTACTCAAGTTGATCACTTGGCACACTGCCAGTTTCGGCGAGTAATCGACCAATGAGGGTCGACTTACCGTCATCCACGGAGCCACAGGTAACAAGATGCAACACCGGCGTTAGCGAGGTAGACATCAGAAGTAACCCTCAGCTTTCTTGGACTCCATCGAACTGCCGCCATCACCGTCGATCAACCTACCTGCACGCTCAGAGACATTGGACGACTCCATCTCGGCGATTAGGTCGGCAATGGTGTCAGCCGTGGACTCCACCGCACCACTTAGTGGATAGCAGCCAAGGGTTCGAAAACGCACGGATCTCATTTGTGCTTGCTCTCCTGGGCGCAGCGGGAACCTCTCGTCATCGACCATGATCAAGACGCCTTCGCGCTCCACAACTGGTCGTGGTTTGGCGAGGTACAGCGATGGAATCGGAATATCTTCACGTTCTATATATCGCCAAACATCAAGTTCGGTCCAGTTGGAAAGCGGGAATACTCGCATGCTTTGACCCTCAGACAAAGTGGTATTCGCGGTTCGCCAGAACTCTGGTCGCTGCTTACGCGGATCCCAGCGGTGCCCTGGTTCACGAAGGCTGAAAATCCGCTCCTTAGCGCGACTACGTTCTTCATCACGACGCGCGCCGCCTATTGCAGCGTCAAAGCCATACTTATCAATGCCCTCACGAAGTGCCACAGTCTTCATCAATCGCGTGTACTCATGAGTGCCATGCGTAAATGGCGTAACCCCTTCGTTCATCGCGGCTGTGTTCTGGGCGATCCGTAGATCAAGCCCGAGTTGTTGTGCGCGAAGATCACGAAACTCGATCATCTCGCGGAACTTCCAGGTGGTATCGATGTGCATGACTGGGAATGGGAGCGGCGCTGGCGCGAAGGCCTTCAGGGCTAAATGCAAAAGCACCGAAGAGTCCTTGCCGATGCTGTAAAGCAACACGGGGTTGCGAAATGCTGCTGCGGTCTCGCGGTAAATATGAATTGCTTCGGCTTCAAGCTCGTGGAGCACTGCTGCGTACGGAATCGCTAAATCGGTCATGCTTCGGACAACACCTCCATGGTGGGGGGCAAGGTGCCGTTACCAAATGTTGGGTCGGCACTTTGTGCCGCCAGTGCCGCTTCGCGTGCCGCCCGCTTGGCATCAGCCGCTGCGTACGCCTGATGGGCAAAGTCAGGATCCACGGGTGCTGATGGCACCAGAGCTACCGGGTGGCGAGCGGAGATCCAGGCATCAAGTTCGGGACCGGATTCGTATGAGGTGATCAAGCAATACCTTGGTTCATCACCGGGGTGCCAAACCGCGTGATACAACCGCTGCGTATCGATAACAACTTGGGCACCGGCGGGCAGCGGGATTCGAGTTTCGGTCGCTGGGTCGTCCTTGTCTTCCCGCAAAATCATCACTGAGTCGCGGTTGTCGGTCAGATTGCAAAAGGCACGCACGATCCAACCGGTACCTTCGGGATTCAGCCGATTATTGTCATCACGGTGCAAGTTGTAAATCGCATCCTCGTACGTATTTGGCTGCAGCTCAATAACTCGGCACCGGCCGATATTGGCACCCGGCTCTTGGGCCCGTTCAGTAAGTCGAGGGGCGAGCGCCACATTCTCCGGCACCCATACTCCATCTTTGTCGGTTTTTGCAGGAGTGTGATTCCAGAAACCATCGCACTCCATCTGCCCATAAGCGCTAGCCAGCGGGGCGAAACGGGT
The DNA here is from genome assembly GCA_009694585.1 of Candidatus Nanopelagicales bacterium. Lineage (GTDB taxonomy): Bacteria > Actinomycetota > Actinomycetes > S36-B12 > S36-B12. The sequence continues at coordinate 45,369 of SHUQ01000004.1, read as the reverse complement.
GTCACCTGATGACTTCCAGTCGACGAATACCAAGTTCTCCCATTCGCGGGAATCACGTAACTGATCATATGAATCCAGCACGACATATCCGGTCTGCTCAAAAATCGGCAATTTCACGTATGTCATTGGGCCCCTTCTCACTCGCACGGATTACGTAAGTCTCGCACGCCGACGGTCCACGTCCGCGTACAAACATACGGCTACGGCCGACGCAATATTTAGAGATTCGGCCGCACCATGGATTGGGATTCGAACCCGCACATCGGCCGCCTCGTACAATTCCGCGCTCACTCCGTGGGCTTCTGAGCCAAATACCCACATCGTGGGATTCATCACAGGAGCCGAATCCAGCCATTCGAATAGGTCACATTCGCCCGTGGCACTTGTTACCGCTATTCCCGTGCCCTGCTGCCGGGCTACTGCTACCAGTTGCTCAACGCTCAACTCTGGCACTACGGGCAGGTGAAATATTGAACCCGCGCTGGCCCGCACACACTTCCCGTTGAAAGGGTCAACCGACTCCCCAGTTAGCAGCACCGCGTTAGCACCTGCTGCATCAGCAGTACGGATAATCGTGCCTACATTGCCTGGATCAGATACCTGATCAAGTGCCACCAATACCTGGGGCCGTGCGGAAAAGATTTCCTCAAGTGTCGAAATCTCCATCCTGCATGTCGCTAGCCAGCCCTGGGGAGACTTGGTTTCGGCCATCGCCTCAAGCACGCTGTCAGACACGATGGTGATTTCGACCTCTGCAGCCCGCGCCGCCTGCATAATCTCAGCCCAGCGTGCCACGGCATCAGAAGTGACATACACCTGGCGGATATCGGCTCGGTGTGAAAATGCCTCGCGCAACGCCTGTGGACCCTCAATGAGGAAAGTTTGAGAATCCTTGCGGCCAGCCTTGGTGTGCAGTCGTTTGACCGCGACGACCGCTGCCGACCGCCGAGAAGTTAGATCCACCTGTGCCACGAATTTTTAGGACGTAGGCACTGCAGCGCGAGCAACCTCGACGAGCGTGGCAAATGCCGGTGCATCGTTGACCGCAAGCTCTGCGAGCATGCGGCGGTCAACTTCAACCCCGGCAGCCTTTAGGCCTTGGATCATGCGGTTGTAGGTCATGCCATTGGCGCGGGCGCCGGCGTTGATGCGCTGGATCCAAAGGCGGCGGAAGTCACCTTTGCGCGTGCGTCGATCCGCGTACGCATAGACGAGAGAGTGAGTTACCTGCTCCTTGGCCTTGCGGTACAAGCGTGAGCGCTGCCCACGGTAACCACTGGCGCGCTCGAGGATCTCGCGACGCTTCTTGTGCGCATTTACTGCGCGTTTAACACGTGCCATGTCAGTCTCCTGAAAACGAGGTGGATAGTTGGACGAAAGCGGTTAGCGGCCTAGAAGCTTCTTGACCCTCTTGCGGTCTGCTGGAGCGACCACCTGGTCGGACTCAAGGCGACGAGTGCGCTTGGCCGACTTACTTTCCATCAGGTGACGACGATTCGCCTGCTCGTGGGTTATCTTTCCTGAGCCAGTGATCTTGAATCGTTTCTTCGCACCGCTGTGTGTCTTTTGCTTCGGCATATGATCCTCGCTTGTCTCGGGAAGTACATTGGTCTTACTGCTAGCACCGGTGCAACTAGGCCTCGGCTACATCCAGTTCTACTTCAATCTCAGCCACCACTTGAGTTACTGCTTCGGCTTGGGCTACACCTTCAAGTGCAAATTCTGCACGTGGTTCACGTCGCACAGAATCTGGCTTTCGGCGTGCAGGCGCAAGCACCATGATCATGTTGCGTCCATCTTGCTTTGGTGTCGCCTCAACAAAACCTAAATCCTCAACATCATCTGCAAGTTTGGCTAGCAACCGAAGGCCAACTTCAGGGCGACTTTGCTCACGACCGCGGAACATGATCGTGATCTTTACTTTGTCGCCCGCCTTAAGGAACCGCTCGACGTGACCCTTTTTAGTCTCGTAATCGTGCGGGTCAATCTTCGGCCTGAGCTTCATTTCTTTGATGACGGTGTGAATTTGGTTGCGCCTAGACTCGCGCTCCTTCAAGGCTGCTTCGTATTTGAATTTTCCGAAGTCCATGAGTTTGCAAACCGGCGGCTTTGACATTGGCGCCACCTCGACTAGGTCGAGATCTGCTTCAGCTGCCAATCGCAGCGCATCTTCGATGCGAACGATGCCTACCTGCTCACCATTTGGTCCGACAAGTCGAACTTCAGGCACGCGGATTCGGTCATTGATCCGGGGCTCGACGCTGATGGTGCCTCCTTACTGTGGCGGAATGATCTACCCCGGAAACCACAATGACCTCCGGCGCGGCGCACGGAGGTCTCGGCACGACCCAGCGGGCGCCAAACTACAGCGCTGCGCTGAGCACATGACCCGGGGCACCTTTAAAAATGGGCGGTGACCGGGTGGGAGCCGAGGCTCCGCTTGCATGATCTAGCCAAGGCCAGACCAACCGGGAAAACCCTACCAGCCCCCTAGCGAATAACTAAACCGCGCTTCAGGGGAAGGATCGTCAGCACCTGTCCGAGGCTCACCGTGGCCAAAAACCCAAAGACCAGTGGCCAAGAATCCCAAACCTGCAAAATCACCCCGGTTAGTAGCGGCCCAAGGGCTGCGAGGCAGTAACTGACGAAAAAGGCCATCGCGGTGAGCCGGGCCGCCCCGGCTGCATCTTCAGAGTATTCACTGAGCAGCACTAAGCCGAGGGCAAAAGTGCCCCCGAGGCCGATTCCGCCCACGATTAGCACCAATGCAGGCAGAAAATCTGGGACAAACCCAATTAGCAATAACGCCACCGTGCTGATCAGCGCCACAAGGACATAAAGGGTGCGGCGAAATCTAAAGCGGTCCGCTAGAGGTGGCAAGATCAAGGCGGCGGTGATCATTGCCACGGTGAGAAGGCCGAACAACCCTCCACCGGCCGTCTGATCCCAGCCTCGATCATCGTATGAGGCCGCCAGCCAGGCCAAGGTACTGTAGAAAATTACCGAATTCAGGGCTAAAAACATGGTCAAAGCCCAGGCAGTTAGGTCTCGCCACGGCAATGCGCGTAGCCGCACCGTGGCACTTGGTGCCCGTTCATGACCGCCGCTAGGCCTTTCGATGATGATCCAACTAACCAGTGCGATTGTGGCTGGGATTGCCCAAAAAGCTAAGGCCAACGTCCAAGAACCGGTCCAGATGGCAATTGGCACCGTGAGCGCACCGCCGACCCCGGCCCCCAACATGAGAACTGCACTCCAAATGCCAGTCGCCCGACCAACCGCACCGGGTACTTGTTCGCGGACGATGCCCGGAACCAGCCCCGCGGCCAGCGCGATACCCAAACCCGCCAGGAAGGCCGAGAGATACAAGACCCCCGGTACCGGGCCCCATAACCGCATGAGCATGGAAAAAACCAAAATACTCAGAGCAATCGCCACCGTGCGTCCGCGGCCGAAGAGGTTCGAAATTGCCGGTACTGCCAGCGCGAATACCCCCATGCACAACACCGGGATGGTGGTAAGCGCCCCCAGCGCTACGTCATTCCAGCCCAACTCCGCCCGGATGTCGACAATAACCTCGGGTACGCTGGACACCGCGGCTCGTAGATTTGCCGCCACCAGCACCAGACCGAGCATTGACGCCCAGGCTGGAATCACCCGGGCCACCGGTTCATGGGGTGAACTCACTAGATGAATATTCCCCCCGTACCCTCACGCCATGACATCGGGGGGCAAGAAGTTCGCGCTACCGGCATTTCCAGATGATGACGGTGCGCCGAATCTTGCGCTGCGCGCTGAGTTGGCCTCCCCCACCAAATCACTTATCGAACACTTAAAGGCTGCACGACTCTTAGTCGCGGTCGTTGCAGTTGCTGACGATATTGGTACGGGCGGATCCGATAAGAGCAGCCATATGGCGGCCGTATCAATGATAAATGCGGCCGGCCAAAAAGGGTTGCTCGCCTTCACCGGGATAGATTCACTCGCAATGTGGGATCAATCCGCACGTCCGGTGCCTGTACTAGGCACCCAAGCCGCGCAGTCAGCTCTTGAAGACGGCGCGGACGCACTGGTTATTGACGTTGCTGGTCCGCGCCGCTACGCGGTGACCGGCCGCGCTCTTGCCGAGTTGGCTCTTTTTGACTAAAGGCGGCAAGCGTGAATATCGGTTACCAAAATCCCGCGCGCGCCCAAGTCATAGAGCTCATCCATTACCCGGTGCACATCAGCGCTTGGCACCATCGCACGAACTGCACGCCAGTTTGCATCGTGAAGTGCGGAAACGGTTGGAGACTCAATGCCCGGTGTGACGGCACATGCTTGCTCGAGTGACTCCAAACGAATGTCGTAATCAACGAGTACATATGAACGAGCAACCATCACTCCGTTTAGGCGTCGAACAAATGTTTCGACCGCCGGGTTCACCTGCGCATCGCGTCGCTGAATCAGCAAGGCTTCGGAGATGAGCAACGGCTCACCCACCAACTCAAGGCCGGCTCGCTTGATGGTGGTACCGGTGGCAACAACATCGGCGACAGCGTCAGCAACGCCAAGTGCCACAGCATTCTCCACCGCGCCATCAAGGCGAACCACACGCGCAGAAATACCTTGTTCAGTGAGCCACGCATTTAGCAATCCCGAGTAAGAGGTTGCGATGCGCAGCCCCGCTAAGTCGGCAGGAGTCTTGGCAGTACCAATCGGAGCCGCAAATCGAAAACTCGAAGGCGCAAATCCCAACGGCAGTAATTCCATCGCAACCGATCCCGAATCTAGCAACATGTCACGACCGGTTATACCCAGATCCAAGGTGCCCTCGCCGACATATATTGCAATATCTCTCGGGCGCAAGAAATAGAACTCAACATCGTTATCCGGGTCACTGATAAATAGATCACGCAGCCCGCCGTTGCGCAAGTAGCCGGCTTCGGTGAGCATCTCGCGAGCTGGCTCGGCAAGTTGCCCCTTGTTCGGAACCGCGATTTTAAGTATTGTCATCACAGCCGCCGATAGACATCGTCAAGGCTCACTTTGCTCGCCAGCATTAAGACCTGCACGTGGTATAGCAACTGTGCAATTTCTTCTGCCGTGCGCTCATGGCCCTCATATTCGGCCGCCATCCAAGCCTCAGCAGCTTCTTCGACCACTTTCTTGCCGATTGCATGCACCCCTTGATCCAGCAACTTAACAGTGCCGGAGTCCACATCTTGGTGGGCAATTTTGCGCGCTAGCTCAGCGTAGAGATCATCGAAGGTTTTCACGGGCCCAGCCTACGGCGCCGGCTAATCGGACAGATCGCGCAGGGTAATAGCCGTATTGATAGCCGCCCAGGTGGCTTCAGCGCCTTTGTCTTCTTTTGAACCGGGCAACCCGGCGCGATCAATTGCCTGAGCCTCGTTATCGCAGGTGAGCAGACCAAAACCGACCGGAATTAGGTGATCAAGTGCAACTTGCTTCAGCCCAGATGTTGCCGCATCACAGACAAAGTCAAAGTGTGGGGTGCCTCCGCGGATCACCACACCTAACGCAACAACCGCATCGAATCGCTCCGAGAGAGCGCAGGCTTTAGCTACCACCGGCAATTCGAATGACCCAGCAACGCGAATGAGTGACGCAGCTGCCCCGGCCGCGGTGCAGGCACCGGTAGCCCCAGCGATTAGGCCGGCCATAACTTGCTCGTGCCATGACGCAGCGACTATCGCGACCCGAATGCCAGAACCATTTGGCTGGAGGATTGAGGCTCCGGCACCGCTCATGGAGTGTTCTCCTGTGCCTCGAATTTCAACGTATGACCCATCCGCTCGGCTTTCGTATGCAAATAAGTCAAATTGTGGTCATTGGCATCAATTTCCATCGGCACGCGTTCAATTATAGATAGGCCATAACCCTCGAGTCCTGCACGTTTCGCTGGGTTATTGGTCAAAAGCCGCATCGACTTGACCCCCAAATCCGCAAGGATTTGCGCACCGGTGCCGTAGTCCCGTGCATCAATTGGTAACCCCAGATCCAAGTTCGCATCAACGGTGTCTCGACCGGAGTCTTGTAAGCCGTATGCCCGCAATTTATGTAGCAGTCCGATCCCCCGACCTTCGTGGCCCTTCACATACAGCACCACACCACGACCCTCTTCGTAGATCTTGCGCATGGCACCGTGTAATTGTGGTCCGCAATCGCAGCGCAAGGATCCAAATACGTCACCCGTCAAGCACTCAGAGTGCACGCGCACTAGGACATTCTCGCCGTCAGAAATGTCACCCACGATTAGTGCGACATGCTCCGACCCATCAACATCGCTGCTATAACCAACCGCGATGAAATCACCAAACTCCGTTGGCAACTTTGTTGTCGCTACACGCCTGATTTGTTTTTCGGTTCTGCGCTTGAACTTGATCAGGTCAGCGATGGAGACCATCACGAGCCCATGCTCATCGGCGAATCTTCGGCAATCCGGTGCGCGCATCATCGTGCCGTCGTCATTTACTAACTCACACAGGGCTCCTGCTGGGGCAAGGCCCGCCAATTTAGCAAGATCGACCGCGGCCTCGGTGTGACCTGCGCGGCGCAATACTCCGCCCTCGACGGCTCGAAGTGGCATGACGTGGCCGGGTCGCGTTAGGTCGGAGGCATCGGTAGCAGAATCTGCCAAAACCCGAATTGTCCGTGATCTATCTATGGCAGAAATACCAGTGCTTACAACGTCGCGAGCATCTACAGAAACTGCATAAGCGGTGCCCTTGCGATCTTCATTTACCGCCGTCATGGGCGGCAGCCCCAAGCGATCGAGTACTTCACCACTCATACCAACACAGATGTACCCGGAAGTGTGCCTGATCATGAAGGCGACATTTTCTGGGGTCGCTGCGGAAGCTGCGAATATCAAGTCGCCTTCGTTCTCGCGATCTTCGTCATCCACGACAACTATGGGCCGACCAGCTTTGATAGCTGCAATGGCCGAGTCAATTGAATCAAGGCCGGCCGAGGGGCTGGTATCAACAAATGTCTCAGCAGCTAACGGCTGGGCTACCTCGATGGCGTCATTGGCAAACACCTCATCTGCCGGGATCACTTAGTTTCACCCTTCATGAGGCGCTCCACATACTTAGCAATGACGTCAACTTCTAGATTCACAATGTCTCCTACCGACAGCGCACCCAGCGTAGTGTGCTCCAAAGTAGTTGGGATGAGGGACACCGAGAAGTAATCTGGGCCAACCTCAACAACAGTCAGCGACACCCCATCAACAGTAATTGAGCCTTTCTCAACTAGATAGTTGGCCAATGGTGTAGGCAATGTGAAACGAATTAGGGTCCAATGTTGTGCCGGATCGATGGCGATCACTGAACCGACTCCATCTACGTGGCCTTGCACCAAATGACCGCCAATGCGAGAGTCCAATCGAGCCGCTCGTTCAAGGTTGACCTTGGATCCGATGGCCACTTTGCCTAGGGAACTGCGGTTCAGGGTCTCAGCCATAACGTCGGCCGTGAAATAGTCCGTCCCGAGGTCGACAACTGTCAGGCAAACCCCATTGACCGCAATAGAGTCACCGGCCTTGACATCACTTACCACCACCGCGCCTTGGATTTTCAACTTGGCGGCATCAGGAAAAGACTCGATATGCGCAATGCGCCCAAGTTCTTCGACAATACCCGTGAACATTGACTCATCTTAGGTGGTCGGTGCCGGGCTCAGTACCCCGCGAATGAGTACATCATTGCCGATGACCTCGACCGCGGTAACAATGACCGCTCGCGGGCCAGGTAGCGGCTGAACGGCTACCGGCCCAGCTCCAAGAAATTGCGGTGCCACAAACCAGAGGATTTCGTCGACCAAACCGGCTTGGAGGAAAGCAGAAATGATCGTGGGGCCACCTTCAATCAATACCTGCTGAATCTGACGGTCATGCAGTTCCCCAAGGATTCGGGCCGGATCATGCTCACGAATTTGAATTGCCCTACCTGAACCAGCGTCGGCGAACACACGAAGATTCGTAGGCAAGTCCCGCTCGCCAACCACCACTCGCAGCGGCTGATTGGACAGCAGCGCCCCTATCCCATCACGTGCTGTAAGCGCTGGGTTGTCTACCACCACCGTGTTCGTGCCAACGAGCACCGCATCTACACCAGACCTAAACTGACTCACCCAAGTTCGTGTCTTCGCACCGGTGATAGCGGTTGGCCCACCGCCTGCGTCTGCTACCCGGCCATCAAGGCTCATTGCCGTCTTGATTGTTACAAAGGGGCGTCCGGTCACCTGCACATGAGTCCAAGCCCGATTGATCAGTGTCGCTTCATCGGCAAGTACCCCGCCGACCACACTTACACCAGCACTAGTCAATAGCTGCGACCCGCCACCAGCGACAGCCGATGGATCGGCCTGCGCAAAAACCACCTGCCTAATCCCGGCATCGATCAGCGCCTGCGTGCACGGCCCGGTGCGCCCCTTATGTTTGCACGGCTCAAGGGTTACGACCGCTGTGGCACCGCGGGCTAAATCGCCAGCAGCTGCAATGGCATTCACTTCGGCGTGTGGCAAGCCAGCACCTTGGTGGTAGCCACGGCCAATGATTTCGCCATCGGGACTAACCAGAACACAGCCCACTCGCGGATTTGGGCTGCAAGTTGGGCCAGCAGATACCGCCAGCGCGATGGCTTCGCGCATGGCATTCTCCCAAACGCTCACAATCGGGTCGCGTCTTGGGCTAGGGCGCGCAGGCAATCGACCATGGCACCAGGATCCTCGGCCCGGTACACCGATGAACCCGCTACGAAAACATTCGCACCCGCACTCGCGCACCGCTCAATCGTCGAAATATCTATGCCGCCATCAACCTGCACCCAAATATCGGTGCCGGCCCCGACTACCAGTGCGCGCGCTTGCTCGATTTTCGGCAACATGTCAGTCATGAACGATTGACCACCAAATCCTGGTTCGACAGTCATAATCAAAATCATGTCTAATTCCGGCATGAGTTCTGCTACCGCGGAAATGTCGGTACCGGGCTTCAAGCCAACGCCGGCCCGGGCACCTGCTGCCCGCAAGTCTCGGCACAATTGCACAGGGTTTGCTGCCGCTTCAATATGAAATGTCACGCTGCTCGCCCCGGCCTCGGCATAAGCGGGCGCCCAACGATCTGGGTCGGCAATCATGAGGTGGCAGTCGGCGGGGATAGCTATATTTTTCAGCAAAGACTCAACAACTGAGACCCCGAATGTAAGGTTCGGGACAAAATGATTATCCATCACATCGAGGTGGATCCAGTCGGAATAATCGGCGACCCGGGCAACCTCCTCAGCCAAACATGACAGATCACTATTGAGCACACTAGGTGAGATCAAGATTCCCATGGGCAAAGACTAATCGGCGCTACAAATGCCAGCACTTCGCTAGCCGGTTTTGCGCAGTAATGCGAAGAACATCGCGTCGGTGCCGTGGCGGTGCGGCCAAAGCTGTACGAAGGGGCTGCTTCCGACATCAGTTACCTCAGGCAGAAGATCTCGCGCATCCTCAATGGCCACGTTGCTCAGCCCCGCTACCACATCGGCGACCACGAATTCGGTCTCGGCGAGGTGTGGGGAGCAGGTTGCATAAATGATCACTCCCCCCGGCCGAGTCGCTGCTATCGCCGACTTGAGTAAGTTTCGTTGCAGCGGCCCAAGGGTCGACAGGTCGGCCGGAGATTTACGCCACCTAGCCTCCGGGCGCCGCCGCAGTGCACCTAAGCCCGTGCACGGTGCGTCAATCAGAATCCGATCAAAAAGTTGGTCACCCCACGGAGCGTCTGTCGCGTCACCAACGATTATTTCAACCGGGACTCCCCCGAGTGAACGTTCAATGAGATGAGCGCGATGCGGGTGCAACTCAACAGCCGTCAAATTGACCCCACGTTCTGCAGCAATACCCGCTAATACCGCGGCTTTACCACCGGGCCCAGCACACATGTCTAACCAATCAGTTTCAGGATGTGAAACCTCCGCGCGAGTCAGCGCAAGTGCCACCAATTGACTGCCTTCGTCTTGCACCCCGACCGCGCCACTCCTAACAATGTCAAGAGCATCTGGTGCTCCACTATGCAAAACTGCAGCTAAAGGTGAGTACCGGCCCGGCGATACCTCCGAACGTCCTCTGAGTACCTCCGGGTCCATCCGGCCCGGACGCGCAACCAAAACCGGGTGTGCGGGTTCATTGTCAGCAGCTAGCAGTGCCGGCAGTTCACTACGTCGTTCACCGAGGGCATCTTGAAATGCGCGCACGATCCAAGCTGGGTGCGACCAGCGCGTGGCGAGCCCTTCTAGTCCGCCGATTGCCCCAACCAGCTCGACCCAGTAGTCAAGGTCATGGGCTGCCACTTTGCGGAGGATGGCATTTGCAAAACCGGCTCGAGCAGATGCACCGCCGGCGGAACCAAGTGCACGTGCAAGTTCACATGAGGAGTCAACGGCAGCATGCGAAGGCACGCGCATACACAATAACTGATGAGCTCCCAATCGAAGGACCGCCTGCATGCCAGGGTCGACGTCGGCCCAGGCCCGAGACGCACAGGTTATCAAAATAGCATCGTAGAACCCTTGCCAGCGCAAAGTTCCGTACGCAAGTTCGGTGGCAAAGCCAGCATCGCGTCCGGTAAGTGACATGCGCGCCAGCACACCCGGCATGGTCAAATTCGCATACGAATCATCCTCACGAACTGACCTAAGAACTTCAAATGCGGCCTTGCGAGCCGGGTCAAGGCTCATTCAAATCTCGGCAACTGTGCCCGGAGCCCGCGAACCCAATCACCAGCATGCATCAATTTCTTGCCGGCCGGCTGCACTAAATTCAACTGGGCTGAACTCGTAGCGGTGCCGACCAACACCGCGCCGTTGACCACGGCTAGTTGCCCAGGTGGCAGATCACTGTCAGACACATTTTGATTCACACTAAGTGGCCCGATTTTGATCCGCTCGCCGCCGGCCAAGGTCCAAGGCCCCGGGTTGGGCGTGGTCGCGCGAATGTGTCGATCCACGCCGATCCAGGGGTCAGTCCACCTAATTCGCGCGTCCTCGGCGGTTAGCTTCGGGGCGTAACTGATATCGAAATTGCGTTGGGGCACGGCTTCGATTGATCGGGAAGCAAGGCCATCCAAGGTCGATACGAGTAATTGCCCGCCTACTCCCGCGAGTCGTCCCAGTACCGCACCTGCGGTATCACTCGGCAAAATCTCTTCGGTCACGGTGCCATATACCGGCCCGGTATCAAGCCCAGTTTCAAGCCTAAAGGTCGTCGCGCCCGTCATGACATCACCGGTGAGCAGTGCCCATTGCACGGGTGCCGCTCCACGCCACGCCGGCAGCAGGGAAAAGTGCAGATTAACCCAGCCATGTTTTGGTACTGCGAGTAATTCGGCGGGCACCAAGGCACCATAGGCAACTACCGGACAGCAGTCCGGCTCGAGTGCTCGTAATCTCATTTCAAAATCTGCATCACGAAGATCAGTCGGACTTAGCACCGGAATACCGACCTCATGAGCCAGTGCTGCTACCTCACTCGATGTCAGATTTTGACCCCGCCCCGCGCGCGAATCCGGACGCGTAATTACCGCCACCACCTCATGTGGCGAGTCCAAAATCACTTGAAGTGCAACCGCGGCAACGGCGGGCGTACCCGCAAAAACACAACGCACTGGCTACAGCCACCGGGCCGAAAGGGAATGGGGGCTCATCTGCACGGTAGGAGCTGGGTTGCCGAACCATTCGCACTCGCGAACCAATCGCATGGCTTCGCGGCGCGCTTGCGGGTCCAAACGATCAATAAACATGATGCCATCGAGATGATCGGTTTCATGCTGTACGCAGCGCGCCAAGAGATCACTGCCTTCAATTAGTATCGGTTCACCGTGCATATTCATGCCTCGGGCCACAACACTAAGTGCCCGCTTAGTGTCAAATGCGAGATCCGGGAGTGAAAGGCAGCCCTCTTCACCGTCTTGCAATTCATCAGACAAAACCAATTCTGGATTTATCAAGTGGCCAAGTTCATCGTCAACCCAATAGGTAAACACCCTAAGCAAGACACCGATCTGCGGAGCTGACAAGCCCGCGCCTGGGGCATCTTGCATCGTGTCGGTTAGGTCAGTAACAAGTTTTCGTAGCTCTTTGTCATAAGTCTCTACAGCGACAGCCGGAGTGCGCAGCACGGGGTCGCCGAACAGTCGAATGGGTTGAACCGCCATGAGTGGATTCTATGTCCCCGGATTCTGCGTCGCGCCATTCGGTATCCCCGGCATTGGTGCGGTCGCCTTGGTAATCGGCTCACGGGGATCGAGCACCACGTTAACCGATTTGCCCGAACCTTTGACCGCACGCGTCGTTGAAATGACCCGCAGTTGCGCACTTAGTTGCGCCCCTAAGTCACGCCGCACAACAACTATGCAACTACCGTCAGTCGGACCTAGGACTTGGTGCTCAACTGTCAACAATGACAGCACCTCACTAATATCAGTAATTGCTCCAGTCAGCACCGCCATTCGGGTGCTGGGCAGTAAACCTGCAGCCACTCGATCGGCAAGCTCGCGCTGAGCAAACCATGGCGCATCCCACCGCACCAAAGCTTGTACCACCGGCTCAGAGTTATCCGCTGTGATTACCAGCGGTGCTCGAGGACGCGCGAGGAGCGCCGCCCCAAACCATCTCCGTGCCGCCTCTTGCGTTACCTGAAGTTGGGGACGCTGCAATTGCAGCCGAGCATCCAAGATTATTACCGCCGCATAACCGCCTTCAGCGATTGGTTCGGCACCTGGAGTAGCAATCACCAATGCTGCAGCAGAGCCCACCTTGCGACGCATTGCTGAAGCCTGCGACCAAACCACCGACGTCGTTGGAAATGCCCTACCGAACTCTTCAGCGGTACGTTCGACGCCAATGGCTACCGCACGTAAATTGTGTTCGCCGCAGACCCGGCAACTCCAACTCGTGGCCGGTACTCCACACCAGGTACAGGTCGGGAGACTTTGCCCCGTTGCCAGCCCAAGGGAGCCTCCACATGAGCATCTCGCCGGCGTGCGGCAGTTTTGACAGCACAGCGTCGGCAGATACCCGCGCCGCGACACCTGCACTAGCACCGGACCGGACTTCAAACCCTCCTTAGCAACTGACCACGCCATATGCGGCAACCGGGCAGATGCTGCCGCCACATCACGGGCTAGGTCATCAATTTCAAGTGCTCGAACCACCGGGGCGCTTGAGGCAATGGCATCTCGGGTCGGCGCTAAGGATTGTGACCACCCCTGCTCACACCAAAGTTGGGTCTCAACACTTCTTGCGGGTGAACCCACCAGTAGCGCACAGCCTCCGGCGGATGAACGCATGGCGGCTACATCACGAGCATTCCAATATGGCGCATGCGGCTCCCAAAGCGAGTCGTCTTGGTCATCCCAAACCACGATGAGCCTTAAGTCCATGACCGGTGCAAAGACCACTGCCCGCGTGCCGATCACCAATCGAACTGAGCCACGTAAGCCCCGAAGGAACTCTCGGTAGCGACGCTCTGGGCCTTGGTCCGCTGTTAGCACCGCCGTGATATCCCGTAGCTCGACAAGTTCACGCGAGAGCAAATCAACATCGTGCGCATCAGGTAGCACCACAATGACGCTGCCAAGTGGCTGCTCAAGAATCGCCCGAGCCAAGGATGCGATGTCTTGGTACCAAGGCTGAGCGGGGGCGGCACTCCAAACTCCCCTGGTATTTGCGGACTTACCACCTCGAAGGCGTCGAAATAACGCGGCTCCATTTGTGTACCGGCTCCAGCGCTGCGCATCCAACTCTTGAACTTGAACATCGACATCTGGCATTGGGTACTGCAAAGCTTCGGCCCGGGCATGCCTAGGTGGCACTGCACTACGGACCACATCAGAGAAAGTGCCGGCATAGTGCTCAGCAACGGCAGCAACTAAGTCAGCAATCTCAGGGGTGAGGACGCGCTCACCAGAAACTACCCGTTCAATAGGTCGCAGTGTCTTGCCAGCATCGCTGGCCCCCACCCGGCCCACCACGAACCCATTAACCAAACGCCCGGCAAAGCGGACTCTCACCCGAACCCCCGGCTGCACCAAATCACTTAGCTGCTGGGAAACGGTGTAGTCGAAAATCCGATCAAGTTGGGGCAGTGGCGAGTCGATTCGAACTTGAGCGATCGGCAACTCTTCGGCGATAACCGCAGACAAAGACGGCCCCTTGCGGGGCCGTCGCGCGGCAGCTTTGCCGCCTGCTGGCAGCAAAGCCAGCTGGTTTGTCTCCGATTCGAACGCGGACTTCACACTCCGGCAACCGTCCGCAAGTTCTCGGCGCGATCGGTGTTTTCCCAGGTAAATGTTGGTCCTACCTGCGAACGCTGCGCCGGCTGATCTGCGTCAAGCAGTTCATTGGTGCCCTGCTGGCGACCGAAGTGACCATAGGCGCTGGTCACTCTAAATATTGGTCGGAGTAGATCCAGATCGCGGATGATCGCCGCCGGGCGTAGATCAAAGACCCGGAGTACGGCTTCTTGGATGGCTTCGTCACCGATGACGCCGGTACCGAAAGTCTCGACGAAAACACCGACCGGGTGGGCTTTGCCAATGGCGTAAGCCACCTGCACTTCACAGCGAGTAGCTAAGCCGGCCGCAACCACGTTCTTTGCCACCCAGCGCACTGCATATGCCGCCGATCGGTCCACTTTTGACGGATCCTTACCGGAGAATGCGCCACCACCATGACGGGCCATGCCGCCGTAGGTATCAACGATGATTTTGCGCCCGGTCAGGCCGGCATCACCCATCGGGCCACCCACCTCAAAGCGACCGGTCGGGTTCACGAGGAGTCGGTAATCACGTGAATCTAGATCCACAGTTTCAAGAATTGGATCAACAACATGCTTGCGGATATCAGGGGTGAGCATCGTGTCTAGGTTGATATCGCGTGCATGTTGGCTAGACACCACGATGGTGTCAATTCGAGTCGGGCGATCGTCCTCGTCGTACTCGATTGTTACCTGGGTCTTGCCGTCGGGGCGCAGGTATGGCAACCGGCCGTCCTTGCGCACCTCGGTCAATTGCTCAGCTAAGCGGTGGGCCAGTGAAATTGGCAGTGGCATTAATTCTAGGGTGTCAGTGCAGGCATAGCCGAACATCAAGCCTTGATCACCGGCACCTTGGCGATCTAGTGGGTCGCCGCTGCCGCCCTCACGCTCTTCGATGGCATCATCAACACCTTGGGCAATATCTGGTGATTGTTTACCGATAGACACCGAGATACCACAGGACTCACCATCGAAACCCTTGGTGGAAGAGTCGTATCCGATACCAAGCACGGTGTCGCGTACCAAACGAATGACGTCGGCGAAGCCCTCGGTCGTGACCTCGCCGGCCACGTGCACCTGCCCGGTTGTCAACATGGTTTCTACCGCGACGCGACTGCGTGGGTCTTGCCGGAGCAAATCATCAAGAATCGCATCGCTGATTTGGTCCGCCATTTTATCCGGGTGACCCTCGGTAACTGACTCAGACGTGAACAAGCGCTTAGACACGTGATATCCCCTTACAGATGTTGTCAACACAAATATTGAGCATCGCAGATGCTCCATTGAGTGTAATGGTTAGGCGCGTTTCCATTCATGCACCACGGCGTCCCAGACCGCATCAGAAATCGCCGCCTTCGAGGACCGAGCTACGTGCACCTGGGTGCCCTCGTGGCCCAAGATCGTCACTTCATTTTCTTCTGCCCCAAATACCACTTGACGCCCAACCTCATTGACGACTAATAGCTCACAGCCTTTGCGGGCCAATTTGCGGCGTCCTAACTCAGCTAACTCGGTCGCATCAGCCGCAGTCTCGGCGGCAAATCCCACAATCACTGGTAACTCGCCCTCGCGACGGCGCACTAGTTCGGCCAAAACGTCAACAGTCTGCGACAGCTTTAGGCTCACATTGACCGGCTCATCGGGTTTCTTGATTTTGCCCGAAGCGACCGCCTCGGGCCGAAAATCGGCTACCGCAGCAGCCATTACGACCGCATCGGCATCACGTGCCGCCGCCGCCATCGCCTGCAGGAGGTCTTCGGCCGAACTCACCGGCACCACCGTGACACCCGCTGGTATCGGGACATCTAGGTGCGCGGCCACCAAAGTCACCAGCGCACCACGGGAAACCGCGGTGCGCGCCAATTCGACCCCTTGCCGACCGCTGCTGATATTTCCGATGAAACGCACCGGATCCCAAGATTCACGAGTGCCACCGGCGCTAACCACTACCCGGCGGCCCGCTAAGTCACCTGTCGGAGGTCGGCGCAATACATCTTGAACCGCAGCCACGATGGCGGCGGGATCTGGTAAGCGTCCAGGTCCAAAATCGGCACCGGTAAGCCGCCCGGCGGCAGGCTCCAGCACGATCACCCCTCGAGCTCTAAGGGCGGCAACATTGCATTGGGTGGCCGGGTGCTGCCACATTTCAGTATGCATTGCCGGCGCCAAGACAATTGGACACCGGGCGGTTAGGAGCACATTGGTCAACAGGTCATTGGCGATGCCGTGGGTCGCCCGAGCTATCAGGTCTGCCGTGGCTGGTGCTACTACCACACAATCGGCCTGCTGCCCCAATTTTACGTGCGAGACCTCATGTGCGTTTGCCCAAACCGAAGTGGCTATCGGGTGGGCCGATAACGCCGCCCAGGTGGGCTCCCCAACAAATTTAAGTGCTGCCGCAGTCGGCACCACGGTGACGGAATGGCCCGACTCAGTCAAACCCCTTAGTACTTCGACACCTTTGTAAGCGGCGATACCGCCGGCTACCCCCAGTACGACACGAGGCCGGTCACCCACTTGGGGCGAACCGGCCTTGGCGCCTAGTTGCGGCGACATCGAAGTCAGGCCGTAGCCTCGACTACCTCGATCGCCTCTGCTTGCAAAAGCCCGGCATCGATTTCGCGCAGCGCTATCGATAAGGACTTCTCCTGCACATGGGTCTCAACGAGGGGGCCAACATACTCCAGCAGGCCTTCGCCCAGTTGTGAGTAGTAAGCATTTATTTGCCGCGCCCGCTTGGATGCGTAGATAACCAACGAGAACTTCGAGTCGGTCTTTTCCAAAAGGGCATCTATTGAGGGATGGGTAATGCCCTCAGGTCTGGGGTTGCTCATGCAGGCATGCTACCAATGCGGCCGCGCACTGCCCGACGTCGGTATTCACAATGACCCGATCGAACTCTGGAGCTGCCGCCAATTCATGCTCAGCGGCAGCCAGGCGCTGGGCCACCGCCTCAGCAGATTCGGTACCCCGGCCAATGAGTCTGGCCTCCAATTCGGGCCACGAGGGTGGGGCCAAAAACACCAACTGGGCTTCTGGAACGCGGCTTCGCACCTGCCGGGCCCCGGCCACCTCAATTGCCAATATCACCGGAATACCACCAGCCCTATGTTCAAGAACGGGGCCACGAGGCGTGCCGTACCGGTGGCCCGCAAATTGCGCCCACTCAAGTAGTTCGTCGTGCTCAACCAACTGCGTGAACTGCACATCATCGACGAAGAAATACTCCTTGCCGTTTACCTCACCAACGCGCGGCAGCCTTGTGGTTACTGAAACTGACAGCCAAACCTCAGGAGCCAGAGCAAGTACTGCTTCAACCACAGTGCTCTTGCCAACTCCAGATGGGCCGGAGACAACCACTAGTGGCGCGAGTCTCGGCGCCACTAGTTGGCACCCGCGATGCTGAAAGCAATGTCACGCGCCGCCTGTGCGATGTCAGCGGCTCCGGTAATTGGCCGGCCGATTACCAATAGATCCGCACCGTCTGCAATTGCCTGCTCCGGAGTTGCTACCCGCTTTTGGTCATCCACCGAGCTACCTGCTGGTCGCACCCCCGGAGTGATCAAAGTGATATCCGGTGCTACGGCAGCACGAATCGCGCCCACCTCACGCGCTGAACACACCACGGCCCGCGCACCAGCATTTGTTGCAAGGACTGCGAGGCGCACCGCGGCATCGATTGACGGTCCAGCCATCCCAATGGCGGCCAAGGCCTGCTCATCAAGAGATGTCAATATGGTCACCGCAGCAATTCTGGTCTTCGGCAACGCCAGTGCAGCAGCTTCAACCATGGCGGCGCCACCTGCTGCATGTACCGTCAAAATCGCCGGTTCCAGATGGGCCACGGCCCGCGCTGCGCCCGCCACGGTAGCTGGAATGTCATGGAGTTTGAGATCCAGGAAGATTTCGATTTCGTTGATACCACCAGCTATTGCTGCTTCACGTGCGCCAATTACCGCAAGTTCACCGTCGCGGCAGAAGACCTCCAGGCCGACTTTCAAGGTTGACACCGCCGGAGCAACTGCTTCTGCCCACTGCTTCAGTGTCCTTAAGTCCGGTGCATCCAGTGCTACTGCGATTGGACCGCGTTTGCTGATCATTCGGGTTCGGCTTCGCCTTCGTCCTCGGGTTCAAATATATCTGCGGCGCGATGTCCATAGGAGATGGCTTGGCTAACACTCTCGAATCCCCGGTCCTGGAGTGCAATTGCCAACTCATTGTGCACTCGCATCGGCGCTGAAGGATCATTAAATGTCATTGTGCCGACCGAAACCGCATTGGCTCCGGCCAGGATAAACTGCAATGCGTCAACGCCGGTGCGGATCCCACCCACTCCGAGAATGGGGATATCGGGAAGCGCCTGACGGATTTGCCACACGCAGCGAAGTGCGATGGGACGAATTGCGGGACCACTTAGGCCACCGGTAACCCCAGCAAGTGCCGGACGCATCGTCTCAACATCAATGACCATCCCTAGCGAGGTGTTAATTACCGTTAACCCATCAACCCCAGCTCGCACGACCGCTCGGGCTATTTCGGTGATGTCAGTGACATCAGGGGAAAGTTTGGCGAAAATCGGTGTCTTCGAGTCGCTTTGTCGCCGCACCGTTTGAATAACGTTTGCGGCCATTTCCGGATCGCAGGCAAAAACCTGATTTCGGTTAACAACGTTTGGGCATGAAATATTTACCTCGATGGCATCTACACCCTCAACAATACGCAATTTCTGTGCCAGTTTGCCGTACTCGTCGACGGACTCCCCCGCTATCGAAACCACGGTGCGGGCACCACGCGCTCTCAACCACGCTAAGTCCTCTTCAATGAACTGCTCGATACCTGGGCCTTGAAGCCCGATTGAGTTGAGCATGCCACTTGGGGTCTCGCACATGCGCGGAGTCGGACGCCCAGAACGCGCTCGCAACATCACGCTCTTTGTGACAATCGCGCCGATCTTGGTGATGTCAAAGAATTGGTCCAGTTCACGCCCAGAAGCCGCGCATCCCGACGCCGTCAATACCGGGCTGGGCATAGCCAGCGATGCAAGTTCGGCCGACATGTCAGTGGTGGGGGCCGTAGCATCTACCGCTCGCATGGCGCGCCCAAACATGGCCCTGGTCATGACGCATCCAATGCTGGGGCACCTAGAGCATCGGCAGGAATCGTGCCGATTTCATCCCAGCGCACCAGATCGCCACGAAATATTGGGCCATCAATGCAGGACCGAACCATGCGAGTTACCCCATCGTCACCAACTACAGGCAGCACGCATGTCATGCAGATACCAATACCGCAAGCCATGGATTCTTCAACCGAACACTGGCTATAAGCGCGATACTCCGAGGCGATGTCAGCAACCGCCGCGAGCATTCCCATTGGACCGCAGGCATAAACCACCGCAGAATCATTGCGTTCGATGATGCCCGGCAGGGCGTCGGTGACCCGACCCTTCGTACCGGACGAGCCATCCTCGGTGGTGATGGTGAGCATCGACGACACCCGCTTGATATCTAGGACTCCATAAAGTTTTTCTTCGGTTGATGCACCGAGTACGACATCGACTCGACATCCCCGTTCCCGAAGTTGCTCGGCCAGCATAAATAGCGGAGCCGCCCCATAGCCACCACCGACCAGCACGCATGGGACCCCCTCCTTAGGCAAGATAAATGGCTTGCCGAGGGGGCCAACAATGTCAAGGATGTCATGGCGACGACGTTCACTTAGCCAACGAGTGCCCTTACCCTGCACGCCAACTACCACATCTAAAGTGCCACCATAAACACCGCGAGATTGCACTTGGTGAATCGCAAATGCGCGACGCAAGATCAAACCGGACTCTTCGCCGCCGATCCCAATAGTGACGAAGTGACCTGGTCGGTACTGCTCTGGGATACCCGGTGCGGTGACGGAAAGCACGTAATACACACCGGCGCGTCGCACATCAAGTACCTCACCCCTTACCTGAACCGGCATCTATCTCACACACCCTTTGCCATCTT
The DNA here is from genome assembly GCA_009694585.1 of Candidatus Nanopelagicales bacterium. Classification (GTDB taxonomy): domain Bacteria; phylum Actinomycetota; class Actinomycetes; order S36-B12; family S36-B12. Next base: position 25,063 of record SHUQ01000004.1, on the reverse strand, counting down.
GTCCTTCACCTTCGCTGCCCCGGTTCAATCTAGCTCCGCAGGACTGACGCTACCGCTAGCACTCTGGCGCAGCTTGAGCAGATCGCGGGCATGCTCTTGCAGGGAGCGGACTGTGGCCTCAGCGTTGCGCAGTAAAGCTATTCCTTGTACGGCGGCAGCCAACCCCTGCACCGTGGTAATACAAGGTACCGACTTGATGACAGCAGCAGTGCGGATTTCATAACCATCCACCCTGGGCCCTACCCCATAAGGCGTATTTACGATTAAGGCGATCTCGCCAGCCATGATCAGATCGATCGTTGTTGGTTCACCCGCCGGACCCCTGCCTTCATGATGCTTACGCAACACCCTCGCGGAGATCCCATGACGACCCAAAATATCGGCGGTACCAGCCGTCGCCGCAATCTGAAACCCTAGATCCGCTAACCGCATGATCGGGAATATTGCAGCACGCTTATCGCGATTGGCCAGAGACACAAATGCAGTGCCAGAGGTTGGTAAACCACCGGCGAACGCCGCCTCTTGCGATTTAGCAAATGCCAGCCCGAAGCTATCATCAATACCCATCACCTCGCCGGTCGAGCGCATTTCGGGGCCGAGCAAAGTGTCGACGCCATGGAAGCGGCCAAACGGAAGCACAGCTTCCTTGACAGAACAGGCCGCACCAGGTGGCATCGTGCCACCATCGCCCCTAGTGGGCAATAAACCTTCAAGACGCAACTGAGAAATCTTTTGGCCAACCATCACCCGTGCTGCCGCTTTCGCAATGGGCACTGCCGTTGCTTTCGAAACAAATGGCACGGTCCGCGAAGCTCGAGGGTTAGCCTCGAGCACATAAAGCACATCAGAAACCAGGGCGTACTGCACATTTAGCAGCCCGAGAACTCCAACCCCTTGTGCGATGCGCAGTGTTGACTCCCGAATACGTTCAATATCTGAGGCCCCGAGCGTGATGGGTGGCAACGCACATGCCGAATCACCAGAATGAATCCCAGCTTCCTCGATGTGCTCCATAACACCAGCCAAGAACAATTCTTCGCCGTCGAAGATGGCATCTACATCAATTTCAATAGCGTCGTCCAAGAATCGATCAACTAAAACCGGGTGCTCAGGGTTAATCTGGGTAGCCCTACCCAAAAAATCAGCGAGCATGTTGTCGTCATAGACGATTTCCATTCCGCGGCCACCGAGTACATAACTTGGTCGCACTAGCACCGGGTAACCAACATCAGCGGCAATCGCCTGAGCCTCCGGGAACGACATCGCGGTACCGTGCTTAGGCGCCGGCAAACCCGCTTGCGCGAGCACCCGGCCGAATGCTCCCCGATCCTCAGCTAGGTGAATCGACTCCGGGCTCGTGCCGATGATTGGTACGCCGGCATTCTTAAGTCGCTGCGCCAACCCAAGTGGGGTTTGCCCACCCAATTGCACTATCACGCCAAGTAGGGTGCCTGACCGCTGCTCCGCGTACACAATCTCGATGACATCTTCAAACGTCAAAGGCTCGAAGTACAAACGGTCTGAAGTGTCATAGTCAGTAGAAACAGTTTCGGGATTGCAATTGATCATGATGGTTTCATAGCCAGCGTCACGAAGGGTTAATGCCGCGTGCACGCATGAGTAATCAAACTCGATACCCTGACCAATGCGATTTGGGCCTGACCCCAAAATGATTACCTTCGTACGGTCACTCGCGGCGGCTTCATTTTCTTCATCATAGGTCGAATAGTGGTAAGGAGTCTGAGCCGCGAACTCGGCCGCGCAAGTATCAACCGTCTTGAAAACCGGGCGAACGCCAAGGCCATGGCGGATCTCGCGGGCTTCATCCTCGCTTATGCCTCGTAGTTGGCCGATTTGTCGATCTGAGAAACCAACGCGCTTAACCCGGCGTAGAAGTGGCTCATCAAGTGCAGGCGCCGAGCGAATTTCATCCGCGGTTTCGTTCAATTGACATATTTGGTCCAAAAACCATGGGTCTATGCGAGTGGACTCGTGGACCTGCTCAATAGTCGCCCCGGCCCACAATGCCTGCTGAACCAAGGAGAGGCGGCCGTCATGGGGACGGTGCATCCTCGCAAGGAGATCTGGCACATCTATTTCCGCAGAGTCACCGGGCCAGCTAAATATTGCCTCTGGCTTCTCCAAGGAGCGCAATGCCTTTTGCAACGCCTCACCAAAGTTGCGCCCGATGGCCATAGCCTCACCAACACTCTTCATGGTGGTGGTCAGCACTGGATCGGCATTAGGGAACTTTTCGAATGCGAAGCGTGGAACTTTGACAACTACATAATCAAGACTGGGTTCGAATGACGCCGGTGTCTCTTTCGTGATGTCGTTCGGGATCTCGTCGAGGGTGTAGCCAATTGCCAATCGTGCCGCGATCTTGGCGATCGGAAAACCCGTAGCCTTAGATGCAAGGGCCGAGGAGCGCGAAACTCGTGGATTCATCTCAATTACGATCATGCGACCATCTTCAGGGTTGACCGCAAATTGAATATTGCACCCGCCGGTGTCAACTCCCACAGCTCGAATGATCTCAATGCCAACGTCACGCATGTGCTGATACTCACGATCGGTCAAGGTAAGAGCTGGCGCCACGGTTATGGAATCGCCGGTGTGGACACCCATTGGATCTAAATTTTCAATGGAGCAAATGACGACAACATTGTCATTGCGGTCGCGCATTAGCTCAAGCTCATACTCTTTCCAGCCGATAATCGACTCTTCGAGAAGTACCTCGGTAGTTGGACTTGCCTGCAGACCGGCTCCGGCGATGCGCAACAGATCGGTTTCGTCGTACGCGATGCCGGACCCGGCACCACCCATGGTGAAGGAGGGACGGATAACCACCGGAAACCCAAGTTGCTCAGCTGCTGATTGGCAATCCAACATTGAGTGACAAATCACCGAAAGCGCACTCTCGGCACCGATTGCCGCGACAATGCCGCGAAATAACTCTCGGTTCTCGCCGCGCTCAATGGCATTGACGTCAGCCCCGATCATTTCAACCCCGTAGCGATCAAGCACGCCGTTTTTGTGCAATGCAATTGCAATATTTAATGCCGTTTGGCCGCCCAAAGTAGGAAGCAGCGCGTCGGGGCGCTCTCTGGCGATGATACGTTCAACGAACTCAGGGGTGATCGGTTCGATATAGGTAGCGTCAGAGAATTCAGGATCGGTCATGATCGTAGCCGGGTTTGAGTTTACCAAAACTACGCGCAAGCCCTCGTCTTTGAGCACCCGACAAGCTTGGGTACCCGAATAATCGAACTCACAGCCTTGTCCGATGACAATTGGCCCTGACCCAATTACCAAAATTGACTTAATATCCGCACGCCTTGGCATTAACGGCCAGCTTTCATCAAATCAACAAACTCATCGAATAGGCCCGCTCCATCATGCGGGCCAGCCGCCGCCTCCGGGTGATACTGAACACTGAACGCTGGCACCTCAAGGAGGCGCAAACCTTCGACAACATCGTCATTTAGGCAAACGTGACTTACCTCCGCCAAACCAAATGGCGTCTGAAATGCTCCCCTGCGCGGGGCATCGACAGCGAAACCATGATTGTGCGCGGTGACACTAACCCGCCCTGTACGCAGATCCTGAACCGGCGAATTGATGCCGCGGTGGCCATAGCGCAATTTGTATGTCCCCAATCCAAGGGCTCTACCCAGAATCTGATTACCGAAACAAATTCCGAAAATGGGTACCCGGGCAAAGAGCAACTCCGACATCACCGCCACGGCGCCGTCAGCGGTCGCCGGATCACCGGGGCCGTTAGAGAAGAACACTCCGTCGGGATTCTTGGCCAAGATCTCCGATGCCGTGACAGTCGACGGAACCACTTGCACCTCGATACCGCGCTGCGCGAGCCGATGCGGTGTCATGGTCTTGATCCCGAGGTCAACCGCAACAACCTTAAATTGACAGGTGCCGATGGCCGGCACCAGATAAGGGCTAGCTGTGCTCACCTCACCTGTCAGATCCGCACCTTTCATCGCCGGGCTCGACCGAACTTGAGCCAATAGCGCATCAATTGATAGGCCGGCATGCTCACCAGCAAAAATGCCGACACGCATCGCACCACGTTCGCGTAGGTGCCTGGTCAGCGCCCGGGTGTCGACATCGCAAATCCCCACGATACCTTGATCGAGTAGGTCATCTTCTAGTTCGCGCTTGGCCCGCCAATTCGAAGAAACCCGTGCGGGGTCTCGCACGACGTATCCAGACACCCAAATACGTGCAGACTCGGCGTCCTCGTCATTGACTCCGGTATTGCCAATATGTGGGGCGGTCATAATCACCACCTGGCGGTGGTAAGACGGATCAGTCAAGGTTTCCTGGTAACCGGTCATCCCGGTGTTAAATACCGCCTCACCGAAGGTGGCACCTAGCGCCCCATAACTCCGGCCCCGAGCCACCCGACCGTCCTCGAGTACCAAAACCGCTGATTCACGAGACTTTGGCTTGACCGAGCCACTATTCACCACGCGAGCCCGCCATCGACAACAGTCGCTTTACCCGCCTTAAATACATGGACGACTTTGCCCGGCAATGTCATCCCTGAATACGGACTGTTTCGACTTTTCGAAACGAATGTCAAAGGTTCCACCACCCAAGATGCAGCCGGATCAACCACGCAGATATTCGCCGGAACGCCAACAACTAAGTCGTGCCCGTGCCCGACCGCATGGCCGATCCGGGCCGGGCGCACCGACATCCGGTCGGCGAGGGCGCGCCAGTCAAGTAGCCCGGAATCAATCATGGTTAACACCGCGATACTAAATGAAGTCTGTAACCCGAGCATGCCGAATGCCGCGGCCGCCCACTCGCAATCCTTATCTTCATGAGGGTGCGGCGCATGATCGGTGGCAATGGCATCGATCGTGCCATCTGCCAATGCGGCTCGTAACGCCGCTATATCTGCTCTGGTTCTAAGTGGTGGATTTACTTTGTAGACCGGGTCATAACTAGCAACAAGATCCTCGGTAAGAAGTAAATGATGGGGCGTAACTTCGGCGGTGACCTTGATACCGCGACTTTTGGCCCACCTGATGACATCTACCGAACCGGCCGTTGACACATGGCAAACATGTAGCCGCGAATTAACATGCTCTGCGAGTAGCACATCCCGCGCGACAATAGATTCTTCAGCAACACTGGGCCAGCCCGTGAGGCCAAGTTGCCCCGACAGCGCGCCTTCGTTCATTTGGGCGTCAACTGTCAATCTTGGTTCTTGGGCATGTTGGGCAATGACACCGTCGAATGCCTTTACATATTCAAGGGCCCTGCGCATGATCGCGGCATCATGAACGCACTTACCGTCATCGCTAAACATCCGAACCTGCGCCACCGAAGTTGCCATGGCGCCAAGTTCAGCCAAGTGCTCACCACCTAGACCAACGGTGACCGCTCCCACCGGGATGACATCGACCAATCCGGTTTCTTGACCTAGATGCCACACCTGCTCGACGACCCCCGCGGTATCAGCAACCGGCGAAGTATTTGCCATGGCGAAGACAGCGGTGAACCCGCCAAGGGCCGCAGCCCGTGATCCGGTCTCAACGGTCTCAGCATCCTCGTGCCCGGGTTCACGCAAATGCGTGTGCACGTCCACAAAACCAGGTAGCGCGATTAGATCGGACCCATCGATAACTCGGCCAGCACCGGTACCCGCCTTGACGATCTCCGCAATCACCCCCCCAGCGATGACAAAATCAACAGGTTCTTCACCATACGGGCACACTCCGCGAATTACCGTGCTCTCGCTCGTCATCAAAGGCCCTTCCTGTCATCTTCACTCATGCCACCAAGAAGTAGATAAAGAACAGCCATGCGAATGCTCACCCCGTTGGCAACTTGCTCGGCCATCACCGCGCGCGTGCTGTCAGCAACATCTGCCGAAATCTCCATACCCCGATTCATTGGGCCCGGGTGCAAGATGATCGCATGCGGTGGCAACAAACCCATCCTGCGAATATCTAACCCATATCTACGGCTGTACTCATTGACTGACGGGAAGTACGCCGCTTGCATGCGCTCTGTCTGCACCCTGAGCATCATGACCGCGTCAACATTCGGCAGCACCTCGTCAAGGTCGTAACTAACCGAGCAGGGCCATTCGTTTACACCGTATGGAAGTAAAGTTGGAGGCGCTACCACCGTTGCATGAGCGCCAAGAGTGCGGAGTAGCAGCACATTGGACCTTGCTACCCGACTGTGCAAGATATCCCCAACTATTGCCACTCGCAGCCCGGCTAGATCCCCGGTGCCATCACGTAAGTGGTGCCGAAGTGTGAATGCATCAAGCAGTGCCTGCGTTGGATGCTCGTGTGTGCCGTCACCCGCATTAACTACGCTGCCTTGGATCCAACCCGCCGTCGCCAAGCGATGCGGCGCCCCTGACGAACTATGTCGAATTACGACGGCGTCAGCACCCATAGCCTCCAAGGTGAGCGCAGTGTCTTTAAGACTTTCGCCTTTCGAAACACTAGAACTCTTGGCGACAAAGTTTATGACATCGGCCGAGAGTCGCTTGGCTGCAATCTCGAATGAAATTCTCGTTCGAGTGGAATCCTCAAAGAATAAATTAACCACGGTACGGCCGCGTAAAGTTGGTAGTTTCTTTACCGAACGATCGGTCACAGACGCCAACTGCGCCGCGGTATCGAGGATCAGGCAGGCAGAATCTACGTCCAAGTCACCGGCAGAAAGTAAGTGTCGCATCTAGTTCGAGCCACCCTCGATGGAGACTTCATCTCTATCGTCGAACTCAATTAGGCGCACCCGCACCTGCTCCGCTAATGCGGTAGGCAGGTTCTTGCCCACGAAGTCGGCACGAATGGGCAACTCTCTGTGCCCCCTATCGACTAGGGCAGCAAGTTGCACAGCGCGTGGGCGCCCGATGTCATTCAGTGCGTCAAGAGCTGCCCGAATTGTGCGCCCAGAAAAGAGCACATCATCAATTAGGACTACGACTTTGTCATCTACGCCGCTATCTGGGATGGCGCTCGGTTCCAGCGCCCGAGTCGGACGCAGTCGCAGGTCATCTCGGTACAAGGTGACATCAAGGGCACCAACAGCTACGACCTCGCCGTCAATTTGCTCAATAGAGGCAGCAATGCGACTGGCTAGGAACACACCCCGGGTTGGAATTCCCAGCAAAATTAGGTCGGCCGCGCCCTTATTGCGCTCCACAATCTCATGTGCAATGCGCCTAATCGCCCGACCAATATCACCCGCATCTAGCACCACCGACCGTGCAGGACCACTGAACGCTGAATCTGTGAAAGCCGAATCCATGAAAATGGACCCCCTTCCCCGTCTCACTGGACGGACTTAAAGGACGTCTAACGAGTTTATCATAGCACAGGTGTTTTTGAAACAACTCAGCCGCGCGGACCGGAGCCAATTTTGTGCACCCGCATGCCGTTCGTGGTTCCCGGTATACCAGGTGGCACCCCCGCGACAATGACGACTCGATCACCTGCTGTCGCGCGCCCGATATCGAGAAGTGCTCGGTCTACCTGCGCCACCATGTCGTCGGTATGTATGACCCCGGCTACCAAGAATGTCTCGACCCCCCAAACCAAAGAAAGCTGGCTGCGCACCCGAGCGTTCGGGGTGAATGCAAGTAGTGGGGTTTGGTTGCGCCACCGAGCAATAAGGCGCGCTGATAACCCGGTCTCGGTAAAGGCAATTAGATGGGTTGCTTCAATATCATCGGCAACACCCACCGCGGCACGGGTGAGCGCCCGAGCGGTTGAACCTTCACGCTCATCATCTAAGGGTGGCAGCGAGGTCAGTGCTTCCCCTTCAACGTGCTCGATGATTCTGGCCATAGTCTCGATTACCAAGTTGGGGTGCTCACCTACGCTGGTCTCCCCCGACAGCATCAAGGCGTCAGCGCCATCGAGCACCGCATTTGCCACATCACTGACCTCAGCGCGAGTGGGTCTGGTGGCGGTGATCATCGAATCGAGCATCTGGGTAGCGACAATTACCGGCTTGGACACTTCACGGCACAACTGAATCGCGCGTTTTTGCACCAAAGGCACCGCTTCGAGCGGCAATTCCACGCCGAGGTCACCGCGGGCCACCATCACGCCGTCAAATGCCTCAACAATCTCCTCGAGGTTGTCAACCGCTTGCGGTTTCTCGACTTTCGCAAGCACCGGAAGTCGCACACCTTCTTCATCCATAATGCGATGAACGTCTGTTATGTCGGCAGCCGATCGGACAAAGGACAAAGCGATCAGGTCGGCGCCGATACGCAGCGCCCACCGCAAATCATCAACATCTTTCTCGGACATAGCTGGCACGCTGACGGCCACCCCGGGCAGATTAAAACCCTTGTTATCCGATACTCGGCCACCTTCAATTACCCGCGTGACCACGCGCGGACCATCAACAGCAACTACTTCTAGCGAAATCCGGCCGTCATCAACCAAAACCTGATCGCCGGGGTGCACATCGCCCGGCAACCCTGCGTACGTCGTGGATACCATTGTCACATCACCAGGGACATCTTCGGTAGTGACGATGAATTCGGCCCCGACTTCTAGCAGCACCGGCCCCGACTCGAAGCGGCCAAGTCGAATCTTTGGACCTTGCAGGTCGACCAAGATCCCAACTCCCCGACCAGCCTCATCGGCCGCTTGGCGCACCGCCGCATACGCCGCAATGTGCTCTTCATGGGCACCGTGTGAAAGGTTGAGGCGCGCCACATCCATGCCGGCGGCGATAAGGGCGCGAATACTCTCCAAGGAAGAACTAGCCGGCCCTAAAGTGACAACGATCTTCGCCCGGCGCATGCCTTAGATCCTAGCCCAATGGCTTGTAAGCGCTGTCATACCACAAGTGGCCGCGCCGTAGCCGCAATCGGTGCCGGCAGGTTCGTGGTACCGGTTAGGTACTTATCCACCGCCGCCGCAGTCGCCCGGCCTTCGGCGATGGCCCAAACGATGAGTGACTGGCCCCGTCCGGCATCACCGCATACATAAACCCCATCCACGTCAGTCCGGTAATCGGCATACCGCTTTACGGTGCCGCGTTCATCTAGTTCTAAGCCCAACTGGCCTATCACCAAGCCGGGCTCGGGGCCGGTGAAGCCCATCGCCAGAAGAACCACATCTGCGGGCAATTCACGTGCCGAGCCAGCAATCGGATGGAAACCCCCATCGCGAGCTTCCACATCAACAATTTGCAGTGCCGCCAGCTGGCCGGTGCCGTCATCGATAAAGGCTTCGGTGGCTACCGCAAATATTCGCTCGCCACCTTCCTCGTGGGCACTGGTGGTTCGGTAAGTCATCGGATACGTAGGCCAAGGCTGGGTACCCGGACGGATAGTCGGCGGTAGCGGCAAGATTTCCAACTGCGTTACCGATGCCGCGCCTTGGCGGTGGACGGTCCCAAGGCAATCGGCTCCCGTGTCGCCTCCGCCAATGATTACAACCTGCTTGCCACTCAAATCAATGGGGGAAAGTGCCAGATCACCTTCCTGAACCCGATTGGCCAACGGCAGTACTTCCATTGCTTGATAAACCCCGCGCAGTTCGCGTCCGGCAATAGGCAGGTCACGCCACTTCGTGGCACCTATCGCCAGGACCACCGCGTCGTACCGCCGCCGCAAATCCGCACCGGAAATATCAGTTCCGACATCTACTCCGGCGCGGAACTTGACCCCTTCGGCAACGAGTTGGGCCAACCTGTTATCAAGATGGGTTTTCTCCATCTTGAATTCTGGGATGCCGTAACGCAGCAGGCCGCCTATCCGATCTGCCCGCTCATAGACCGCAACCGTGTGACCTGCTCTGGCTAATTGCTGCGCTGCCGCCAAACCGGCAGGGCCTGATCCGATTACCGCAATCGTCTTACCGGAAAGTCGCTCGGGTGGCTGCGGGGTCACCCACCCCTGCTCCCAGGCTTTGTCGATAATCGAGACTTCTACCTGTTTGATCGTCACCGCATCGGCATTAATGCCAAGAACACATGCGGTTTCGCACGGAGCCGGACACAAGCGTCCGGTGAATTCTGGGAAGTTATTGGTCGCATGCAACCGCTCACTTGCGGCCTGCCAATCCCCCCGCCAGACTAGGTCATTCCACTCCGGGATCAAATTGCCAAGGGGACAACCGTTATGGCAGAACGGGATACCGCAATCCATGCAACGGCCAGCTTGTTTCTCTAGCCGGTCAGTGCCGAACTCCAGATACACTTCACGCCAATCTTGCAAACGAATATCTACCGGACGCCGCACCGGAAGTTCACGGTCAGTGTTTAAGAAACCCTTTGGATCAGCCACGATTTCCTACCATTACCAAAGTTGCTGGGTCCAGCCCGTCGGCCAGTGCTTGCGCGCTCAGCGCTAGCACGCGCTTGAAGTCCTTCGGCATGATCTTGGTGAAGCGACCACCGCTTACTGGCCACTCATCAAGAAGTAATCGCGCTACCTCAGACTGTGTCGCTTCAAAATGATCACGAACAATTAATTGCAACTCATCAAGATCTGCGGTCGAAAGCGGATCTAAATCCACCATCTCTGGGTTAACCATCCCCGGGAGCAGATCCAGTACATAAGCAACGCCACCGGACATACCAGCACCGAGGTTGCGGCCGGTGCCACCCAAAACCACCACGCGGCCCCCAGTCATGTATTCACATGCATGGTCCCCAACACCTTCAACCACCGCGGTTGCGCCGGAGTTGCGAACACAAAAACGCTCACCGACTCGACCGCGCAGATAAATGGCACCGCTGGTAGCCCCGTAGCCAATGACGTTGCCGGCAATAATGTTGGCTTCGGCAACGAAGGTAGCCTCGGGCGCCGGATGCACCACGATCTGCCCTCCCGAGAGCCCCTTCCCAACATAGTCATTCGCATCGCCCACGAGGCGAAGGGTTATCCCACGCGGAAGAAAGGCACCAAAGGACTGCCCGGCAGACCCGACAAAGGTCAGGTCAATGGTGCCATCGGGTAAACCACCCCCACCATGTCGCCGTGTCACCTCTGACCCCAACATTGTGCCCACGGTCCGATTTACGTTGCGGATTGCCAATCGCGCCTGCACCGGCTCTGCCCGCTCCAACGCTGGGGCACAAAGGGTTATCAACTCGACATCCAAAGCCCGGTCTAACCCGTGATCTTGCGAAATCTGCTGGTGTCGAGGTGCATCTTGCGCACCGGCAGGAACGTGCATAATTAGTGTTAGATCTAGACCGGCGGTCTTCCAATGCCTGACGGCCCCCTCAACATCCAAGAACTCTGCATGGCCCACGGCTTCTTCAAGAGTACGAAAACCAAGTTCTGCTAAATACCCGCGAACTTCTTCAGCTATGTACTCAAAAAATGTCTCGACGAACTCCGGCTCACCCGTGAAGCGCTCACGAAGTACCGGGTTCTGGGTAGCAACGCCCACCGGACAAGTATCGAGATGACAAACCCGCATCATTACGCAGCCCATAACGACCAGCGGGGCGGTTGCAAAGCCGAATTCCTCCGCGCCAAGCAATGCTGCGATAACAACATCGCGCCCGGTCTTCAACTGGCCGTCAGTTTGCACAACAATGCGGTCTCTGAGTCCATTCAATATCAGTGTCTGTTGCACCTCAGCCAGACCCAACTCCCATGGCGCACCCGCATGCTTTAGCGAAGTAAGAGGTGAAGCTCCGGTACCGCCATCATGACCAGAAATGAGCACGACGTCAGCGTGGGCTTTGGCCACGCCCGCGGCGACTGTGCCGACTCCCACCTCCGATACCAGTTTGACATGAATACGAGCAAGCGGATTCGCATTCTTTAAGTCATGGATCAACTGCGCGAGATCTTCAATCGAATAGATGTCATGGTGCGGCGGTGGCGAAATCAAACCCACGCCTGGGGTTGAATGACGAGTTTTGGCGATCCACGGATAAACCTTGTGGCCGGGCAACTGACCGCCCTCACCGGGCTTGGCGCCCTGGGCCATTTTAATTTGGATATCTTCGCTATTCACCAGGTATTCACTCGTCACTCCAAATCGACCAGATGCAACCTGCTTGATGGCAGAACGCCTCGAATCACCATTTGGCATCACCACATATCGCTCGGGGTCTTCACCGCCTTCACCCGTATTGGACTTTGCGCCCATCCGATTCATGGCAATGGCTAATGTCTCATGTGCTTCCGATGAGATGGATCCGTACGACATCGCCCCCGTTGAAAACCTCTTGATGATTGCTGCGCCCGACTCCACTTCATCAAGTGGCACCGCCGGTCTAAGACCGACACGCATCGTAAATAGCCCACGCAAGGTCATTAGACGCTCTGATTGCTGATTAACACCGGCTGTATATTGCTGGAAAATATCGAATCTTTTATTGCGCGTTGCATGCTGAAGTCGAAAAACCGTATCCGGGTCAAATAAGTGCGGCTCACCTTCGCGGCGCCACTGGTATTCACCGCCAATATTCAAAGTGCGGTGCGCTGGTGAAATACCAGATGGCGGATAAGCAACCGCGTGACGCGCCGATACCTCCGCCGCTAGTACGTCGAGGCCCACTCCACCAAGTCGAGAAGAAGTTCCGGTGAAGTAGGCGTCCACCACCGACTGTGCCAAACCAATGGCTTCGAAAATCTGCGCACCGCGATACGAAGCAACGGTTGAGACGCCCATCTTGCTCATAACTTTCAGAACACCCTTGCCGAGCGACTTAACCAAGTTGCGCATTGCGCGCTCCGGGCTGATCCCTTCAATCGCACCGCGCCTGGCCAAATCTTCAATCGACTCAAGTGCAAGATATGGGTTTACGGCAGCGGCGCCATAGCCGATAAGTAGAGCGACATGATGAACTTCACGCACGTCCCCGGCCTCAACGAGCATGGTCACCATGGTGCGCGCCTTAGTGCGCACTAAGTGATGGTGAACGGCTGCGCATAGCAAGAGCGACGGAATGGGAGCTTTGACCGCATCGCTGTCGCGGTCGGAGAGCACGATGAAGCGCTTCCCCTGTCGAATGACCGCATCAACCTCATTGAAAATCTCACTTAAACATCGGCCGAGTTCCTCTCCCCCGCCGGCGACCGGATATAGCCCGGAGATGCGCACCCCAGCAAAACGCGGCATGGTGCCATCGGCATTGATGTGCAAGACCTTGGAGAGTTCATCGTTATCAATCACTGGGAATGGAAGAACGACCTGCTTGCAGTGCCCTGCCGTTGCTTCCAGCAAGTTGCCTTCCGGACCAATATGACTTGAAAGTGAAGTTACGATCTCCTCTCGGATGGCATCAAGCGGCGGGTTTGTAACTTGAGCAAATAACTGCTGGAAATAGTCGAAAAGTAATCTTGGACGATTAGAAAGCACCGCAATTGGGGTATCAGTACCCATCGACCCAAGTGGCTCGGCGCCCATGCGGGCCATGGGCTCAAGGATGACTCTTAGTTCTTCTTCGGAGTAGCCAAATGTTTGCTGCCGCCGAGCGACCGAGTCGCGGGTGTGCACGATGTGCTCACGCTCTGGCAACTCTTCAAGATGCACTAGGCCCTCATTCAGCCAATCTGCATAAGGCTCAGCCGCCGCCAACTCTGCTTTGACTTCATGATCATCGATAATGCGTCCGGCGGCGGTGTCTACGAGAAACATCCGACCCGGCTGCAGCCGGCCCTTTTGCACTATTGTGGCGGGGTCTAAGTCCAACACCCCAGATTCTGAAGCCAGCACTACCAACCCGTCCGCGGTAACCCAAAATCTGCCAGGGCGCAGGCCGTTTCGATCCAGCACCGCGCCGATAATCGTGCCGTCGGTGAAACAAACATTCGCGGGACCATCCCATGGTTCCATCAGGGTCGAATGGAATTCATAGAAAGCCCGGCGAGCTGGATCGATGTCTGGATGGTTCTCCCAAGCCTCCGGGATCATCATCAACACTGCATGCGGGAGCGACCGACCTCCCAAATGAATCAATTCAAGTACTTCATCAAATGATGCCGAATCACTGCCACCACCGGTACAAATTGGAAACAGCCGAGTCATGTCACCTGGGATGATTGCGGAAGTCAGCATGGACTCACGGGCCTGCATCCAGTTTCGATTACCCTGAACTGTATTAATCTCCCCATTGTGCGAGATGAAACGATACGGATGAGCCAACGGCCATGACGGAAATGTATTTGTTGAAAAACGCGAGTGCACGAGAGCCAGGGCGGATGTCACCAACGCATCGGATAGGTCCGGGTAGAAAGGCTGTAGCTGCCCCGCAGTCAACATGCCTTTGTAAACGATCGTCCGCGACGAAAGTGACGGGAAGTAGATATCAGCATCGCGTTCTGCCCGCTTGCGGACCGCATAAACTTGCCGATCGAGGTCCAAGCCGGCCTTACCTTGAGACGAGCTCAAGAACAATTGTTCGAAGGTCGGCATCACGCTTTGCGCCGTCATTCCGACCAAAGTTGGATCGGTTGGCACCTTGCGCCAACCTAGAACTACCAGCCCTTCATCGCGCGCAATGCGCTCTACCGTGCTCTTACTCGCGGACACCTCCGAGTCAACCTCAGGCAAGAACGCGATACCCACCGCATATTGTCCCACGGCTGGCAACTCGAATGACACGTTTGCCCGCAGGAAGGCATCGGGCACCTGCAGTAAAATTCCGGCCCCATCGCCGCTATCGGGTTCACTACCCGAGGCACCTCGATGCTCGAGGTTGCGCAGGGCCGTCAAGGCTTTAGCTACAACTTCATGGGAACCGACCCCGGTCAAAGTCGCAACGAAAGCGACACCGCAGGCATCATGTTCGCGATTTGGTTGATACAACCCTTGCGCAGGAGGTAAGCCGGTCCGAACAGACATCGATGCCCTTTCGTCGTCGCGCCACCCTCGGCAAAATGCCCAGTGGGTGGATTCGACAGGACGACGTTGGCCTATCGGCTCAAACTATACCCGATGTCAAATCTTGGCCTGACTCCGCCTTCACGAGGTCCTCGCGGCCGGGACGAAGCCGTGCCGAAATGACCAGATAAGCAAGCGCACCGACGCCAACGAGCATTGCGGTCCAGATATTTAGGCGAAGGCCCAAAATCGTGTTGGCCGTATCGATTCGCAGGGATTCGATCCACAGGCGTCCGGTACAGTACAAAGCCACATAGAGCGCGAAGACTCGGCCGTGACCCATGTGAAACCACTTATCGGCCCAGAGTAGAACGACCACGACGCCCAGCATCCACAGCGCCTCATAAAGAAAAGTCGGATGAAAAGTCGCGAAGGTTTCGTAGCCGACCGGGCGGTGCGTAAAATCAATTTCAAGTGCCCACGGGACTGTTGTCGGGGCCCCGAAGAGCTCCTGGTTAAACCAGTTGCCAAGGCGCCCGATCACTTGCGCTAATGCGATGCCCGGAGCAATAGCATCTGCAATCGGTGGCAATAGCACCCCGGCACGCCGGGCGCCGATCAGGGCTCCTAGGGCGCCGAGAGTTACCGCGCCCCAAATCCCAAGCCCGCCGTCCCAGATTCGAAAGGCAGCGGCTAAGCCTCGACCGTCTGGGCCGAAGTACAACTGAGCATCGGAGATCACGTGATAAAGACGCCCGCCCACAATGCCAAATGGCACCGCCCAGATTGCGATATCGGTGATCACCCCGGGCTTGCCCCCGCGAGCCAGATACCGCTTGTTGCCGAACCAAACTGCAACGACAATGCCGACAACAATAAATAGGGCATACGCCCGGATCGGGATCGGGCCGAGGTTCCAAACACCAACTGATGGGCTTGGGATAAAAGTCGGCCCCAAGCTTAGGCCCTCGTGAACGAGGGACCCGATACCTATTTCGCCGCCTCGGCAGCAACAGCCGCTTCCAGCGCTACTGGATCAGACAGGACGCCGTCAGCGAGCGGGCTGCCGTTGAGATATCCAGCCGGGGTTCCGGGCACCTTCGCCTTTAGGAACGCGTCATAGCTATTGGCGGCCCAGCCGACATAGGTGCGATCGGCCACACATTGGGTAAATGTGTCAAGTGCCGGACCGGAAATACCTGAGTCAGCTGCGAAAGTCAGTAGTTTTTCATCGGTGTAACCATCACCCTCAGTTTCGGGATGGTTCTTGTACACCACATCGTGATACTCCCTAGTTTTCCCAGCATCGACCGCGCAGCCCCAGGCGGCAACCGCACGCGCTGAGGAGTCATTGCCAACACGGAAGTCTAGGAAGGTTGTTGGTCGCCAGACCAGTTGCACCTTGCCTTCATCGGCAAGCTTGACAATGCCAGCACCGTTCGTCTCTTCGAGGTTTGCACATGACGGACATTGAAAGTCTTCCCAAATAGTAAGCACCGGGACGCCAGTTGCCGAAGCGTTGTACGGCACGCCATATTCATTGGCATCGCCAGCAGGGAACACCCCGGCAGGAATTGCCGCGGCTGGATCAGCAGGGACGGTAGCTGGGGTGCCAGTAGTGTCAGTGCTCTTGGCAAAAATTGCTATACCGATGATTCCGACCACCACCAAAATAACCGTGACTCCACCCACAATGCGAATTGTGCGCTCGCGGCGTTTCTCCCCGGACTGCGAAGCCGCCCGCGCTGCCGCTGCCGCCTCGCGCCGATTCTTGCCGCCCTCGCCCATCAGTTGTGCTCCTTTAAGTATTGAAATTGATTCATTACAAGCTATTAGGTGCCCACGGTACGCGACCTAGCCAACTCACCGGTGAACCCCCTCGGCCAGTTCATCGGCAAGAGCACGCACGGCGCAGATGGCGGCCGGTAGATCAGGAGTCGCCCGGATACAGCGGATAAAAGCCGATCCCACGATCACGCCATCGGCATAGGCCGCCACTTCATGGGCCTGAGCACCGGTCGAAACCCCGAGGCCGACAGCAATCGGTAAGTCGGTGGCCATCTGGGTGCGGGCCACCAGCGCCTGCGCGCCAGCACCAACCTGGCTCCGAGCTCCGGTTACCCCCATCGTTGAGGCTGCATATACGAAACCCGAGGTGTTCTTAACTACGGTCGAGATTCGATCATCGGTTGACGATGGCGCAACCAAAAAAATTGTGTCAATCCCGTGAGCTCTGGTAGCGGTCAACCAAGAACCCGCCTCTTCGGGGGTCAAGTCCGGGGTAATGACACCGTTGCCACCTGCCGCGGCCAAGTGTTTGGCAAACCGCTCAACCCCGAAACGCTCGATTGGGTTCCAGTAGGACATCACCAACACTGCTGCTCGCGTGCCATCAAGGCGGCCAACAACGTCCAAAACCACATCGGTAGTCGTGCCCGTAGTCAAGGCCAGGTCAACCGCGAACTGGATTTCAGCACCGTCCATCAACGGATCCGAATATGGCAGCCCCACCTCAATTGCATCGACCCCGGCATCGATCATCGCGTTCATTAGTTCGACCGATGCGTCAACAGTCGGAAAACCCGCCGGTAGATAGCCGATCAACGCCGCGCGATTTGCGGATTTTGCCTGCAAAAAGACTTCAGATAATCGGCGGCTCATCGGCCTTCAACCATCTCAATACCTTCTGGTGCGCCGATCCCAAACCACCGAGCCGCTGTCGCGACATCCTTATCGCCGCGGCCGGACAAGTTCAAAATGATCACCGCATCTGACCCCAACTCGCGCCCCACTCGTATCGCACCGGCCAAAGCATGCGCGGTCTCGATCGCCGGGATGATGCCTTCGGTGCGACTAAGTAGCGCGAATGCGTCCATCGCCTCGTCATCATTTACCGGTTCATACTTCGCCCGACCGGAGTCATGCAGCCATGAGTGCTCCGGACCAACCCCCGGATAATCCAGGCCAGCGCTGATCGAATGCGAGGGGATTGTTTGCCCCCATTCGTCTTGCATGACATAGGTGCGCGTACCGTGCAATACACCCGGCGAACCAGCCGCGAACCTGGCCGCATGGCGACCGGTCTCTACTCCGTCGCCACCAGCCTCGTAACCGCGCAATTGCACCGAGGGATCGTCCATGAATCCGCTAAATAGCCCCATCGCATTTGACCCACCACCTACACAGGCGACAACGGCATCGGGCAGTCTGCCTTCGGCCAGTTGAATTTGTTCGCGGGCCTCACGCCCGATAACAGCCTGAAAATAGCGAACAACTTCTGGAAATGGCGCTGGACCGGTGACCGTACCGAGCACATAGTGAGTGCGCTCGACAGTTGCCACCCAATCTCGCATGGCTTCATTAATCGCATCTTTTAAGGTGCGGCTACCTGCAGTAACTGAAATAACTTCAGCCCCCAGTAGTTGCATCCGGACCACATTCAATGCCTGACGGCGGGTATCTTCCTCGCCCATGAAGACAGTGCATTCAAGCCCGAGCAGCGCCGCCGCCGTTGCGGTGGCCACGCCATGTTGGCCTGCACCCGTCTCGGCAATCATCCGAGTCTTACCCATTCGCTGGGTAAGTAACGCCTGCCCGAGCGCATTGTTGATCTTGTGCGATCCCGTGTGATTTAGGTCCTCGCGTTTCAAATAGACGCGCGCTCCCCCGCAATGCACGGCAAACCGATCCGCCCGAGTCAGCGGGCTTGGCCTACCGGTATACGAGAGCTCCAATTGCGTTAGTTGGGCAATGAAATCTGGGTCGATTATTGCCGAACGAAATACGGCATCCAACTCGTCAAGGGCTGCGGTTAGGGCCTCCGGAACGAAGCGACCGCCGTACGGCCCGAAGTGCCCCGAGGTGACCGCGGATTCAGAGGTCGGCATCGACGCCTCAACCCCGACTATGCCGAAGCGCCGGGTGTGCCCCAGCCGTGACGAGGTCGTGCACGGCAGCCCGCGGATCCTTGTCCGTGACGAGGCTCTCTCCGACAAGCACCGCATCGGCACCGGCCTCAGCATAGGAGATCAGATCGTGCGGGCCGCGCACCCCGGATTCGGCGATCCGCACACATGATTCGGGAATCATCGGGGCGAGCCGGGCAAATACCGTGCGGTCGATTTCCAAGGTCTTCAAGTCCCGGGCATTGACACCGACGATGACTGCGCCAGCATCCAAGGCCCGCTGCACCTCAAGTTCATCGTGCACCTCAACCAACGCGCTTAGGCCCAAACTCTTTGCCCGCTCAACCAAACTAATCAAAGCTGGCTGATCCAGGGCTGCCACGATAAGCAATGCCATGTCGGCGCCATAAACCTTTGCTTCCCACAGTTGGTAACTGGAGATTATGAAATCCTTGCGGAGGACCGGGATATCAACTGCCGCTCGCACAGCGGCGAGGTCGGCCAAACTGCCGCCGAATCTCCGTTCTTCAGTAAGCACACTGATGCAGTGCGCGCCACCGTCTTCGTACGCGCAGGCCAGCAGCGCTGGGTCGCCAATGTCAGCGATCGCGCCGCTGCTGGGGCTGGCACGTTTGACTTCCGCAATAACGGAGACATCTTCTCCTTTTAGGACTTTAAATAGGTCAATTGCTGGACGCGCCCGTTGCGCGCGATCTTTCAATTCATCCAATGGCACTGCGTCGATCCGCTGCGCGAGGTCATCGCGCACGCCCACAAGGATGTCATCCAGCACGGTCACCCCACAAGGGTAACCGCCGCCAAAGTTGACCCCGGTCAGGCCCCCGAAGATAGATATGGGACAAAGTTCCGGATGACTCCAAAGGTCAGCACAATTGCCAGACTAAAATACGTAATTCGGTTTCGGCGTTGAAACTGCTCGCGGGTAACGGGGCCGCGGTACCCACTCCAACTGCGAAATAACCAAAACACCCAAAGCAAAATCGCCACCGGCACTAGCACCACTAGTAGTGCATTGTTATCAATCGCGCCCGCAACATCACCGTGGAGTAAATCATGGGTACCACGCAGCAGACCGCATCCGGGGCAATCAATGCCAAGAACCGCACGAGTCGGGCAGAGCGGGTAGTGACCGGGCTCATTGGGATCAACCGCCCATAGGTAGCCGAGCCCGACGCCCACCAAGGCCCCGGTACCAAGTGGCGCCACCAGCCTGCGTGCGAGTGAACGCCCATCAATCCGTGCTGCCTCGACAATGTCATGCGACGAAGGGGCTGCAACAGTCGATTGTTCCACCGGCTCAGCCTACGAGGGGTAAGCGCACCATAAAACGCGCACCGCCTTCGAGGGTTTGGCCGGCCGACGCCTGGCCACCTAGGCCCACAGCCATCCGCCCCACTAGAGCCAGGCCCAGCCCGGTTCCGACCGGGCGCACCCCCCGATATCGTTCGTGGAGCACCCCGGGTTCAAATGCCACGTCAATATCTTCTGGGGTCAATCCTGGTCCGCAGTCGCTGACTTCGAGCAGTGCCGATGGCCCATCGGCGACCACACTCAGCACAATAAAAGAGCCCTCGGGTGAAACACGAAGTGCATTCTCCGCGAGATTATCGATGATCTGCCGCAACCTAACCGGATCAACAAACGCAATCAACGGGTTCGGCGGTGTTTCGCAACTAAAACCTACCTGCTCGCGGGCACAGCGATCAACCCAGACCTCGCCGGCCTCGCGCACCAATTCACCAAGATCGACTTCGATTGGGGTCATCTGAAAGTTGACCGCACCCAATCGAGCGAGATCAAGCAGATCGGCAACGAGACGCTCCAACCGCGTGGCTTCAGAAGTCAAAATGGCGCCGGTGCGAACTACTTCGTCCGCGGGAATGATCCCGTCGGCGAGCGCTTCGCCATATCCCCGGACCGCGGTAAGTGGCGTACGCAATTCATGTGAAACTGAAAGCAAAAACTCCCGTTGCCTACCTTCGGAGAATGCGAGTGCGCCGCTCAGGTGGTTTAGCGCTTCAGAGATTTCGGCAATTTCACTTGGGCCTTCCTCGATCAGCAACACCTCACGGGAGCCGGCTGCCATCTGATTGGCTGCTTGCCGTGCAGCTCTTAGCGGCCTGGTTAACCGCCGAGACGCCCAATAGCCAATCGGTATGGAAATCAGGAGGCCTAACAACAATGCGATACCAAAACGAAATAGAAGTGCTTGAGCCGAGCCACCTACCACCTTCACGGGTAACTGAAGGACCAAAGCAAAATCACCGGTCATCTTTCGGGCTTCGATGAGCACCGGGCCGGCGGCGGTCATACCTTCCGTGGAAATCACCGCCCCACCCATCAAACTTTGCATTTCAGCTGCCGACAGCCCCGGTGGCGGCGCACTCTGCGAGCTCAAGATGTAACCAGAAATTTGCTCCGCAACCAAGGTGCGCTCTAATTCCTTGGGCAGCAGGGGACTTTGCCCCATTCCCGTACCCAACTCCAACCCACCACGATCCAGAGCCGCCACCGTTATATCGGTCAACCGGCTGAGTCGTTCACGTGATTGCTGCAAAGTTGTCGCGTTAATCAATAAAAATGACACGGCTACCGCTACGACCACGACTATTACCGCAACCGTGCTGGTGAGAAGGACGGTGCGGGTCACGATGCTCATCCGTGCCCGCTTCGAGGTCACGGCTCAAGCTCCGCGGAGTACCCAACACCACGCACGGTGCGAATCGGACTGTGATCTCCAAGTTTCGCCCGCACTTGCGCAACATGTACGTCAACGGTTCTGGTGCCAACGATGGCCGCATAACCCCAGACTTCAGAGAGCAATTGCTCGCGGCTCAAAACCCGGCCCTGATTTGCCATGAGATGTTCCAGCAGATCAAATTCTGTGGCAGTTAGTTGCACTTGCTCACCGGCAACAGTGACGCGCCTTGTCACCGGATCAACCGAGACTTCACCGAGGACAAGGGCTCCGGTACTGCTTGCAGCTTGCACCGCTCGGCGAACCACCGCCTTTACCCGCGCGACCACCTCACGTGGGCTAAATGGTTTAGTGATGTAGTCATCGGCTCCGAGCTCTAGGCCGACAACTCGATCGACCTCATCATCGCGCGCGGTGCAGAAAAGCACAGGAGTCCAGTTGCCTTCGGCTCGTAGTTTGCGACAAATCTCTGTGCCATCCATTGACGGTAGGCCAACGTCGAGAATGATCGCAACCGGATGCAAGGTGCGAGCGGCGCTGAGCCCGGCCACTCCATCGGATTCAACCTGAACGCCGAAGCCCTCGCGGGATAAATAAAGGCGTAATAAATCCGAGATTGCCCGCTCATCTTCAACTACAAGGATTAAACCTTTGACTGAATCGGGACTCATGCGCCTAAGACTGCCACGGAAATGTTCCGACTGACCCCTTACGGAGGGTCCTCGGCGTCAGGGATTCGTCAAGATTTGGTAAATCAGCGTCTTGGGATAGTGCCAAGCCCAGCTTTTTGCATGATCTTCCCGATTATCGCCGCGACAACGACTAACGCAGCGCCGACCCAGAACATCGGCCAGTTGCCGAGTATCACCGCCAACGTGCCAACGAAGAATGCGATCGTGATGATGACGACCGTGGTCCAGGCGGCGGGGGTGGACCCATGGTGGCCTTGCTTGATTTGCTTACCTGGTGGGTCGTTGACACTGACATGACTCATGGGCACATCTAAGCAGTAGCACCTGGCCAATTGCCAAATGAGGTAGCAGGTGTCAGGTAGTCGGGTCCTCGCCACGATCTAGGGCATCCCAAGCGGACA
Organism: Candidatus Nanopelagicales bacterium; assembly: GCA_009694585.1. GTDB lineage: Bacteria > Actinomycetota > Actinomycetes > S36-B12 > S36-B12. The sequence continues at coordinate 2,536 of SHUQ01000004.1, read as the reverse complement.
GAGCCGATATCGGCCCAGAGGTAGCAGCCGACTTGGCGGTGGCAGAACGCTCATAGCGCCGGCTCAACCCCGGCCAAGTGCGACCGCGCGCCACGATCAGGCCACCGGACACCACCAACCCAAGCCCGCCAACCAGACCAAGGGCCCACCAAGGGGTCCTCGACCACTGCCCAAGATCCACACCACCTAGATCCCTGCTACCAATTCGGCCTGTTAAGGTCGCCGACAGCAACGACCGTGGGTTAGTGCCAAATCCAGTAGCACCCACCGCGGTGACCAAGCCGGCAGCCACCACCACGAACCCCACGATCACCCGCCCCCATCCCCGGGCCGCGATAATCCCGGCAAGTGCCGCCAACCCAACCCAACCCATTGCCGCGGCTAATGGCAATAGCTCACGCCCGGTGAAAGTGACGTTGGTTAGTGACTCGCTGAGGCCCTCGACAAGTGGGGCGGTGGTAGTTACCCACGGCAGGGCAAATGCGGTGATCACAGTCAGCCCAGAGAGCACCAACCCGAGCAAAGTCAACCTAAAAGATCCCAACCGATTGAAGTTCACTGGCGCCTGTCTCCAGTCAAGACCGACGCATCGGTCAGAGTTTGTGCTAGAGCAACCGCGCGCAAAACAGCAGCCGCTTTGTTGCGGCACTCCGCAGCCTCCAACTCGGGCACTGAGTCAGCGACGATCCCAGCGCCAGCCTGCACCACGGCTACCTGGTCCTTTATCAGTGCGGTTCGAATAGCAATTGCGGTATCGACATTGCCCGCGAAGTCAAAATAACCGACGCAGCCGCCGTACAGCCCTCTACGCGACTGCTCAAGTTCGTCGATGATGGCCATTGCGCGCGGCTTGGGGGCACCGGACAAGGTGCCGGCCGGAAAAGTGGCCGCCAAGGCGTCATAGGCACTGCAATCAGGGCGCAGCTCCCCGGTAACCGTCGATACCAGATGCATAACATGCGAATAGCGCTCCACCTGCATGAAATCAACGACCGCGACACTGCCTGGCTCACAAACTCGCCCAATGTCATTGCGTGCGAGATCAACCAGCATCAAATGCTCGGCGCGCTCTTTCTCATCAGCAAGAAGCTCTTCACCTAATGCAGCGTCAGCTTCAGGCGTCGCACCGCGGGCTCTGGTGCCAGCTATGGGGTGAACCACGCAGTGACCATCAGTCACGGTAACTAGTGCTTCAGGAGATGAACCGACAATTTCAAATGCGGTGCGTTCGGACAATTGCCCCGCCTGGTGATCTGGCTGGGAGTGATCATCGTGCGGCAGACGTAACAAGTACATGTAGGGGCTTGGGTTACTGGTGCGCAAAATACGATAAACATCTAGGCCACTTGCTGTACACGGTGTCACGAACCGCTGCGACAGCACCACCTGGAATGCATCACCCGCTCGGATGTACTCCTGCGCGAGCTCAACCGAGCGCATGAAGTCCGCGACGGAGACGTTCACCTCTACAGCGGACAACGCATCGGGATCATAGGTCCAAACACCAGGAGCACTCGCAGCCCCGACGGCCATCTGCATTGAATCTAGGCGACTAACCGCATCTTCCCAAGCGTCATCAACACGATCATCTGAATTGTCATAGTTGATCGCATTAGCAATTAAGAGCACGGAGCCATCGGTGTGATCTACAACTGCCAGATCGGTTGCCAACAGGAATGCCAACTCGGGGATCTGCAACTCATCTGGATTGTCGTCAGGGACCTGCTCCCACCGTCGAACAGTGTCATAACTGAAGTAGCCGACGAGGCCACCGGTTAAAGGTGGTAATCCCGGAATTGGCTCGGTGCGCAACAGTTCAATAGTTTCGCGCAGGACATCAACCGGGTTACCAGAAGTCAGAACCCCCCTCGGGGCTCGCCCGAGCCAGGCCGCTGATCCGTCGCGCTCGGTAAGCATCGCCGCGCACCGCACCCCGATGAATGAGTATCGCGACCAAAGCCGCCCGGGTTCGGCGGACTCCAACAAGAAAGTGCCCGCACGATCCCCGCAGAGGGCTCGAAATAGGCCTACCGCCGTGTGATCATCGGCCAATAACCGTCGAGTAACTGGAATGACTCGACGATCCTTGGCTAATACTCGAAACTCTGGAAACTCCGGGACAGTGGCAATGCTCATGCTTTGATATCACCAACAGCGTCAAAGCACGATCGCAAGCCGGTGTGGCAGGCAACTCCTCGCTGATTTACCGCAAGCAAGATCGTGTCGCCATCACAATCCAACTTGATCCCCCGAACTTCTTGGAAATTACCTGATGATTCGCCTTTGACCCACAATTTAGATCTACTTCGTGAAAAGTAGGTGGCCTGCCTAGTTTCTATGGTTAGTTTCAGGGCCTCTTGATTCATCCAGGCCATCATCAATACCTCGCCGGAATCCCACTGTTGGACGATCGCAGGCGCCAGACCTTGATCATTAAACCGGACTTGTGCAATGAGGTCAGGTTGGTCGGTCATTCCCATATTGTGCCGTCAAGGGGTTAACAGGCCATAATGCGGTGGTGACTTCAGCCGCAAAT
>SHUQ01000052.1 GCA_009694585.1 Candidatus Nanopelagicales bacterium | reverse complement strand
GCACCATGGATTGCGACGATCTTGGTTAGCCTCTTAGCGTTGGCGATCACTATCATCTTCATCCTGTTCAATTTGGATCCGATCGTGCACATGTTCTTCTGGTTCGGTGCCGTTTCCGTGCTCGCCATCGTGCTCACCGAAATCTTGGTAAGCATCGCGGTAATCGTCTACTTCCACCGTACCAAGGAGGACACCCGGTCGTGGAACACGCTGATTGCGCCAATCTTGGCAATCATCGGGTTGGCAATCGGCGAATACATGTTGATGAGCCGGTTCAATCTGTTCTCGGGCACATCTGCGGGTGAGGGCGGCCCGTGGGAGATGAATACGACCGGCTGGATTCTCGTCCTGTCGCCATTCGTGCTCTTTGTGATGGGCCTGATCGTGGGTGCAGCGCGTAAGAAGACCGAAAATTACGATGCGGTGCGCGACTTCATCAGCTAGGCACTTGCATTACGGGAAGGGGCGGGCCATGATGAGACCGCCCCTTTCTTGTCCCTTTCTGAGGAGATGCAAGCGCCGTGAATATAACTCCATCGGCGCATGTTGATACATTCACTCGCGACAATCTTCCCCCAGTTGAGCAGTGGCCGGAGTTCAACGAGGCCTGGTTAGTTGAGCGCTATCCCGATCGACTTAATTGTGCGGCCGAACTGCTTGACGGATCCATCGCGCAATTTGGCGGTAAGGGCTGCGCAATTACCGATGGTGAGGAGTCTTGGACATACGACCAGCTGGCCGATCGAGTGCAGCGCACCGCGAATGTACTGCTGTCAATCGGGGTGGATCCCGGAAATCGGGTGCTACTGCGTGGGCCGAATAACCCGTGGCTGGCCGTCACTTGGCTCGCAGTCGTACGGATCGGTGCGGTAGTTGTACCAACGATGCCGCTATTGCGCGCCGGAGAGCTGGCGAAGATTGTCGACATTGCGCAGGTGCAGTTCGCGTTAGTAGACCATCGATTCGTTGATGAGTGGTCGAGTGTCTCTAATTTCTCCGGGCTTACATTGCTATTTGGGGGCGCTGACCCGGCTGATCTCGAGCAGTTAGTGGCTGAAGCCTCCAATGTCCACATTCCCGTTGATACCGCAGCCGACGATGTCTGCATGCTGGCATTTACCTCAGGTACCACCGGTAAACCAAAAGCCACCATGCACTTCCACCGGGATGTACTAGCGATTGCCGACTCCTTCTGCGCATCAATCGTGCAGCCAACGGCCGCTGACATCTTCGCCGGGAGTCCACCTTTAGCCTTTACGTTCGGTCTGGGTGCGCTGCTGATCTTCCCCTTACGATTTGGCGCTTGCGCTCTTCTCCTCGAGTCGGCCGCTCCGCCGATTCTCCTGAAGGCCGTTGAGCACCATCGGGTCACCTGTCTGTTCACCGCTCCAACCGCCTATCGCGCCATGTTGCCCACAGTTTCTGAAGTCGACCTAGTGAGCCTTCGGGTCTGTGTCTCTGCGGGCGAGTCCCTGCCGGAGCCAACTTGGCGGGCCTGGAAGGAAGCAACAGGTCAATCATTGATCGATGGCATTGGTGCGACCGAGATGCTGCATGTGTTTATCTCGGCAACTGGTGACGACATCGTGCCTGGGTCAACGGGTAAGGCGGTGCCTGGATATGTAGCCGAAGTCGTGGATGACGACTTCAATTCAATGCCCCCAGGGCAACCCGGGCGCCTTGTCGTTAAGGGGCCAACCGGTTGCCGGTATCTAAATGACGAGCGGCAATTGGACTACGTACGTGGTGGCTGGAACGTGACTGGTGACGTTTATGTCAAAGATGAAAACGGTTATTTCTTCTACCTGGCTCGCGCTGATGACATCATCGTTTCAAGTGGCTACAACATCGCGGCACCTGAAGTTGAATCAGCGCTGCTTGCACATGTTGCCGTGCAGGAGGCCGCGGTAGTCGGCAAGCCTGATGCAGCCCGCGGAATGATCGTCAAAGCTTTTGTGGTGCTTACCTCCGCCGCCGTCGCATCCGATGGACTAGTGCAAGAATTGCAGGGTTTCGTGAAAGCTTCAATCTCGCCCTATAAGTATCCACGGGAGATTGAATTCGTCGACGAACTCCCCAAGACGGCAACCGGCAAGCTACAACGTTTCAAGTTGAAATAGTTGCCGGTAACTTCATAATTCCATTGACGAAATTAGATCTAGTTCTCACGACCTCGCCATTGGCGGTGAACTTGATCCGTCGGCGCATCAGTTCTTCGAGGAGCACCCGAATCTCGAGGCGAGCCAGCGGGGCGCCGAGGCAGTGGTGTGGGCCCTGGGCGCCGAAGGCTAGCTGCTTGGGCCGCACTGGACGCGAGATATCAAAGTCGAGGGGGTTCGCAAATACCGTCTCGTCGAAGTTAGCCGATGCATACCAGATTACGACCTTGTCGCCATTTGAGATCGGCACGCCGGCTAGCACCGTGTCACAGGTGGCGGTTCGTCGCATGTGCAGTACCGGTGTTGCGTATCTAATGATCTCTTCAACCGCATTTTCAACTAGATCCGGGTTTTGGTAGAGCAGCTCCAATTGATCCGGGTGCAGCATGAACTGCTGGATTCCGTTGCTGATCGCCGTCCGGGTCGTTTCGTTACCGGCGAAAACTAGCACCTGGAACATATTTGCAAACTCATTTTCGGTGAGTTGGTCGCCGTCGACTCTTGAGTGCACGAGGGTTGAGACAAGGTCATCGTGCGGGTCAGAGCGGCGCTGATCCCCGATGTCTTTGGCATACTCAAAGAGGGCGTGCGATGCGGGGGAGTTGAAGGGCAGTAACTCGAGCGGTGTCACGTTGCCATATGCATCTGCAGGGAGATCAACGCCATCAACGAGTTCATCGCTCAACTGAACCATGAAGTCGGTGTCTGTGGCAGGCACACCGAGAATGTCGACAATAACGCGAATAGGGATGGGAGCGGAGATCGCGTGAACTACATCAATATCGCGTTTCTCCAAGGCCTGCTGTAGAACTTCAACGGTAATTGCCCTTGTCGCATCTTCGTATGAGCGCACCCTGTGACCGGTAAATGCGGGCATTCCCAACCGTCGAAGCCGCACATGCTCGGGTGGGTCGGTTTCAATTATCGAACGGCGGACGGCTTTGGCCTCATCGGTCAGATCCCAAAGATTAACAAAATCCTTGGCGCTGGAGTAGGTGAAGGCATCGCGCGTAACGGTCAGCAGGTCCCGGTAGCGGGTGACCGCCCAGTAGGGCTTATCGGCATATAAAAGTTTCGAAATAGGCGCTTCGTGTCTTAGCTGTGTAAAGGCCGCGTGCGGGATTCCTTTTTCGTAAACGGCCGGATCGGTGATATCGAGCTTGGTATTGCTCGTCACCGGGGGGCTCCAGGCACGATGACGAATCGGCCAGAAACATCACCTCGGTGCAGTCGGTCATGTGCCAACTGGACGTCGTCTAGTGAAATAACTTCAATCTCTGAGTGCAGGTCATGTTGCTGCGCTAAGGCGACTAGGTCAGCAAGTTGATCGCGGGTGCCCCAAATTGATGACATGAACCTTGCCTCATGCGGCACCAAACCGAAGCCGAAGGGAATTGATCCCCCATAAAGACCGACGATAATCGCGATACCTTGTCGCGCTACGTGATCGCGCGCGGTCTGCAAGGTTTGCTCGGCTCCCACGAAGTCAATCACGGCATGAAATTTGCCCTCAACTTCACCCGGCGCCACGGCGGCATCAGCACCGAGTGAAAGTGCGAGCGCCCTCTTTCCCGGTGAGGCATCAACAACAACAACCTCGGCGTCTGATCGAATTTTCGCAAACTGCATTCCGAATTGACCCAGACCACCGGCACCGATAACAAGCGCGCGTGGGTGTGGGGCAGCGGCCAAGGTGGCCAGCGTGTGGTCGACAGCCCGATACGCGGTCAGTCCACCACAAGCAAGCGGTGCGGTGCGGGCCGGGTCAAGGTCGCCGATGGGGATTAGGTAGTAATCATGTGGGACCAACATTTTTTCGGCATAGCCGCCATCTCGAAAGAGGCCAGCCTCGGTTGCATTTGGGCAAATCATTTCCTGATTTGAGGAGCAGGCCCAGCAATCTGGCTTGCGACAGCCCCAACAGGCGTAGACCAAGACCGGACCCATTGTTGGATGCAGAGCCGCTACCTCATGGCCCAAAGTTATTGGCAGTGCAGTTTGGTAGTCACCGGCCGCCGCGTGCAGATCGGAGTGGCAAATGCCGCAGGCGAGAACATCAACCACCACCCCACCTAGGTCAGCGATCGGCGTTGGGATTTCACTAATGGTTAGTGGTGCCCCGGGTGCGGTCAAGATGGCGGCTCGCATTTGTCTCCCTAGGTATCAAATACGATGGAATGGCCGCTGCCGGCCTAGTGGAACACTACATTTAGCCGAGTATTAATGAGCTATCAAGTGCCCGTGGCCCCTTGGATGGAGGATTGATGTCCGAATGGGATGAAGCTGAGCGGGAACGTATTACTGCGCTCTGTGAGGAGTACCAAATCCACACCGTGGAGTGTGTGATCGTTGATACCTGGGGTATTCCGCGAGGTAAGCGAATTCCGGTCCGTCAATTTCTTCGGGGCTCGGGATATGCGATTGCCAATGTCGTCTACAGCTGGGACCCAACCTGCTTTATCTTCGCCACGCCATGGGTCAATGAGGAAGATGGCTTCCCGGATATGCACGCGGTGCCCGACCTGTCGAGTTTTCGGGTGGCCGGCTGGACGGATGGCGTAGCTATCGTCATGTGCGACACAGTCCACCCGGGTACCAACGAGCCGATTGAGATGGACGCGCGCAACATGCTCAAAAGGCAGTTGGCAAGGTTCGCCGCCGCTGGGTTTGCGGTAAATGGTGCTACCGAACTTGAATGCCACTTCTTCACCGATGAGTGGGAGCCGTTGTATGACGACATAAACTGCTACTCGATAGCACGTGGCGCTGAGATGAATTATTTCATGTTTGATATTTGCGAATCCCTTCGCAAGACAGGTATTGAAGTTGAGGCCTGGAATGTGGAATATGGCCCGGGCCAGACCGAAATTAATCTGCGGTACGGGCCCCTGCTCGAGATGGCGGATGCCACGGTCTACTTCAAGTACATAGTGCGTACGGTTGCCAAGAAACATGGAATCAACACCACCTTTATGGCTAAGCCGTTTCTCCAAGAAGCCGGTAACGGCATGCACATCCATCAGTCACTTGAGCGTGATGGTGTCAATGCGTTCGCAGTAGCCGATGAGGATTCAATAGTTGGCAATTCATTGATGCGAAAGTACCTAACCGGGCTGTTGAAACACCACCTGGAACTGCAGCTAGTTATGACCCCGACCGTCAGCGGTTACAAGCGCTTGCAGGACTACTCCTTCTCGCCGACCCAGGTGACATGGGGCCTTGATCACCGATTAGTCGGCGTGCGATCCATTATCGGCGCGGGTGCCGCCAATCGCCTTGAATCTCGCTGGGCGGCTGCTGACGCTAACCCGTACCTGGTGTTGGCGGGGTGCCTGGCGGCCGGTATGGACGGGCTTGAAAATGAGTATGAGCTGATGGACCAAGTTATTGGTGACCCGCATGCCGATGAAAGATGGCAGCGGCTACCGACCGAGCTTTCCGGGGCGATCGAAAATTTTGATAGTGACTTCACGCGCAGTGTGTACGGAGACGTATTCGTCGATAACTTCCTCTTCATGCAGCGTCGTGAAGCCGCTGAGTTCGCTGAGCATGGCCATAGCCCGCAAGATCAGGTAAGTGAGTGGGAAATCAAACGGTATCGAGGGGTTATCTAGATGGCGCGAGTATTGCTTATCAGCCACGAACCAGAAGCCGCGCCCGGCAGGATCGGTGAATTGTTGGTACTACGCGGAATCAGGACACAGCAACACATCGTGCTGGAGGATCCAACTGCTCCCAATCTTGATTTCCCGGAGCCAGGTGGGTACGACGCGGTGATCGCTTTCGGATCTTTTGCAAATGCCTATGAGGTTTCGGCTCGCGCGTGGGTGGAGCCAGAAATCAAGTACATTGAGCAACTTGTTGCCCAGGACATCCCCTACCTGGGAGTCTGCTTTGGCGGGCAACTACTTGCTGAAGCCCTCGGTGGTCATGTTGAACCTGCGCCCGCGGGGGCGTGCGAAATAGGTCTTATCTTTTTGGATCCGGGGGATCACGTATTGCCCATTCCGACTGGGCCGTGGTTCACCTGGCATGAGGATCGCATTGTTGTTCCAGATTCAGTTGAGTTGTTGGCGAGCACCCCGAGTGCGGTTCAACTATTTCGCTCGGGCCGTGCGGTCGGCACCCAATTTCATCCGGAAACCGATCTGCGCTTGGTTCGTGACTGGGCGGCTATCGGCCCGGATCACATCCCAAGCCATACATCAGCGGCAGAAGTCCTCGCTGATGTCGGCGAGGTAGATGAATTACTTCGAAGGAATTGCGCTAACTTAGTTGAGTGGTTCATACAAGACATTGCTGGCCTGGAATTAACGGAGTTGACCAGTGAGTGAAGTCTCGGCACCACTTGCCGACATCGTGGTTGTTTCAGTTGAGCAGGCGATTTCTGCCCCGTTTGCAACGAGGCAACTGGCTGATCTCGGTGCTACCGTAATCAAGATTGAGCGCCCGGAAGGGGATTTCGCTCGCCACTATGACTCGCTGGTTAACGGCAACTCCGCCTTCTTCGTGTGGGCGAATGTCGGTAAGCAGTCGGTAGCTATCGACATGCGTAATCCAGATGATGAGCGGCTCCTGAAATCCTTGATTGCAGGCGCAGATGTGTTCATTCACAATATGTCGCCGTCCGCGGCTAAAGGACGAGGGATCGATGCTGACACCTTGCGAGCTGAACATTCAAATCTGATTGTTTGTGCAATTTCAGGCTACGGCCCGGATGGACCACGCAGTGATGACAAGGCGTACGACTTGGCGATTCAAGCCGAGGCCGGTGCCTTCTCGGTCACCGGTGACGAAGTAATGAGCAAAGTCGGTTTCTCGGTCGCTGATATCTCGGCCGGCATGTATGCACTAACTAGCATTCTAGCGGCGCTCGTACGCCGTGATCGATCCGGCGAAGGCGCGTCAATCCATGTCTCGATGCTCGAGGCTTTAGCCGAATGGCTCTCAGCACCGCTTTATGCAGCGACTTACGGCACCGGGCAGGCTCCTCGCACCGGGCGCCGGCATCATGCAATTGCGCCTTACGGAACATTTGGTCTCAGTGATGGGCGCACCATTTTGATCGCGGTACAAAGTGATGGCGAGTGGCAATCATTGGCCGCTGCCTTACTGGAAAACCCTGCCCTTGGCACCGACCCGCGGTTTGTGACCAACAGCGATCGCCTTGCGAATGTGGTCGAACTCGAAACTCTGATCAGCGAGCAGTTGGCGTCGATTTCGGGCGAGGAGGCTATGTCTCGCCTTGCAGCCGGCCGCATTGCGGTGGCGCGCGTCAATGAGCTTGCCGGGGTTTGGCGGCACGAGCAGTTACGGGCGCGCGGCCGTTTTCATGAGGTGCAGACGGAAAATGGTCCGGTTGAACTCCTCGACCCGCCTTTTGATATCAGCGGGTGGGCGCGTCCGCCCAGTTCGATTCCGGGGCTGAATGAGAATGACCCAAAGGTGCTCGCGACCATCATCGACCGCGGCCGGCAACGGGGCGTAGTGCCTAAAGTCAAATTGCCCGCGAAGCCTCCCGGTGACTCAATTTAGAGTGCCCGCGAAATATGACGGGTCCGTTCAGCTGGCTTTGACTCGAATGCCTTTGCGGATGTCGGGTAGGGCACTGGGGAACGAGGCGAGGTACAGCTGCTTGTCCCGGTGCGAGCACGTGTGCTGCGAGCAGCCGGCCTGGGGGCGTCTTCGGTGTGTCGCAGAGACGTTTGCGTCGGCCATTCGCATCCTCGCGACCTGCCTCCCACCCCCTGGGGGGCGCGTCGCGGCCACGGAAAGTCGGCGTCTGGCGTTATCCCGCGACCACCCGGTCACACCCACGACTTCATCGACAGCTCGATTTCCATGCCCAATAATTCTTACTGCTACGCGGGTATTCCTTCGTGAGGCACGGAGAGCATTTCGCCGGCACTTTTCATGAGTCTCGTCGCGGGGTTGACACCACGTACCCAATGGTTCATAGTGCGCACCAATGGAAATGAAGCAGTTGCAGACGGTACGGACGGGCCAGGAGGTCGCGGCCTATCTGCGGGAGCGCATTGCCTGTGGCGAATGGGGTGTCGGTTACCGGCTACCGGCCCAACGCCAGTTGGCCATTGAGTTGGGGGTCGGCCGGCAAGCGGTGCGCGAGGGCATCGCACACCTTGAAGCCGAGGGTTACTTGTTGACTCGCCGGGGCGCGCAGGGCGGCAGTTTCGTTGATGAACCGAGCACTCCAGTGTCAGTGTGGCGTGAGCTACTGCGCGCCAATCTCCCCGACATGGAGGAGCTTATTGATTTTCGCTCCGCTATTGAACAACATATTTGCGCTCTAGCCGCATTGCGCCGTTCGGCCTTAGATTTGCAGGCGATGCAACGTGCGATTGCGGCTCTGCCTACCGCGGAGATGTCGAGCAATGAGTTTTCATACAGCTCATTTCGCGAAGCCGATGGGCAATTCCACTCGGCGGTATCAGCAGCAGTTAAGAATGAGCGGTTAACCGAAGCCTCACGGCGTGCTCGCGCTGAATTGTTCATGCCGACCGACAATTTGCCTTATGAGCAGCGGGTTGAAGTAACCCGTCAACAACACACCGCGATTTATCAGGCGATTGCTGACGGCGATCCAGATGCAGCGGCCCTAGCTGCTCGGGCGCATATGGATGAAACCCTGCGCAACCTGCACGCAATAATTCGTGAGACTGATTTCTCATGAAGGCGCCCCTCATCGGTATCACTACGCGGGTAATTGAGGCAAGTGGGCTAGGCGCCATCCCGAAGGGTATTGCCGGTGCCCACCTCTATGGGGCGTTCGCTGACTATTGCGAAGCGGTGAGTGGCGCCGGCGGTGTTCCGGTAATGATTCCGCGATCAGTGAACCCAGGTGACATCGTCAAGTACCTTGACGGATTACTGCTCAGTGGCGGTGAAGATGTTGATCCACACCGGTACAACATGCAGCCGGTACCTGAATCCACGCGGCATGACCCAGAGCGTGATGAGTTTGAGTTTGGGTTGGTTTCGACGGCCATTGAATACGGAATCCCGATTCTCGCTATCTGCCGCGGCTGCCAGGTGGTAAACGTCGCGCGGGGCGGCACCTTGGTCCAGCACCTTTCAGAAGTAGATGGATTCTCGCATTTCGAAACCGATGAGCATCGGTCAGTGCGCCGGCACAGTGTCGCGGTTGCTGCGGATTCAATGCTCAAGGTGGCACTAGGCACCGATGTTGATGCCGAAGGCAACGTCGCGGTCAATAGTTACCACCATCAGGCAATTGCTGATCCTGGCAATGGGTTGCGAATTGTGGCATGGGCACCGGACGGCACCGTGGAGGCCGTTGAATCAACTCAAGACCGAGTTCTCGCGGTTCAGTGGCACCCAGAAATGCACGCGGGCGTAGATCCGATTTTCAATTGGCTTATTTCAGAAGCGACAAAGTGGAGCACATCATGATCATTGACCATAAAGGCAAAGTTGCTTTTGTTACCGGCGCAGGTTCAGGTATCGGACGGGCAATCGCAAAGCAACTGGCTGATGACGGAGCCAGTGTCGCCTGTGTCGACATTAAAATGGAACTTGCCGATGCGACAGCAAAGATCATTACCGATGACGGTCGTATCGCAGCCGCCTTCACTGCGGATGTGCGCGATCGCGTGGCTATTGAAAAGGCGGTAAATGACGTGGTGGATAAATTCGGCCGCCTTGATCTGATCGTCAACAACGCCGGTGTCGTCACTATGTCTGGTCTTGATACCGTCACCGATGAGGAATGGGATTTTGTTGTCGACATCAACATGAAAGGCCCATTCATCGTGGCGCAGGCGGCATCTAGGGTCATGACACATGGTGGCGCGATGGTCAATATGACCACCGTTGAGGCCGAAGTAGTGGTGTCATCAAGTGGAAATTGTCAGGTGCACTACAACGCGTCCAAGGGTGGCGTAAAGATGCTAACCAAAGCTTTGGCCGTTGAGCTGGCGTCGAAGGGTATTCGGGTGAATGCCATTGCGCCGGGCCCGATTAATACCCACTTCACCGGTGGCGACATCACCGGTCCCGAAGCAATGGCGTTTATGAGTCAGCGCCTTTTGGTGCCGCGCGTTGGTGAGCCCGAAGATATCGCTCGGGCAGCTTCATTCCTGCTCTCAGATGCCGCGTCATACATCACCGGCACTCAACTTGCGGTGGATGGCGGGTGGCTAACCCGATGAAGAACGTGCTGTCTATGCAGGATTTGTTAAATGGCGATTTCGACACCGTAATTGTTGCTGCGCCTGATATGCATGGGCGTCTCATCGGCAAGCGACTGGCGCCGAAACGGCTGACCGAGTTTGCTGAGCGCGGGGTCGCGGTTTCCGCCTGCACATTTGGCTGGGATCTCCCGCAAGACATCGGATACCAATCAGCATATGCAGGTTGGCACACCGGTTGGCGGGACTTTCTGCTGATCCCGGATATGTCGACTCTCATCAATGCAGCGTGGCTCGATGGCACGGCGATCGTGCTGGCTGACATCGTCGAGGAGCATGATCGTTCCCCGGTGGAGATCACCCCTCGAAGAATCCTCCAGCGACAGGTTTCGGCACTGGCTGAGCGTGGGTTAGCAGCAGGGGTTGGCACCGAATTAGAGTTTCATCTTTATCGCGAAAGTTACGATCAATTGCGGCAGGCGGGGTATCACACCCGAACTCCGAGCACCCTGATTCATTCCGACTACACCGTGCAGCAAGTAAATCCTTGGGAGCCATTCTTCCGACGGCTGCGCAATGTGTTAGACGAATCCGGGATGAACGTTGAGATGAGCCAAGGCGAGTGGGGCTTGGGGCAATGGGAGATCAACCTCACCTACGGCGATGCCTTGGATATGGCGGACCGTCATGTGCTGTTCAAGTTGGCGGTCAAAGATGTTGCCGCGCAAGCCGGCCTGTCGGCAACTTTCTTGCCGAAACCACAAGCCGATGGCGTTGGATCTTCCGGGCACATACATTTGTCACTGCGCGATCTTGCGGCCTCCGGAGCCGCAGCACAAGTAATGTGGTCCGATACGCAGCCGCACCACATCAGCAACACCATGCGTCAGGTGATGGGCGGCATTCTTGAGACCGCACCCGATTTGATGGCCTGGTACGCGCCAACTATTAATTCCTACCGGCGCACAAACTCAGGTGATTTCGCCGGCCACGGCGCAACTTGGGCGGTGGATAACCGCACGGTCTCTTGTCGGGTGCTCGGCACCGACCCGGCAGCAATGCGAGTTGAATGGCGGGTACCGGGCGCCGACATCAACCCCTATCTTGCGATCGCCGGGCTCCTTGCCGCGGTTAGTGACGGTATCGAACGCGATATCGATCCAGGCCCAGAACGAACCGGGGATGCATATCAGGTGAAGTCGGCCACCGAGCAGTTCCCGAAGAACCTCGGCGCCGCCGCGGAGCGCTTTGCGTCGAGTGAATTCATCATGCGCCACTTTGGTCCAGAGGTTGTCGAGCAGTATGGGTCAGCGGCGGCGTGGGAGTGGGAATGCTTCCAGCATGCGGTCACAGATTGGGAACTCGAGCGCTACTTTGAGAATATTTGAGATGGAAGCCCAACTTGACCTGATCGATGGTGTGCGGTGCGCTCCTAGTCAGACTCTGGATATCGAGCTGACCAATCCGTCCACCGGTGAGTTCATCGCCCAAGTGGCTCAGACTGATCCCGCAGCGGTAGATCGCGCTATCGGGGCCGCAGATCGAGTCGACAAATCCGGAAGCTGGCGTCTCCTTAGTATCTCTGATCGCGCCGCCGCCTTGCTCCGGGTTGCTGATGAATTGGATGAGCGTGGCGATCGCATCGGCGCAGCTGAGTCAGTTGGGTCGGGTGTAGTGCTTTCCATAGCCCGACTGTTTGGTGGGTCGTTGGCAGGATCCTTCCGGGACGCTGTCGGACAGATGCAAAGCGGTGCCTTGGTGGAAGAGCTCGGCGAGAGAGATCGGCCGGTCGAGATCCTGCGCATACCTTGGGGTCCGACCGCCGTACTGGTGCCTTGGAATGCGCCGGCCGCGATCGCCGCCAAAAAGTGCGCATACGCCCTTGCGGCTGGCGCACCGGTAATTTTGAAGCCACCGGAGCGGGCACCATTTGGTTGCAATGTGCTGGCAGAAGCCATTGCGGGCGCTGGCCTACCGTCTGGTGTTTTCCAAATGGTTCATGGCGGTGCTGATGTCGGCGTCCAATTAACGACCGATCCGCGCATTAGGTGTATTTCGTTCACGGGTTCGGTGGCCACGGGTCGGGCGATCGCGATCGCCGCCGTCGCAGATTTCAAGGCAGTGCAGCTCGAACTTGGCGGCAATAATCCGGTGATCATCATGCCAGATGCCGATATCGGTAAGGCAGCAAGAAGTATTGCCACCGGAATGACAAAGCTCAACGGGCAATGGTGTGAAGGGCCGGGCAAAATTTACGTGCCCCCGGCTCTTGAGCAAGAGTTGGTGGCAGCCCTGCTTTCCGAGCTTGGGAGTATTGCGATCGGCGCACATGACGACCCCGAAGCGGTGATGGGCCCGCTTTCATATCGCGAACACCGTGATCAATTACAAGCGCGGATAGACGAACTAGTGCGTGGGGGCGCAACCGTGCACCAAGTTTGCGCCGGGCCAGATTTACCCGGCTGGTTCTGGCCACCACGGGTAGTAACCGGTGCGGCTGAGGAGCGATGTGTTGAGGAGCTATTCGGGCCGGTGGTTACTGTCCACGCGGCCAGCTCCATTGACGCAGCGATTGAACTGGCGAATGCGTCCCCGTATGGATTGGCCGGGTACGTCTTCGGTACTGATATCGAAGCCGCGATGGCGGTGGCACGCAGCATTAGATTTGGTGAGGTCAAA
The DNA here is from genome assembly GCA_009694585.1 of Candidatus Nanopelagicales bacterium. Classification (GTDB taxonomy): domain Bacteria; phylum Actinomycetota; class Actinomycetes; order S36-B12; family S36-B12. The sequence goes on along the minus strand of SHUQ01000052.1, from coordinate 255 downwards.
GTCAATGGCACCAGCTTGTTGGACCTTTGCCCAGAGTCGGTACAAAGTTTTTGGCGTAGCAGCGGTGTGGGCGGCCACGGTGATCGGGATGTCTTCCGCTTCTTTTGCGGTGCGCAAATAGTCGGCGTCGACCGGCCGGGGCTGCCGATCTAAGCCCGGCTATTTCTTTTGCTGGGGGCTAGTACGACTTGGGTAGCCCAAGCACGTGCTGGCCAAGGTAGGCGAGAATCAGGTTGTTGTTAATGGGTGCAACTT
>SHUQ01000051.1 GCA_009694585.1 Candidatus Nanopelagicales bacterium | reverse complement strand
TGCTTTTACGACCACCATGTGCTGGCTGGTCTGCGAAGTCCTGGGCTCCGAAGCCGCCCTGGTGCTACAGGGCGCATTTCAAGGTGCCGGACTCACTGTGGGCCCATATGTCAATTGAACGAATAAGTGCGCTACTTGCTAAAGCTGAACGCACCGACAATGCCGCCGAGGCGGACGCTTATTTAATGAAGGCCCAAGCATTGGCCACCGCAGCAAGTGTTGATCTTGCGTTTGCTAGAGCGCACACCGCTAAAATTGAAATGCGCCAAAGCCCGGAAATTCGCACGGTAACCATCGGCGAAAAAGGCAAGAGAGCAAATCAACACCTGATATCGCTGTTCATCGCGGTTGCGCACACCAATGACGCTCACGTTGATATTGCGAGCAACTCCACTTATGTCATGGCATATGGCATGCCGGGTGATCTAGATGCTATTGAAGCTCTCTTTGCTTCCTTAGCGGTGCAGATGACATTCTCGGCACAAGCTTGGCTCGGCTTAGGTGGCTGGCAAAGTGAGTCCTATGTAGCCTGGAAGAAATCCGGTGGGCACTGGTCACGTTCAACAAAGCCGCACACGGCGCACACCGCGAGGGTAAGTTTCTATCGCTCCTATATTGCGCGGATAGAGGAGCGGCTTAAGGAGGCACGTGATGGGGCTCGCGATCAAGTATTTGCCGAACATGGCAAAGGTCGAGTCGGTCGAAAAGCGGGTGAATTGGTGCTGCGGGGGAAGGCCACTGAGATAAGTGACTTTCATCGCGCCAACACCTCAGCCCGCGGGGCTTGGGGCGGCTACTCGGGTGCCGTTCGCACCGATAAAGGGTCGGCCGGGGCGGCTGGCCGGCGCGCGGCATCCAATGCTCACCTGGCGGCCCAGCGGTCACTGCCGGGCAAAGCCGCAGTGGAAGGATCAAGCTCATGACCGGTGCGGTGCGACCAACGTTGATCGATATAGAGCAAGCAGCGGCGCGCCTGCACGGGGTGATTCGCGAGCTCCCGTTGGCTGGCGCCAGGTGGCTGGAGGATCTAGTCGGTGGGCCGGTCATGTTGGTGACCGAGAACTTGCAGCGTGCCGGATCTTTCAAGATCCGTGGTGCTTACAACCAGATCGCCCAGCTGTCGCCCGCTGACCGCGCGCGCGGGGTCGTTGCCGCAAGTGCGGGTAACCACGCCCAAGGGGTAGCGGTCGCCGGTCAACTACTTGGTGCCAAAGTTACGGTCTTCATGCCAGATGGGGCCACCATCCCAAAAGTGGAAGCTACGAAGGGCTACGGAGCCGAGGTTTTTTTTGCCGGCCCGACTATTGAAACGGCACTTGAGGCAGCGCAGGAATTCAGCGCTCGTACCGGTGCGGTACTTATTCACCCATTCGACAATGCTGACGTAGTCGCGGGTCAGGGCACGTTGGGCCTGGAGATCATCGAAAAGATGCCTGATGTAAAAACCGTGGTGGTGTGCACGGGCGGCGGCGGTTTACTCGCCGGGGTGGCGTTAGCGATCAAGTCTGTTAGGCCTGATGTTCGGGTTGTTGGCGTGCAAGCAGAACAAGGCGCGGCTTACCCGGCATCACTTAAAGCTGGCGCCCCGATCGCGCTGACAACCATGAACACCATGGCCGATGGCATCGCGGTTGGACTACCCGGTGCGGTGCCATTTGAGATCGTTGCCGATCTCGTTGACGACATCGTCACCGTTTCTGAGGGTGAGATTGCCGGCGCCGTGCTGATGCTGCTCGAGCGGGCGAAATTACTTGTGGAACCTGCAGGTGCCGCGGCAACCGCAGCCGTACTTGCGCGTCCGGCGGATTTTGAGCCACCGATCGCGGTGGTCGTCAGCGGGGGCAATGTTGATTCACTGCTGCTGATGCGCATCATCAGGTTCGGCATGGCTGCTGCGGGCCGTTTCCTAACGGTTCGGGTTCGGGTACTTGATCGACCGGGTTCACTCGCCCAACTACTCGAAACCGTCCGTAAATCGAATGCAAATGTCGTCGAAATTGAACACAATAGATTCGATCCAGGGTTATCGGTTGATGAGGTCGACATCGTGGTGCAAGTTGAAACCCGGGGCCCAGAGCAGCGTGATGAACTCCTTGATCAACTAATCGAAGCAGGATACGAAATTCTCGACAGGTAGGCTTTCGTTCATGTCAGGTCAACCAGCGGTGCGCGCCGAAGGCATCAGTCGCACCTTCGGCGAAGTTAAAGCCCTTGACGGCATGGATCTCGTAGTGCAAAGGGGTCAGGTGGTGGGCCTATTAGGGCCCAATGGTGCCGGTAAGACCACGATGGTGCGCATTCTCAGCACCTTGTTGAAGCCAACCAGCGGCCATGCCGAGGTAGCCGGGTTCGACGTGGTCAAGCAGGCAAATCAAGTGCGACGGATGATCGGGTTAACAGGCCAGTACGCGGCGGTTGATGAGTACTTAACCGGGCGCGAAAATTTACGGATGTTCGGTGACTTATTCCATCTGACTCCGGGATATGTAAAAGCCAGATCTGAGGAGTTGCTGACCTCATTCGGCCTCGATGACGCGGCGGATCGACCGGTCCGCACCTACTCCGGTGGCATGCGCAGGCGCCTTGACCTAGCGGCAAGTCTGATTGCTCGACCGGAGATCTTGTTCCTGGACGAACCGACCAGCGGGCTCGATCCGCGCTCCCGGCTGGGGATGTGGCAGGTCATCAATGACTTGGTCGCCGACGGCACCACGGTCTTGTTGACAACCCAGTACCTCGAGGAAGCCGATCAATTAGCTCAGGACATTGTCGTAATTGACCACGGACACGTGATCGCCCACGGCACCGCGGAGCAGCTAAAGGATCGAATTGGTGGCGATCGCATCGAGGTAACCCTCCATGATGCCGCTGCGGCCGAACGTGCCGCGCGGGCTTTAGGGTCGGTAATCTCCGGGCACCCGCTAATCGAAGACAACAAGGTCTCAGCACCCGTTAGCGGGGGTTCGATGGTGTTGGTTGGTGCTATTCGAGCACTTGATCTAGAGCAAATCGAAATTATCGACATCATGTTGCGCCGTCCGACCTTGGACGACGTCTTCATGTCGCTGACCGGTCACCTTGCAGAAGACGAAACCCAACGCCCTGAACCAACTCGTCGAAGAGGAGCCCGCAGGCGATGAGCGCAATAACGGTGGGTCACCCGGTCGCACTGCGCCGACCCATTTACGGCTGGGCCTTGCATGATGGATTTGTCGTTGCGCGCCGAAATCTCATCCAGACCCTTCGAGTACCTGAGCTGCTCTTCTTCTCCCTCGTTCAACCAGTTATCTTCGTGCTGCTCTTTGCCTATGTATTCGGTGGCGCGATCCCCATCCCCGGTGATGGGGCGAGTGCGGCGGATGCGGCAAATGCTTACCGGCAATACCTGATGCCCGGTATTTTCGGTCAGACAGTTGCTTTCGCAGCGGCAGCAAGCACGGTTGGGCTGGCAGAAGATATGAGCCGCGGCATCATTGATCGTTTTAGAGCTTTACCGATGTCGCCGTCCGCGGTGCTGCTGGGGCGAACATTCGCCGATGCAGTGCGCCAAATTTTGGTACTAACGGTGCTGAGTATTACCGGTTTGCTCGTTGGCTGGCGCATTAACAGCGGTCTGTTCAGCGCTGTATTGGCCTATGCCTTTTTACTGTTCTTCGCGTATACCGTGGCATGGGTGGGGGCCTGGATCGGCTTAAGTGTGCCGAATCCGGAGACAGCCAACACAGCAGGGCTCGTTTGGTTATTCCCGTTTACTTTCCTGTCTAATGCGTTTGTGCCGATCTCATCGATGCCGGATTGGCTGCAACCGATAGCCGCCTATAACCCGATTTCCACTCTGGTTTTAGCTACTCGCGAACTTTTCGGTAACCCGACCGGCATTCAACCGCACTATTGGTCACTTGACCACGCTGCGCTCTACACCCTGATTTCATGCGCGGTCCTCATCGGGATATTTGCGCCACTTGCAGTTCGCAAGTACCGTAATGCTACTGCGCGCTAGCGAAGATAAGGTTCGACTTTGACTATATCTACCGACATCTCGTTGCCATTTGCGAGTTGGTAAGTCGCACTTTCACCAACCCGCTTGTTCATCACCGCTGATCCAAGTGGTGAAGTAGGCGAGTAGACCTCAATCGAGGCATGGGCGGCCTCTTCGCGTGAGCCGAGCAAGAACTTCTCGACTTCGCCATCGGATGGGAATCGAACGGTTACGACTTTGCCCTGGGCGACTTCGTCCTCCTCGGCATCTGGGACTCCGATTTGAGCACTTTCGAGGAGTTGCTGCAATTGACGAATACGGGCTTCGCTCTTGCCCTGCTCCTCTTTGGCAGCGTGATAGCCGCCGTTCTCCTTTAGGTCACCTTCTTCACGCGCGAGCTCAATGCGCTTGGTGATCTCAGTGCGGCCTGGGCCTTCGCGTTCTACAAGTTCGCCCTGAAGTCGGTCGTATGCCTCTTGGGTCAGCCAGGTCACTTCGCTCATGAAAGACGAGGGTAACGGTCAATTCACGAAAGGGGTAACTGTGCTAGAAAATCGTTATGAATTACGGGGTCCAAGGTTGGTCCGGGGGTACGACTCCAGGTGGAAATTGCGGTCCTCGTACATCGGCGGTGGGCCCAACGCTGCATCCCAATAGCTCCAAGACATAGGCCGGTGCCAAGGTGCGAAGTTCGTAGTCAATGCGCACGGTGGCTGCGCCGGGCGCAATTGTGATAGGGGCGTAGCCGACATCGGCCCGTGACTTGTCTTGGGCACGTATTACACAGGTGACATTCTCAGATGCAGTGCGTTGCACGTCGAAGGTAACTGTCACGTGGTCAGGTGCGACGTCATCCCAGGTGATCAAGGTCGCATTCAGCGGCGGACGATTTAGCCCGATGGTGACGAAAGTGAGGGCGGCGATGAAACCCACTATCAAGATTGTGGTGCCGATAATGGTGCCCCAAGGCCGGCGATCTAGCCCATATCTGGTGATCATCTCCGGGGAGAGTTGGTCCCGGCGAAATGGCGAAGGCACGAATGCCACACTAATGCCTGTGCACCGAGCCCTGCGCCTCATGGCGGTCCATGCCCACCCCGATGATGAGTCGAGTAAGGGTGCCGCGGTAACGGCTAAATATGCGGCGGAGGGCATCGAAATCATGGTGGTCACCTGCACCGGTGGTGAGCGCGGGAACGTCCTAAATGCCGAGGCAGCGGCCGAGGTTGCCGAACTGGGATTGGAAGCGGTGCGCCGAAAGGAGATGGCGCGGGCCGCTGAAATTTTGGGGGTGCGTCACAGATGGTTGGGTTTCCCCGATTCTGGGTTTCCGGAGGGTGACCCGCTGCCACCGCTGCCACCTGGTTGCTTTGCGGATCTGCCACTCGAAGTGGTTGCGGAACCACTGGTCGCACTGATTCGAAAATTCCAACCCCAAGTGGTGACCACCTATGATGAAAAAGGTGGCTATCCGCATCCTGATCACATTCGCACCCATGAAGTCACCATGACCGCAGTTGATGCAGCCGCGGACCCAAACCAGTACCCCGGTGTTGGCGGTGCACCGTGGCAGGTTCCAAAGGTTTACTACAACCAGCAATTCAGCAAGCAGCGAGTACTCGCTTTGCATCTGGCCATGACCGATGCCGATCTGGAATCCCCATACGATGATTGGTTAAAGAACTGGGAGGATCGACCCGAGGATGCCGACCGCATCACCACGTGTGTTGACGCCGCTGACTGGTTTGAGGTGCGTGACCAAGCATTGTTGGCTCATCGAACGCAAATTGACCCGCAAGGGCGCTGGTTCGCCGTGCCGATGGACCTGCAAAAATCTGTGTGGCCTACCGAGGATTTCCAACTGGCGCGATCAACGGTTGTCACTGAGCTGCCAGAAGATGATTTATTCGAAGGGCTAAGGGGTAGGTAATGGAGCCAGATTCGACCAACGAACTCGGCAAGCTGATTGACAGTGCCGGGCCCATCGCCGGGCTTTTTGTCCTCGCACTTGGTGTGGCCTTGGCGCTACTTTGGTTGTCACTTAATCGGCAGATGAAGCGCATTAACCCGGACCTGCCGATGGGACGCGATGACAAAGAACAAGCAGAGGATCGCGAGCTGACGAAAGAGGCCGTTGAACGAGGAGCAGATGAGCAACCGCCCAACTCCTAGGGCGATGCTGCGCACGGCTATCACGCCACGTTGGCTTGGGTTCGCCGTGCTTGCGATCATCTTTATGATCGGCTGCGTCGTGTTAGGGCGGTGGCAGTGGGATCGGACTCAGGACATCATCCAAGCCGAGCAAGCTGCGCAGTCCGCACCGCGCCCTGTCGAAGAGTTGGCCGAACCCGGTGGCTCCTTGGCCAATGAGTTGATCGGCCAGCCCGTCCTTGCTGAAGGCAACTACGAGTCCGCCGGCCAGGTCATGGTGTTGCACCGGTCATTTAGTGACCGGCCCGGAGTCTGGGTGGTGACCCCGCTGCGACTAACCGATGGCTCGCTGATCGCGGTGCTGCGCGGCTGGCTCCCGGATGCCAGCGCGCCGGGTGCGATCCCACCGTCGGGCGGCGTGGTTGCCACCGGTGTGGTGCAACCCGACGAGGGGTTCTATAGCGAGGCGCGACCGGACCCTGGCACTTTGGTCGCGATCTCAAGTGTGGAGTTACGCAAGCTTTGGGGCCCGGAGACCAGGCCCGGTTATGTCACGTTGAAGACCCAGCAACCCACGTTCGAGCCGGCCCCAACGCCGGTGCCACCAACTGTTGTTACCGACAATGTCGCGTTCCCGATCCAGAACCTTTTCTACGCCATTCAGTGGTTGATTTTTGCAGCCTTCGCCATCGTCGTCTACGGCCGCTGGTTGTGGCGAGATGCGCAAGAGATGAGTGCTAAGGATGACGATCTTTCGACTACGGTTACGCCATCATGATTTATGTAATCGGCGAAGCCCTGATCGACATCATTGTCGATGCGGAGGGCACCGTGCTCGCCTCGGTCGTCGGCGGGGCCCCGTTGAATACGGCTCGTACGATTTCGCGTCTTGATGTTTCCGCATCCTTCCTAGGTGGGATTTCGACCGATGCCTTTGGTAATCGCATGGTGCGACTGCTTGCGGACGACGGCGTGCATTACGCATTAGGTAGCCAGGTACCCGAGCCAACCACGCTGGCGATTGCCGAACTCGATGAGAACGGTGCCGCAACTTATCGGTTCGTGATGGACAACACCTCTGCAACCGCCGTTACCCCTGATGCTGCGTTAGCAGCTATTGGCTCAGATTGCCGCGCTGTGCATGCTGGAACGCTAGGCTTGGTGCTGCAGCCCCTTGCCGACGCCGCGCGCGCCGTTGTCGAATCTTCGCCAGATGATCGCCTAGTGATGATTGATCCGAATTGCCGTCCGAGTGTCATGGATTCATCGGCGGTATTCACTCGCACGCTTGATGCGGTTCTTGCCCGCGCAGATATTGTAAAAGTAAGTGGCGATGATCTTGCGTTCATTAGCCCAGCCTTGGATGCAAAGACCGCGGCTCAGGAGTTACAGCGCGAAAGCGGAGCGCTGGTCCTCTTTACCGACGGCGCTAAGTCAGTGCACGTAATCACGGCGGCCGAGACCGTTGTGCTTGAGGTGCCGAAAGTGAACGTGGTCGACACCGTTGGTGCTGGCGACTCTTTCAGCGGTGGTTTCTTGGCGCACTGGCTGGGCCGTGGGTTGGGCCGCAGTGACCTTAGGGACCTAGCCGCCGTGGTAGAGGCAGCGACTTTTGGGATCAAGGTGGCTGGCATCACGTGTCAACGCGCCGGTGCCGATCCGCCGCGCTCGCATGAGCTGCCAGCACGTTAACCTGACACCATGGAGAAAATTCGTGGTGCCGCCCTTCGTTACCGAATCATGGCCTGGGTTACCGGGGTAGTTCTTGGCTGCCTCACCATTTGGCTCATTGTGGGCTATGGGTTCATGGATTACGCAAACACCGATGTTAAGCCAGGGCTCTACCGGCTGCTCTGGACAGCCCACGGATGGTTGTACTTCATCTATCTAATTGTTGGTGTCGACCTAGCATTTCGGATGCGGTACAGCATCTGGCGCACTCTTGGAATTTTAATTGCCGGCACAGTGCCATTCATGTCATTTGTCTCAGAGTATTTCGTGCACAAGGACGTAATGGTGCGGGTCGCAGCGCTGCAAGACGTCCCTTCTTAGTTGGCGTGGGTGCGCGCGTTTTTGTCGTGAAATCGACTAAAAATGACGATTTCACGACAAAAACGCGCGCACTCAGCACCAACCGGTTGCTAGGTAAGTGACCAGTTGATCGGATCGGCACCGAGTTCATAAAGAAAATCGTTGGCCCGGCTAAATGGTTTAGAGCCGAAGAATCCTCGATCAGCCGACATCGGGCTCGGATGTGCACTCGCAATGATTGGGACATCGGGTAGTGCAGGTGCGAGGGACTGGGCATCCTTGCCCCACAAAATTGCGACAAGTGGCTGATCGTCACGATCAACGAGAGCCTTGATAGCGGCGTCGGTCACTTGCTCCCAGCCGATGCCTCGGTGGCTACCGGATTTACCGGCCTGCACAGTTAGTACGCGATTAAGTAGCAGTACGCCCTGGTTAGTCCATGCTGAAAGATCCCCATGGGGTGGACCCTCGATGCCTAGATCGCCTGCTAACTCCTTGAAAATATTTTGCAAACTACGCGGCAGCGGCCGCACATTCGGTGCGACCGCGAAGGATAGTCCGATCGGGTGCCCGGGGGTTGGGTAAGGATCTTGGCCGACGATCAGTACTCGTACGTCGGGCAGTGGTTGGGAGAATACCCGCAAGATGTGCTCACCGGCTGGTAGCCATGGGCGCCCGCCCGCGGTCTCGGCACGGAGAAATTCACCTATGGTGGCGATCGTTTCTTCTTCGCCCGATAGTGCCTCCACCCAGGTGGGGTGCACCAACTCATTTAGTGGTTTGGCCACACCGGCAATCTAGTGCGGGCTTGTTTGATCACCATGGGCCGCATAAAACTAGGTCGGATAAACATCAAGGTCGACGGCTTTGACGCTGAGCCACACCCGGGTGCCAGGCGCCAATCCCATTTCGGCAACCGCCCCGGGTGTGACCGCCGCGACCACCGCGGGTGGGCCAGCAACTTGCACCCGCACCCGATCATGGGAGGCTTCCAGGGCCGTGATCGTGCCGGGCCAGACATTGCGCGGGCTACCTTCTGGCTGCACGCGGTGCACCGAAACTGACTCGGGGCGAATCACCGCGAGCACCGGCCCGGATGCCGCAAGATCGGCCGTATGCAAGGTGCCGCCATCGTCAAGTGCTAGCTCACCGTGGCTGATGGTGCCGTGCAGCAAGGTGACCCCGATAAGTGCGGCAGCGTAAGGGGTCGCAGGGCGCCGGGCTATTTCAGCAGGAGTTGCATCTTGCACTACGGCTCCACTTTCCAACACGATGACGCGATCCGCCAGCAGCATCGCGTCAAGGGGGTCATGGGTGACAAGAACCGTGCAGCCACCAAAAGTTGAGAGTTGCTGGGCCAGCTCGATGCGGATCTTGGATCGGGTTTGAATGTCGAGGGCGGCAAGTGGTTCATCAAGCAGCAGCACATCAGGTTTAGTTGCCAACGCTCGTGCCAGTGCAACACGTTGCGCTTGACCACCTGAGAGTGAGGCGGGCCGACGTTCGGCGAGATCGTCGATACCGAGTTGGATCAGCACTTCGTGGGCAAGTTGGTCAGCGGCCTTGCGGCCACTCCCACGTGATCTCGGGCCAAATGCGACATTCGCCAAGACGGTCAGGTGGGGAAATATTGCGTAGTCCTGAAAGACAAATCCAACCGATCTGGCCGGTGGTGGCAGAAATATTTTTAGTGCTTCGTCAACGGTGACAGAGTTGATAGTGATAGATCCGGTATCAACCGCATTCAGGCCGGCAATGGTTCTAAGCAAAGTGGATTTGCCCGCACCATTTGGCCCGAGTATTGCGATCACCGTGCCGGCTTCGAACTGTGCTTTGAACTTGAGGGTGAACTCACCTCGATGCGAAGTGAAGTTGGCAGTAACGCTCATGAGGATGCCGGCCTAAGGTAGCGGCCGCGCAGGGCGACTAGGACAATTATGCAAACGGTGAGCATCACCAGGCTCAAAGCAATAGCGGTTGACCTATCGGTTTCAAGGGCTTGATAGACAGCCAGCGGCATCGATTGGGTGACTCCAGGGAAATTGCCGGCGAAGGTGATGGTGGCACCGAATTCGCCGAGGGCCCGGGCCCAGCAAAGGACGGCTCCGGCGACAAGCGATGGGCCCACTAGGGGCAAGGTGATGCGCCTAAAGGTGGTCCACGGCGATGCGCCCAAAGTGGTTGCGGCGTCTTCGAAACGACCATCAAGTGACCTAAAGGCGCCTTCCATGGTGATGATCAAGAATGGCATTGCGACAAAAGTTTCGGCGATGATCACCCCGGCTGTCGTAAATGGCAGCTGGACGCCAAACCCTGAGTAAAGCCATTGCCCGACTAGCCCGCGCCGGCCAAATGCTGTCAACAAGATTACGCCGGAAACAACCGGTGGTAGCAGCAGCGGCACAATCACCATGGCGCGCAGCACCCGGGTTCCGGGCAAAATTTCGCGCGCCAACAGCCAGGCCAGTGGGGTGCCAATCACGATGGCAACCCCGGTGGCAGCGATCGAGGTGATCAGGGAGATTCGTAGCGCATCGAGGGCGACCGGGGAGGTCAGGATCGCCCCGAATGAACCCCACGGGGCTTCGGCAAGGAGCCCGATCAGTGGTATTACCAAGAAGGCGATCGCGATTAGGCCGGGAATCAAGAGGAATAGCGGCCGTGAGGAAGTTGGTCGGCTCCTGTTCACGGGTTCATGAACCCATAAGCTCGAAGGATTCCCTGAGCACTAAATGAATAGCGCAGGTATTGTACGAATGCTTTTGCGGCCACCGGATTTGCCGAAGCCTTGACTGCCGCGACCGGGTAACTGGTGATCACATTGAGCGCCGATGGGATCGTAACCGAGGTGACCTTGGATCTGGCCCACTTAACGTCGGTGACATAGACAATCCCGGCATCGACTTCGTCGGCAACGACTTTTGCTAGGACCATTCGCACATCAAGCTCGCGGGTTACCGGTGTCACCGTGATATTCGCATTCTTGAACAGGTCACGCGCGGCCGCCCCGCATGGCACCGCGACATCGCAGATGGCGACAAGCACGCCGGGTCGGGCGAGGTCGGTAAGGGCGGTGACATGCGCTGGATTACCAGCCGGCATTGCAATTGCCATGGTGTTCTTGGCAAAAAGGATTGGTGCAACCGCGGTGCCAGCGGCGAGTGCTTTTGCCATAGTTGGCTCGGATGCAGTTGCGATAACATCGACGGGAGCCCCAGCATTTAATTGTTCAACCAGGGTTGAACTCCCGCCGAAGTTAAACTTCACCTTAACCTTCGGAAACCGCTTTTCAAATGCTGCCGCGATCACGGGTAGAACATCGGTCAGTGAGGACGCCGCTGAAATTGTGATGGTGCCACTCGGCACGATGATTGCGGTTGGACTTGCTTCATAAGTTGCGGCCTTGGTCGGTGCGGCTCCACTTAGTGCAATGAGTGAACCGGCAACTGCGATGCCGACAAGACCGGTGAACTTCATCCGGATTCCTCTAGCTCGACAACAACATTGGTGGCTTTGATACTTGCGGCGGCGCGCACCCCGGTCTCAAGTCCAAGTTCATCTGCGGCCTCGCGGCTCATCAATGAAACCACCCGGTGCGGGCCGGCCTGAATCTCAACGAGGGCCATGACGCCATCACGCTCGACGCGGGTCACGATGCCACTGAAGCGATTACGGGCGGAAGTGGGAACGGGGGCAGGCAGGCGAGGGGCTGCCTGCGCCATCAGGGCCGCCACGGCGGCGCCGTCGACGGTCATTGGACCGGTCGCACCCGAACTTGCGGTTAGCCGGCCGGTGTCGATCCAGCGCCGAACCGTGTCGTCACTGACAGCCAGAAGCTCGGCGGCCTCAGATATCCGTAATTGCGCCACAAAAAAGCAATATATACCGAAATAGCGGGTATTGGAAGCGAAATACTACGAAAAAGCGGGGCGGGTGAGAAATCACCCGCCCCGCTTACTTACCTCAGAACTACTTAGCGTTCGGACGCTTCAGTGCATCCGGTTCGTACATCCCGTCGTTATTGACTCCGTACTTCACCCGGCCGCCCCCATTCTTTATGAATCGCATTACCTTATCCACTAAGCGGGGTTTCACGCGCTTTTTGGGGTCTGGCTCACTTGGCGGGTAGGCGTAGCACGCTCACCGCGAAGTCGGCGTCGGCCCGCCATGGGCGTAGATCCCAGGTGGCAAACCGGTGTTCGAGGGTAAAGCCGGAGCCGGTTAGGTGTTTATCGAACTCGTCAATCTCGTATCGATCGGTGTGGAAGCCAACCACCGCGAAACCATCGGGCTTCAGATGCTGCGCAATGCGCCTAAGCACCTGCTCCTCGGTGCCGGGGGCGACGTAGGCGAGCACGTTGCCGGCGATGACGGCGGCATCAAATTTCTCACTTTGACCTTGGGTTGAAAGGTCAAGTTCGCATAAATCAGAAACTAGCCAAGTTGGGCCCATATGGTCGGCCTTGGCCGCCGCAATTAGCTCTGGGTCAACGTCGACCCCGACAACCTCGTGCCCGCCCGCATGCAGGACGGCACCGACCTGACCGGGGCCGCAGCCGGCATCCAGAATGCGCGAACCGCGCGGCACCATGGCGTCGACCAGGCGAGCTTCACCGCCCAGGTCGGTACCTTCGGCGGCCATTGCGCGAATGCGTTCGATATACCAATGTGAGTGGCCCTCATCGGTATCGGTGAACCAGCGCGGTGCCGGTGTGGTGGACGTCATGCGCGCACTAGCGCTTGTGTGTGGCGTAGGTGAAGGCGGCTAGTCCTAGCACCAGAGCGCCGGCGCCCCGTCGCCAGGAGCAAGGTGTCGACGGCGGTCAAGATCCCCACGACTGATTGCTTGACGGTTACCGAGTGATTGATGAGGTTGACGATCGAGACCCCGATTTCCCAAACCCCGAGGATCATCAAAACGAAGGATCCGATAATCGTGCCGATGGCGGGAACGGCTACTACATAGCGGGACAGTTCTATGAGGCGGCGCATGTGCTCACGATAGTCGCAGGTGTTTTGAGCCGTTAGCGACTTAGGTGTTGGGCACCGCTACCATCGTGCTAGTTGCCGAATTTCGAGCCTACATTGGAGCGCTGCCAGATGTCA
>SHUQ01000050.1 GCA_009694585.1 Candidatus Nanopelagicales bacterium | reverse complement strand
GAAGGTGGCCCCGGCAAAGAAGGTGGCCCCGGCAAAGAAGGTGGCCCCGGCAAAGAAGGTGGCCCCGGCAAAGAAGGTGGCCCCGGCAAAGAAGGTGGCCCCGGCAAAGAAGGTGGCCCCGGCAAAGAAGGTCACGGGCGACCAAAAGCAGCCGGTCAAGAAGCCGGTGATTAAGAAGGTGCCGGTAGTTCGGGAGGATAAGACTCCATGGACGGCCGCGCAATTACGTGATGTTCGCGCCGAACTCGACCTAGAGGTCATTCGCCTAGAAGAGGAAATCGTCTCAACCGAGGAAGGCCTCGTTGCCCTGATCCAAGACTCCGGTGACGGTGCTGGCGATGACCAAGCTGACGCTGGCAGTAAGACATTTGAGCGGGAGCACGAGATGTCCCTGGCGAATAATGCCCGCGACATGCTGCTCCAGGTGCACCATGCACTTGCCCGCATCGATGACGGCACATATGGAGCGTGCGAATCCTGCGGAAAGCCCATCGGCAAGTACCGCCTTCAGGCGTTCCCGCGGGCAACATTATGTCTAGTTTGTAAACAAGCTGAAGAGCGCTACTAACCGGCGCTCTGACACCGTGAAACGGCACAGCTGCGGCCCCCGTAGAGTGTCAGGGTGACTTCGCGCAATATTCGCTCGAAGAGCATGATCGTTGTCGCACTTGTTGCGGTAGCTGTGATAGCTCTGGATCAGTGGACCAAGAGTTGGGCACTTAGCACCATGCGCCCGCGCATGGGGGTTGGTGGCGAGGGTCCGATAAATTTGGCCGGAGATTGGCTGCGCTTGAGTTATGTCGAAAACACCGGGGCCGCCTTTAGTCTTGGCACCGGTGTTACGTGGATCTTCTCGTTGATTGCGATCACCGTGATCACCGTGATTATTCGCACTGCGACTCGCCTTGGCAGTATTTGGTGGGCGGTTGCCTTAGGTGGTCTACTTGGTGGCGCCATCGGCAATCTAATTGATCGACTTACCCGAGCTCCTGGAGTAGGTCGAGGGTATGTCGTGGATTTCATCCAGCTGCCTTATTGGCCAGTGTTCAACGTCGCAGATATGTGCGTCGTCAGCTCCGCAATTCTTATGGTGGCCCTCACCCTCTTTGGCGTGAACTATAAGGGGGCAGTTGCTCCGGTCGCTGCCGCCTGATGAGCGCCGCCTGATGAGCGCCGCCTGATGAGCGCCGCCTGATGAGCGCCGCCTGATGAGCGAACGACTAGTCCCGGTCCCTGAGGGCTTAGCCGGTGAACGTGTAGATATTGCGCTGATGCGGCTTCTCGGCCTGTCCCGAACCCGTGCGGGGGAGTTAGCAGGTAGTGGTGGGGTTTTGGTCGACGGCCGCCGGGTAACTAAAGGTGATCGACTGCAACCGGGATCGATATTTCAAATTGACACTGAACTTCTAGATACACATGTGCTTGCCGGAACCACAACCGAAGGTGTTGTGGTCGCCGCCGAGCCAGTGCCCGGTATGCAGGTGCTCTTTGAGGACGACGACGTAGTTGTCATCGATAAACCTGTTGGAGTGGCAGCCCACCCAAGTCCTGGCTGGACCGGCCCAACTGTGATCGGCGGTTTAGCAGCGGCCGGACACACGGTTTCAACTTCAGGGGCGGCTGAGCGGCAGGGCGTAGTGCACCGTCTAGATGTCGGGACGTCCGGCGTCATGATGGTTGCTAAGAGTGAGCGGGCCTACACAAACGTTAAGCGGCAATTTAAAGAGCGCACGGTTGACAAGATGTATCACGCTGTAGTTCAGGGCCTACTGGACCCGTTACGAGGCACCATTGACGCACCCATCGATCGGCATCCATCCCAGGATTATCGTTTTGCCGTGGTGAGTGGTGGTAAGCCGAGCATTACTCATTATGAAACCCTTGAAGCTTTTTCGCACGGTTCTTTGGTGGAGATTCGCCTCGAAACCGGGCGGACACACCAAATACGCGTGCACACGGCGGCCATGCGCCACCCCTGCGTCGGTGACCTGGCATATGGAGCAGATCCGGTACTCGCGGCGAAGTTGGGGTTGAAGCGACAGTGGTTACATGCGGTGCGGTTGGGGTTTGAACACCCGGCGAGCAAGGAGTGGATTTGCGTTGAAAGCGAATATCCCGCCGATCTTAAGCTGGCATTGGTGCGCCTGCAAGAAGGCGCATGACCGGAAAGTTAAGGTGGGGCAATGGCTGAGGATCCTTTTGTGCACCTACATGTGCACACCGAATTCTCAATGCTGGACGGGGCGGCACGCCTTGGCGACCTAATGTACGAAGCCGCGAAACTTAGGATGCCGGCCATTGCCATGACCGACCACGGCAATCTGTATGGCGCCTACGACTTTTATAAGACCGCTCGTGAGCACGGCATCAAACCAATAATCGGGCTTGAGGGCTATTACGCGCCGCAAGGTCGCTTTGAGCGCCGGCCCTTTGATTTTGGTGGCGGTTTTGATGAAGGCACCCCGGAAGATCCAACCGCTGGTCGCGGCAAATTCAGCTACACCCACATGACCTTATGGGCCGAAAATACCGCCGGTATGCACAACCTTTTTAGACTTTCATCACTTGCGAGCCTTGAGGGTTACTATCACAAGCCGCGATTTGATCGCGACCTGCTTGAAAGATATGGCAAGGGGATAATCGGTACCACCGGGTGCCCGAGCGGCGAGGTCAACCGCTGGCTGCAGGCCGGCCAATACGAAAAAGCGCTGGCGGCAGCGGCTGACTTCCGCGATATTCTTGGGGCGGGTAACTATTTCTGCGAAGTTATGGAGCACGGCCTCGATATAGAGCAGAGGTTCCGTGAAGATCTACTGCGCATAGCGCGCACCTTGGACCTGCCAATAGTTGCAACAAATGACCTGCATTATGTTCACGCAGCCGATGCAGCAACCCATGATGTGCTGCTGTGTATCGGCACTCGCACCACTATGGACGACCCGAAGCGATTCAGGTTTGATGCCCGTGATTTTTATCTCAAGAGTTCCCAAGAAATGCGCGACCTTTGGAGTGAAATTCCAGAGGCGTGCAGCAACACTTTATTGATCGCTGAACGCTGCAATGTTGAGTTCGCCGAGGGCGCCAACTTGATGCCGCAATCACCGGTGCCTGAAGGGGAGTCTGAGGAGTCGTGGCTGGTCAAGGAAGTCGAAATTGGCCTACATCATCGTTTTGGCGCAACCATCCCTGACAACGTGCGCAAGCAGGCCACCTACGAAGTTGGCGTAATTTGCCAGATGGGTTTCCCGGGGTACTTCTTGGTGGTTGCCGATCTGGTGCGGTACGCAAAAACGAATGGGATTCGGGTCGGACCTGGCCGTGGCTCAGCAGCAGGTTCGATGCTGGCGTATGCCTTAGGCATCACCGACCTAGATCCAATTCGTCACGGGTTGCTCTTTGAGCGCTTCTTGAATCCCGAGCGAATCTCGATGCCCGATATTGATATTGACTTTGATGAGCGCCGCAGGTCCGACATGATCCGATATGCAACCGATAAATACGGTGAAGCGCATGTTGCACAAATCATCACTTACGGATCCATCAAGGCCAAGGCCGCCATCAAGGACAGCGCCCGAGTGTTGGGTTACCCGTACGCACTAGGTGATCGCATAACCAAGTCAATGCCCCCGGCGGTGATGGGCAAGGACATCTCACTTGCCGGAGTATTCGACCCAAAGGATTCCCGCTACAACGAGGCTGGCGAGTTTCGAACCTTGTACGAGACCGATTCGGATGCTCGTAGAATCGTCGATACTGCCCGCGGCCTCGAAGGCCTTAAACGGCAACCTGGGGTACATGCCGCTGGCGTGATTTTATGTCGCGAACCGTTGATGGACGTAATTCCAGTTTGGCGCCGCGATCAAGACGGTGCCATCATCACCCAATTCGATATGGGAGCCTGTGAGGCTTTAGGGCTCTTGAAGATGGATTTTCTTGGGCTGCGAAACCTTACGGTGCTTGACGACTGTCTTAAATACATTGAGGCAAATAGATCTGAAGTCGTTGTGCTGGAGGACTTAACTCTGGACGACCCTTCGACTTTTGAATTGTTGGCGCGCGGTGACACTCTTGGAGTGTTCCAACTTGACGGCGGGCCAATGCGAGCTCTTCTTCGATCAATGCAGCCCGATAGTTTCGAAGACATCTCCGCGGTATTGGCTCTGTATCGACCTGGACCGATGGGCGCTAATGCGCACAATGACTATGCCGACCGGAAGAATGGCCGCAAGCCCGTAGTTCCTATTCACCCTGAGTTAGAGGAGCCTCTCGCGGAAATCCTCGGTGATACCTATGGCTTGATTGTTTATCAGGAACAGGTCATGGCAATCGCCCAGAAACTTGCCGGTTACTCCCTTGGAAAAGCCGATCTGCTGCGCCGGGCGATGAGCAAAAAGAAGCGGGAAATCCTGAAAAAGGAGTTCGTGCCCTTCGAGGCCGGGATGCGCGCTAATAATTTCTCGGATGAAGCCATAGCGCGGCTATGGGAGATCTTGGTACCGTTCTCGGACTACGCCTTCAATAAGGCGCACACCGCCGGGTACGGAATGGTGTCCTACTGGACGGCATATCTGAAGGCCAACTACCCCGCTGATTACATGGCTGCGCTGTTAACCTCGGTAAAAGACGATAAGGATCGCTCCGCAATTTACCTAAATGAATGCCGTCGAATGGGCATCAAAGTATTGCCGCCAGATGTGAATGATTCTGATTTCGACTTCACTCCGCGGGGCACAGATATTCGATTTGGATTATCAGCGATTCGTAATGTGGGCGGCAATGTGGTCGATTCCATTATTTCTACTCGGCGCCGGGTGGGCAGGTTTGAAGACTTCCATGATTTCATTGCAAAAGTTGAGGTGTCGGTCTGCAATAAGCGGGTGGTCGAGTCACTCGTAAAAGCCGGGGCCTTTGACTCCTTTGGGCATACCCGCAAAGGCTTGGTGCAAGTTCACGAGGAAGTCGTCGATTCGGCCGTCGACATTAAACGTGCGGAAGCGATTGGCCAATTCGATCTGTTCGGTGGCCTCGAAGCACAAGGTGATTCGGCTTTGGTTGCGCAAGCGTCAATCTCACTGGGGGAGTGGGAGAAATCAGTGTTGCTTGCGCACGAGCGCGAAATGCTTGGTCTTTATGTGTCAGATCATCCATTACACGGTGCAGAGCGAGCCCTCGCACAATTAACTGATCGGTCAATCGCTGCGTTGCTGACCGACGAAAGAGCTGACTCAAGTGTGGCAACGATTGGTGGTCTTATCACCAGTGTGCAGCGCAAGACCACAAAGCAAGGCTCGTCGTGGGCAATTATTACCCTCGAAGATCTTGAAGGCTCGGTGGAGATAATGGTTTTCCCGCAGACCTATCAACCGGTTAGCACCTCCCTAGTCGAGGATGTAGTGGTTGTGGTCAGAGGTCGAGTTGATCTCAGTGATGACGATGGTGTTCGAGTTGTTGCGCTCGATATCACTTTGCCGGATCTCAGTGAAGCTGCATCTGGCCCGATTCGGCTTACGATGCCAGCGACTCGTTGCATCCCACCGTTGGTTGATAAACTCAAGGAGGTACTTGCGGGCCATCCGGGTACGACTGAAGTACATCTGCATTTGACGGGCGGAGTCAGTACGACAGTGCTTCGGCTTGCCGACAAATTGCGGGTAACACCGTCCTCGTCCCTATACGGTGATTTGAAAGCACTACTCGGCCCGACCTGTCTAAATTAATTCCACCAACTTGACCGGAGTCTGATGTCCTTCCTGCGTCGAACTTCCGCGGTCGTTACCGCTGGTTTTGTAGTGGGTGCGGTGAGCGGATTGGCACTTGGTGTCATTTGGTGGCGGCTAGCACCTAGAGTGCCGTTGGTGGTGCGCTCTGGTGGGGCTTACCCAGCCAACTATCAACCTGATGGCTACTTAGCGGCCGATGTTTCATTCGGTGCACTTGCGCTATTTGCGGGTCTTGCCGTCACCATTGGGCTGTTAGTTATGCGACGTGAGCACCCACTTTCGGTATTGGTGGCTAGCCTGCTGGCCGGGGGAGTCGGTTCGGTCCTCATGTGGTTTGTCGGGACCCGGCTTGGCTCGGTTGATATTGACGGGTTAGTTGCGACGACTATGGATGAAGGCGTTATTGAAGCCCCGCTGAAGATTTCTATGCCCGCATTGTTGTTGGTGTGGCCAATTACCGCAGCCCTTATGATATTCGCTGTGTCATTTGCTGACTGGTGGGGCGAGGCTAAGAAAAACGCGCGATCGAGCCGCTAACTGCATCGGTAATTAGCATCAGGTCTTTCGGGCTTAGGCCAATATCCATCCCGCGCTTGCCCCCTGAGACATAAAGGGTGTCCAGAGTCAAGGCGCTGTCATCTAAAACCGTCTTCAGTTTGCGCTTTTGTCCGATCGGGCTGATACCACCAACGACATAGCCGGTTATTCGCTCGGCTACTACCTGATCGGCAAGTGCGGCTTTTCTCCCACCGCACCGCGCGGCGTGGGCTTTGAGGTCCAGCGTAGCGTTGACCGGGAGGACCGCCACGGTTGACAATTCATCGACATCAACAATCAGGGTTTTGAATACCCACGCGGGGTTAATTTGCAGTGCGGCGGCTGCCTCTGCTCCGAAAGCCCGCTGGCCCGGGTCGTGCTCGTAGCTGTGCACCGTGAATTCGATACCGGCCGCCGTGAGTGCGACGGTGGCCGGAGTGCCTGTTCCACCGCGTTTGCTGTTCCCTGGTTTTTTAGTCATTGGGCGCGGTCAATTTGGATAGTGGATCGAGGTCAGCAGGTCGAGGGCGGGAATCGCTGACAGAACTGAGATGAGCGCATTTTCACGCGCGAGGAGCTGGCTCGCCAAAGTTAACCGTTGGTTTGCGTCGAGCGCGCCAAGGAGGCTTTGCCTTTCAGCTGTCGGGAGAACCATTGATGCGGTTATCAAATAGCTGAGGACGGTCGGATCGTCTGGAAGGTCAGCCGCGGTAGCATTGTCATCAGCAAATCGCCCACCCAGGACTGACCGGTAGGTCGTGAATCGCCGTACTACCTGCTGCAACAGTTCATTGTTGATTTGGCTAGTGGGTTCGTCAAGGAATTCAACCGAGGCCGTGGCAAGGGGTGCGCTGGTATCAACCGCATGGATCAAGAACCGCCGTGAACCAATGGTGACAATGTCAAAAAGATTACCATCGCATCGATCAGCCGTTCTAAGTACCGCCCCGGTGCCTATTTCGTAGAGTGCGTCCACCCCTTCTCTATCCACTGACCGGCCATCCCGTACCGCAATAACCCCGAATTCACGGGCCTCCGTGTCGGGATTTGCCAGCAGCGTCTCGACGAGTTCGCAGTATCTGGGCTCAAAAATATGTAGTGGCATGACCAGCCCAGGCACCAATACGGTGTTGAGTGGGAATAGCGGCAGCGTGGTTAGCACATGGGCAGCGTAAACTGACCAGCGTGATCAGGCGCATCGACCTTCGGGGTACTTCAATTGACCCACGGCTGGCGGTGCCGCGAGCCGGCATGGATGTTGCCGAAGCGGCAGAGCTGATCGCACCTATTTTGCGTGAGGTCCGCGATGAGGGTGAGGCCGCGATATTTCGCTGGTCAGAACGACTTGATGGGGTCCGGCCGCCGGCACTACGGGTGCCCGCAAAGCAAATTGCAAGTGCCGAGTCGGGGCTGGAGCCGGCGGTGCGGGCCGCACTTCTTGAGACCATTGATCGCACCCGGCGCGCCCACTTAGATCAACGGCGCACCGACACCACCTCACAGGTGGTGCCCGGAGGTACGGTGACCGAACGCTGGTTACCGGTTGAGCGGGTTGGTCTTTATGTGCCGGGAGGTCGCGCCGTTTACCCGAGCAGCGTCATCATGAACGTGATACCGGCTCAGGTAGCTGGAGTTTCGTCGCTAGTAGTCGTTTCACCACCCCAACGAGATTTTGGCGGCTGGCCGCATCCGACTATTTTAGCCGCGTGCGCTCTCCTTGGCGTAACTGAAATTTACGCGGTGGGTGGCGCGCAGGCCATTGCCATGTTGGCCTATGGGGTTGATCTACCAGATGGTCGACGGTGCGAACCAGTTGACTTGGTAACTGGTCCCGGCAATATTTATGTGACCGCAGCCAAGCGCACCCTCCGTGGGGTGGTTGGCATTGATAGTGAAGCGGGCCCAACCGAGATTGCAATCTTGGCCGATGACACCGCCGACCCGCGGCATATTGCCGCTGACCTGCTGAGCCAAGCCGAGCATGATGTCTTGGCGGCTGCGGTGCTCGTAACACCTTCCGAAGCACTCGCCGATGCCGTTGCCCAAGAAGTCATTCAGCAAGTCGCGGGCACCAAGCATGTGGAGCGCATTACCGAGTCCCTTAGTGGTGTCCAAAGTGCGATCGTGCTGGTTGATGACATTGAGGCCGGATTGCGTGTGGTCAACGCTTATGCGGCTGAGCACCTTGAGATACAAACTGAGAATGCCCGTGATGTCGCTATGCGGGTGCGCAATGCCGGTGCAATCTTTGTGGGCGCTTGGGCGCCGGTGTCGCTCGGCGACTACTGCGCCGGCTCCAATCATGTGCTACCAACTGGCGGCAGTGCCAGGTACTCGTCGGGATTATCTGTGCAGTCGTTCCTCAGGGGTGTTCATATCGTTGACTACGACGAAGCGGCGTTGAATGATGTTGCTCGGCATGTGATTGCCTTGGCGGGGGCGGAAGATCTTCCCGCTCATGGTGATGCCATTAGAGTTCGCACCGAGTTCTGAGTTGATAAACGTGCCAGCGGCCTTTGAGTTCCCGGTTCGTGATGACCTACGTGGCGTCACTGCGTATGGGGCGCCGCATTTAGAGGTTCCGGTTTGCTTGAATGTAAATGAGAATCCCTTTCCGCTGCCCGATGATGTAGTTGCAGCAATCATTGACTCAGTCCAGTTAGTGGCCAAAGGATTAAACAGGTACCCACCTCGTGATGCTGAGGTTTTGCGGCAGGCGCTTGCGGATTATCTGGACCGTGAATCAAAGGTGCAGATCCCGTGGCAACAGATCTGGGCGGCTAACGGCTCAAATGAGGTAATGCACCATTTGTTCTTGGCTTTTGGAGGTCCGGGGCGGCTAGCCATTAGCTTTGACCCGACCTACTCGATGTATCCGGAGTATGCGCGCGACACGTTCACTTCGTACCTGTCATTTCCGCGGTGCTCGGATTTCACGATTGCTATTGATGAAGCGTGCGAAGACATCAGAACGAATGGTCCTTCCATAGTTTTAGTGACATCTCCCAACAACCCAACTGGCACCGCACTTGACGCCGTTGATTTAACTAAGTTGTTAGTCACTGCACGTGAGTGCGGGGCGATGATGATCGTCGATGAGGCTTATGCGGAGTTTCGCCGGACCGGGACCCCAACAGCCCTTGAACTACTACCCGAATTCGCGAATCTAGTAGTGACACGCACCATGAGTAAGGCATTTGGGATGGCCGGCACCAGATTGGGGTACGCCGCTGCGGCCGACCCAGCCGTGGTGGCGGCTTTGAGAGTGGTGCGACTGCCTTACCACCTTTCAGCGGTCACCCAGGCGGTGGCGGTAGCCGCTCTTAAGCACTCGCGGTCGCTGCAGGGCCAAATTGCCACCATTCGACAGGAGCGCGATGCACTGCAGACGTGGCTGATTGACCAAGGTTTCAAAGTCGCGGTAAGTGACGCAAATTTCCTCCTCTTCGGCACTTTTACCGACCGGGAGAGCGTCTGGCAGCGGTTGCTGGATCAAGGGGTGTTAATTCGCGTCACAGGCCCCGAGGGCTATCTGCGTGTGAGTATTGGCACGCCCGCCGAAAACGATAGGTTTAGGACCGCGCTGGTGGGCGCGATACGTGACGAAGGGCAATCATGAGTCGCACGGCACGGGTTGAGCGAAGCACGAAGGAAAGCCAGGTGCTGGTCGAGTTGAACCTCGACGGCAGTGGCACTAGCACCATCGATACCGGGGTGCCGTTTTTCGACCACATGTTGGCGCAATTGGCCAAACACGGCGGCTTCGACCTAATCGTTACCACTAAAGGTGATCTCGAAGTTGATTCGCACCACACCATAGAAGACACCGCGTTGGCACTAGGTCAAGCAATGAACGAGGCGCTGGGCGATCGAGCGGGTCTATGTCGCTTCGGTGATGCCCTCGTACCACTTGATGAGTGCTTAGTTCAGTCCGCGGTTGACCTATCGGGGCGGCCCTATCTAGTCCATGAGGAACCAGAGGTTGTTGAGCTGATCGGCTCATATGACACCACCTTGACCCGGCACATCTGGGAATCAATCGTGGCAACGGCCAAGATTACCCTGCACGTGCGTGTGATTTCTGGCCGCAATGCCCATCACGTGGTTGAGGCCCAGTTCAAATCGGTTGCCCGTTCCCTGCGAGCTGCGGTCGCAATGGATGCGCGCGTAGTAGGTGTGCCATCGACCAAGGGCACTTTGACTGCAAATAAGTCCTAGCGTCCAAAAGTGACAACTCAAAACATCGTCATCTTGGATTATGGGTCCGGCAACCTGCGGTCTGCGCAACGGGCACTTGAAAAAGTGGGCGCGAATGTCACCGTCACGGCTGATTTCGAAAGCGCGGTAAATGCCGACGCTCTAGTTGTCCCAGGTGTTGGCGCCTTCGCTGCCTGTATGCGTGGGATCCTCGAGGTTCGCGGTGATGCCATCATCGATCGGCGCCTTACCGGCGGTCGGCCGGTTCTGGGTATTTGCGTAGGCATGCAGGTGTTATTTGCTGACGGAGTTGAGCACGGCACCGCGGTGGCTGGCTTGGGCCAATGGCCCGGGCGGGTGGAGCAACTTGCCGCGCCGATCTTGCCCCACATGGGATGGGACACCGTTCGAGCCCCGGTTGATTCGACGATTTTTGCTGAAGTCGCAGGGGAGAGGTTCTATTTCGTGCACTCCTACGGCGTCACTTCTTGGGAGTTGAACGAACACGATTTGAATCGGCAGCCACCGATGGTGACTTGGGGGACCCACGGCACCGAGTTCGTTGCCGCGGTCGAAGATGGCCCACTCGTTGCTACCCAATTCCACCCGGAGAAGTCTGGTGATGCGGGCCTGGCCCTGCTTCATGCTTGGGTGCGCTCCCTCCATTAGTCCACGTCATAGCGACCTGGGGAGCCAAAGTATGGTTCGGGATGTGACTAAAGAGTTGATCTTGCTGCCCGCAGTTGATGTTTCCAAGGGCCAGGCGGTGCGTTTGGTCCAGGGCAAGGCGGGTACCGAGACCGCATACGGGTCTCCGCTCGAATCGGCTAGAGCTTGGATCAATCAAGGCGCTGAGTGGATTCATCTCGTTGATCTAGATGCGGCGTTTGGTACCGGTGATAACGCGGGCCTATTGGCGCGGGTAGTTGCCGATGTTCACCATCACGCGAAAGTCGAGTTATCCGGCGGTATCCGAGATGATTCATCGCTCAAGGCGGCACTGGCCACCGGTTGTGAACGCGTCAACTTGGGTACCGCAGCACTCGAGAATCCGGAATGGACAGAGAAAGTAATTGCTGAATACGGCGAGCAGATTGCAGTTGGGCTGGACGTACGTGGCACCACATTGTCGGCGCGAGGGTGGACCGAAGATGGTGGCGATCTTTGGGAGGCTCTAGCTCGCCTCGACGACGCTGGGTGCGCGCGTTATGTAGTCACTGATGTGACCAAAGACGGCACAATGCATGGCCCGAATTTTCATCTCCTGCGTGACGTCTGCGCCGCGACTAAGCGCCCGGTTATTGCTTCGGGTGGAATTTCAAAACTTGAGGATTTACACAAGTTGGTTGACATGGTGCCCTCTGGAATTGAAGGTGCAATCATTGGCAGAGCCCTTTATGACGGCGGTTTCACCTTGGCCGAAGCGATTGCGGCCATCGAGCCGAGGTCTGACCCCTATGAGTGGGGACCTCCGCGCCCGTGAACCTTGCGATCCGGGTAATTCCATGTCTAGACGTTGATGATGGACGCGTCGTTAAGGGTGTTAATTTCACTGGCCTGCGTGATGCCGGTGATCCGGTTGAATTAGCGGCCAGATATGACGCTGGTGGCGCCGATGAATTGGTGTTTTTGGATATAACCGCATCAAGTGGAGATCGGCAAACCATGCTTGACGTTGTTCGACGCACGGCTGATTGCATTTTCATTCCATTGACAGTTGGTGGCGGTGTCCGGTCACCTGCTGACTTTGATCGCTTATTGCGTGCTGGCGCGGACAAAGTGAGTTTGAACACCGCTGCGATTGCAGATCCGAATTTACTCAGCGAAGCCGCCCAGCGCTTCGGATCCCAGTGTGTTGTTTTATCGATAGACGCGCGCCGGTGCCCAGCCGGAGTCAGTACCGAGAGTGGATTTGAAGTCACCACCCACGGTGGTAGGCGTAGTACCGGGATTGATGCAATCACCTGGGCGGTTGAGGGCACTAAGCGCGGCGCCGGTGAGATCTTGTTGAATTCAATGGATGCTGACGGCACCAAGGCCGGATTTGATCTGGAGTTGATCGAAAGTGTTCGACGTGAAGTACGCGTGCCGCTGATTGCAAGCGGTGGGGCTGGGTCGCTCGCGGATTTCGCACCGGCTGTCCATGCAGGTGCCGATGCGGTTTTGGCCGCCAGCGTCTTTCACTTCGGCGAGGTTACCGTGGTCGAGGTAAAGCAATCATTGGCAAAGTCAGGGTTCCCCGTTCGAAATACTTCGCTTTAGACACCCAAGGTTGCGCTGTTGAAGGCGGCCACGGCATCTTTAGGTCCAGCAACATCTATTTCTACTTCCGTGCGACCGTAGGACCGCAGTACAAGTTCACCGGCGCTGCCGCGCAAAGTGACAGCGGGGCTGCCCTGGTGGGCCACTAGGCGCGTAGTTGTCACACCATCCGTTCGTTCGAGCACCACGCCTACTGGAACCTTGCGAAAAAGTAGACGGGAACTTTTGGTTAACCGGCCCCAGAGCAGATCAGAAAAATCCTGGGGGAGTGCACGGGGCTGCCAATCGGCTTGGCCTCTTCGTAAGTCCTCGTGATGGACGAAGTACTCAAAGAGATTGGCGAGCCCATCAACGCCTGGTATTGAAAAGAGCGAAAGGGTCGGAGGACCGGTGCGCACCTTGCCGACGAGTTCGGCATAGGGCAAAGTGGCGGTCGCATCTTGGACATGTTGAGTCCAGCCGGCCAGGGGGCCGCCCAAAATACCAAGTGCAGCATCTGGCCTTGACTCTCTGATGACCAGATGCGCCGCTAGATCCGTGGCAGTCCAGCCCGCGCACAGAGTTGGCGCACCAGGGCCGAGGGTGAGCATTAGAGCGGCTAATTCAAGGCGTTCAGAATGGGCATTTGCGGCTGAAGTCACCACCGCATTATGGCCTGTT
>SHUQ01000049.1 GCA_009694585.1 Candidatus Nanopelagicales bacterium | reverse complement strand
CTGTTGCTGGCCCTTGGCCGCCCCGGCCAGGGGCCAGTTGTTTGTGCTGTGTAGTTATCCACAGTTGGGTTATTTGGCAGTTGGTGAATGTTGCAGTCTTGATTTACCTTTTTGATATCAGGTCCCCCGCCTGGCTGTGGAGGTAATTGGCCTTCGCTGGTCTTAGGCAATGTCGCATGGTGCGGCATCGGGTTCGGGGGTCACATGGATGCCGGTCGTTCGGTCACCGCGCATGTTGAGGCGCAAGTGCGTTCGGCGATACGCTGCCGTGGTATTGATCCGATGCGTGAACCTGAGGTTGTTCACGAAGTCATCGCTGAGTGCATTGGCGATGTCCTCGCTACTAGTTCTTCATCGCAGTTGCACTCACATGCTGATCTTGCAGTAGTTGCGCAGGAAGTCCATCATGCGGTTGCTGGATTCGGCCCACTGCAGCAGTTCTTTGATGACCCAACAGTTGAAGAGCTTTGGATCAATGAACCAGGTCGAGTTTTCATTGCTCGCGAGGGTCGCAGTGAACTGACGACGGTGGTGTTGACCGATAGTGATGTTCGTGATTTGGTCGAGCGCATGCTACGAGCTTCTGGGCGTCGCCTTGATTTAAGTAATCCATTTGTTGATGCCATGTTGCCGGACGGAAGCCGCCTTCATGTTGCGATCCCTGATATCACCCGTACCCACTGGGCAATAAACGTGCGACGATTTGTGGTCGCAGCACGTAATGTGCACGACCTGGTGGCCAAAGGGACTTTGAATATGCAGGCCGCTGATTTCCTGGAAGCAGCAGTGATCAGCGGACTCAATATCTTGGTAGCAGGGGGCACGCAAGCTGGCAAGACAACGTTTCTCAACGCACTTTTAGGGTGCGTACCAAGCGGTGAACGAATCGTTTCCTGCGAAGAAGTATTTGAAATCAGATTATCGCACCCGGATTGGGTGCCCATGCAAACTCGCGATGCCAGCCTCGAGGGCACCGGTGAGGTGCCGCTGCGGCGTTTGGTGCGAGAGGCCCTGCGCATGCGCCCTACCCGGTTGGTGGTTGGCGAGGTCAGGCAAGCCGAAGCATTGGATTTGCTTGTTGCGATGAACAGTGGCATGCCGTCGATGGCAACTCTGCATGCAAATAGCGGCCGCGAGGCCGTAACCAAGCTATGTACCCTGCCGTTGCTTGCGGGCCAGAATATTTCCGGTGATTTTGTGGTTCCCACGGTTGCCGGGTGCGTTGACATCGTGGTTCACCTCGCGACAGATCATGAAGGTGTGCGGCGTGTTCGTGAAATTATTGCACTACCCGGTCGGGTTGAAAACGGAGTTATCGAGATCGCGGATATCTTCGTTGATCGCGGTACGGGACTACAACGTGCCGGCGGTTTTCCGCCGCATCCAGAACGCTTTGCTCGGCGAGGGTTTGACCTCGCGCAACTACTTGAGTCACCGGTTGAGTTAGCGGCTGCTCATGGGCGGGCCGCCTAATGGGCGCCGTCCTCGGGCTCCTGATTGGCGCCGGGATCGTCTTGATATTCCTCTCGTTGACTGACGGCAGCGATAGTCGTGCCACCCGCTCCCGCCAAGTAGGCGCATTGACGCGGCTTGTTGAGCGGTCAGGGATTCCGCGGTTGACAGCGGCTAATTTGTTGGGTGCATGCTTTGCGGCATCCATCCTCGTTGGCTCGGCAACCTTGATCGTTACCGCGGTTCCGATGGTCGCACTGCTGGCTGCTGCGGTCGCAGGCTACTTGCCATTTTTGGTGATCAAGCGCCGAGTTAGTGCACGGGCGAAAGCCTTGCGGGTTTCGTGGCCCGACGCAGTTGACGCCTTGGTTTCTGCGGTTCGGGCCGGCATGTCGCTGCCGGAGGCCTTGGCTGATCTGGCCCGGCGTGGCCCCGAGCCGTTGCGCCCTTCGTTTTCGGCGTTTGCTGCAGAGCACCGGGCGGCCGGCTCGTTCGCCGCGGCGCTCGACATCTTGCAAGATCACCTAGCTGATCCGGTTGCCGACCGGGTCATCGCTTCACTTCGCATTGCCCGTGAAGTTGGTGGCACGGACTTGGGCACGGTCTTACGCACTTTGAGCACTTTGCTTCGCGAGGATGCGCGAACTCGTGGGGATATCGAAGCGCGCCAGAGTTGGACAGTGTCAGCCGCTCGAATGGCTGTCGCAGCTCCGTGGATCACCCTGGCATTGCTCTGCACTAGGCCGGAAGCTGTTGCGGCGTATAACTCATGGAGCGGAGCTTTGGTCATCGCCTTGGCAGGGGTGCTCTCGATAGCTGCATATCGCGTGATGCTGGCAATAGGTCGGCTGCCGATCGAACCTCGGATGATCACATGAGCAGTAACTCGACCGGTGCCATTGTCGGACTGCTATTTGCAGTGGGTCTGCTCTTGGTGGTCTCGCGTTTGGGCGCAACTCGCAAATTGCGAATGACCGAACGGATAGCGCCTTTTGTCGGGCGTCTTGATGCTCGGCAAGATAATCAATTGGCGGAAGGGGCCTTGTTGGTGCTATTGAAACCGAGGCTGCTCACGCATAAGAGTGACTTCGCGCTGGCGCTTCGGCTTGGTCGAGCCGGGCGCGGCGGTGATCTTGATCGCTATCGCCTAGAGCAGGTCATCTTCGCCGCTGGTGGCGTGATCGCGGGCGGCACAATGGGGTTGGTGTTGATCGCCAAAGGTGCGCCAGCGATTGGTGTCGTGTTGCTCGCAGTGCTCGGAGCAGTGGGCGGCGTACTCGTTACCGATCGGCGTTTAGTCAAGCAGGGCAAAGCTCGGCAGCGGCGCATTGGTCAGCAGTTGCCGACCGTTGCTGAGCTCCTTGCCTTCGCGGTGGCAGCAGGGGAGTCACCGGTGGTTGCACTCGAAAGGGTCGCGAATACGACAGCTGGTGATCTATCCGATGAGATCCGGGTCGCGATTGCAGATTTACATGCGGGGCTGACTTTGGATCAAGCTTTGCGAGGGGTAGCGGATCGCACCGGGAGCACAGATGTCGGACGGTTTGTTGACGGGCTGATTGTTTCTTTGGAGCGCGGCACCCCCCTCGCTGAAGTGCTGCGTGCCCAAGCGGCTGATGCGCGCGCGGCAGACCGGCGGGCTCTCATGGAGATTGCTGGTCGTAAAGACGTAGCGATGTTGATCCCCGTCGTTTTCTTCATCTTGCCGACGGTTGTATTGATCGCGCTTTTTCCTGGCATTCGAAGTTTGCAGCTGGTGGTGCCCTAAATGCAATCGCCATTCGCAATCCCAGGTAACACCAACAAAAAGGAGAAGGAAATGTCCATCACCACCCGCATTTACACTAAGCTCGTTGGGCGCTTACAGACTGTTTCTGATGATCGTGGCGATGTCCCCGGCTGGGTACTTGTCTCGGTCATGACAGCCGGTTTAGTTACCGCTGTTTGGCTAGTTGCTGACGATCAGTTGACCTCAGTTCTCAATCGGGCTCTTGCATCCGTCTCAACTCCTTGATGGCGGAAATATGCGTAATGTCGGCTTCTTGAGGTGGCTCAAAGACCGTCTGCGGCAAGATCAACAGGGCAACGCGACCGTCGAGTTCGCGCTCGTCGCACCGATCTTGCTAGCGGTAGCACTGGCTGTCTTGCAACTTGCGATCGCATTGCATGTGCGGGCAACTTTGACTGCGGCTGCGGCCGAAGGCGCTAGAGCCGCTGCTCTGTCCGGGTCTGATTTAGCTGCTGGTGAGCGTCGCACGTGGGCGATATTGCAAGAAAACATTGGGTCCGGTCTTGTGCAAGACATAACTGTGCAACGCGAGTGGCACGGGGGGGCACTCGTTATCTCAGTTCAAATCGATGCTGCACTGCCGCTGTTGGGCTTTTACGGCCCAACTCAGATGTCCATAACCGGGCACGCCCTACAGGAGCATGCATGAACGCAATTGGTGGGCGCCTGCGTAATTTGCGTGCGCGCGAGGACGGCAATGCGGTGATTGAGTTTCTCATCATCGGTGTTTTGGTGCTTATCCCAATGGCGTATCTGGTTTTGTGCTTAATGCGAGTGCAGGCTGCAACATTTGCTTCGACCCAGGCGGTTCGAGAGGCCGGAAGGGCCTTCAATTCAGCCGATTCAGTAAGCCAAGGTCAAGCCTCTGCTCGTACGGCAGCGAGACTGGCTTTTTCTGATCAAGGCTTTGACCTTCCGGAGTCGGCGCTTGGTATCAGCTGCCCCGATTCACCATGTTTAGCACCGGGCAGCGTCGCTGAAGTCTCACTTAATTGGCAGGTAATGCTCCCCTGGGTACCCGCTGGGCTTTCCCGTGAGTTTTCGGTGCCGATCGAAGTGCTACACCAGGTGCCGGTTGATGATTACCGGGTGAACGAGTGAAACTCAGGAACAAAATGTTGAAGGTCGGTGATGAGCGCGGAAGTGTGCTGCTTCTAGGTGTGGGCTTTGTCATCGTATGTTTGTTGGCTGTCGCGGTTATTACCGACGCATCAGCGGCGTTCCTTCAACGGCGCAGTTTGATGTCGATGGCAGATGCGGCTGCGATAGCAGGCGCCCAAGCTATTGATCGAGATGCCTATTACGCGAATGGTGCTAGCGATGGGACTCGTCTAAACCCGGGCTTAGTTCGAGCTGCGGTGTTGGCCCACCTAACACGCACGAATGCGGCCGCGACCATCTCCGGCCTGCATGTCGATGGGATCAGTTCTGATGGTGCACGCGTACTTGTTGCGCTGAGTGCGCCGCTGCGGTTGCCGTTCTTTAGTTCTATCCATCAGGAGCTGGCTCAAGTAGAGGTGTCGGCCCGGCTGGATTACCGGCCGAGCCCCTGAGGCTGCGGCCACGCCTGACCATAGGGTGGTGGCTTGTGACCCCTTTAGAAGCCCAAGAGCGCATGGTCGCGTTGGCCACCACGCTGTCGAGCATCGAGACGGTCTTGAACCTGCCCGCGATGCGGGAGGCAATTGTCGATTTGGAGGCCCAGGCGTCGGCTCCTGATCTGTGGGATGACCAAGAGCGAGCCCAGCAGGTAACTTCGCGGCTTTCTTTCGTGCAGGGTGAAGTGCGTCGGGTTGAGGGTTTGCGCCGGCGCTTTGACGATCTCTCGATTCTTTATGAACTTGCCGATGCGGAGGGTGATGCTGGGGCACTCGCTGAGGCCGATAAGGAACTTGAGTCCATGCAGCCGTCGATCGACGAACTTGAGGTCCGCACCCTTTTATCGGGGGAGTACGACTCGCGCGAGGCGCTCATCACCATCCGCGCTGAGGCCGGAGGGGTCGATGCTGCCGACTGGGCCGAAATGCTGATGCGAATGTATTCGCGATATTGCGAGCGGCATAACTGGCCATTGGAGGTTTACGAGACTTCATATGCGGAAGAAGCCGGCATTAAGTCAGCCACCTTCGCGGTGAAGGCGCCATACGCTTATGGCACCTTGTCGGTTGAGCAGGGCACGCACCGCTTGGTCCGAATTTCACCATTCGATAATCAAGGCCGACGCCAAACCTCATTTGCCGGAGTTGAAGTCATCCCGGTGATTGCGCAGGCGGAGAGCATAGAAATTCCTGAGGATGATTTACGGGTTGATGTCTATCGTTCAAGTGGTCCGGGTGGTCAAGGCGTCAACACAACGGATTCAGCGGTTCGCTTAACACATATCCCAACCGGTGTAGTGGTGTCGTGCCAAAACGAGCGTTCACAATTGCAAAACCGCGCCACCGCGATGGCGGTATTACAGGCGAAATTACTTGAGCGCCGCCGGCAAGAAGATCGAGCCAAGATGGACGCCCTCAAGGGGGATTCCACCGGTTCATGGGGTAATCAGATGCGCTCATATGTGCTGCATCCCTACCAAATGGTTAAGGACTTGCGCACCGAGGAAGAAACCGGAAATACGACTGCGGTGCTCGATGGCGAGATAGATGCCTTTATTGGGGCCGGAATCCGGTGGCGCAAGCAGCAGTCCGCATAATCTGGGGGGCCTTCGCCTAGACTGCACAAGTGATCCTGTTCGACCGAGTTACCAAGCTCTATGCCAACCAAGAGCGCCCCGCCTTGGACGAGGTTTCCCTTGAGATCGAAAAAGGCGAGTTCGTCTTCCTTGTTGGCCCATCAGGTTCCGGTAAGTCCACATTCTTGCGGTTAGTGCTTCGCGAAGAACGCCCCACGAAAGGCCAGGTTTGGGTTACTGGCAAAGAGTTGAATCAACTTTCTAATTGGAAGATTCCCGCATTGCGGCGGCAGATCGGTACGGTGTTTCAGGACTTCCGGCTGCTACCTAATAAGACGGTAGCCGAGAATGTGGCATTCGCACTTGAGGTGATTGGAAAGCCCGCTTCTCATATTCGCAAGGTGGTGCCCGAAGTTCTCGAGGTCGTTGGCCTAGAGGGTAAAGAAGAACGTCGACCTGATGAATTATCCGGCGGGGAGCAGCAACGCGTTGCAATTGCAAGGGCTTTCGTTAACCGGCCCATCTTGCTGATAGCGGACGAACCCACCGGAAACCTTGACCCCGGCACCTCGGTCGGCATCATGAAGCTGCTCGATCGGATTAATCAACTCGGCACGACTGTGGTTATGTCAACACATGATCAAGCAATTGTTGATCAGATGCGCCGGCGTGTGATTGAACTTGAAGGTGGGCATGTGGTGCGCGACCAACCTCGTGGTGTTTACGGCTACGCCCGGTAATTGGAAATAACCTGACAAGAGATAAGGAGGAAACAGCATGCGCGTCAACTTTGTGGCTAGTGAAGTGAGCAGCGGCATTCGTCGTAACTTAACCATGACGATGGCCGTGATCATCACCGTCGCTGTTTCGCTCGGTCTCTTTGGCGCCAGCATGCTGGTTCGAGCGCAGGTTTCAACTATGAAGGATTTCTGGTACGACAAAGTTGAAGTATCAATTTTCCTTTGCGGTAAGGGCAGCGATACCCCTTCCTGTGCTGGTGGCCCGGTCACTAAAGCCCAGCGTGATCAGATCAAAGCTGACCTTGAATCTTTGAAGCCCCTTGTTGTCAGTGTTTACTACGAGTCGCAGGCTGAAGCATTTGCGCGCTTCCAAGAACAATTCAAGAATTCGCCGATTGTTGACAACGTGAAGCCGACGGCCCTACCGGAGTCCTTCCGTGTGAAACTCTCTGACCCGACTAAGTACGACGTTGTAGCGTCAGCATTTGCCGGGAGGCCCGGTATCGAACAAGTAAATGATCAACGCAAAATCTTGGATAAGTTCTTCCGGTTACTCGGGGGCTTACAACTAATTGCGCTGCTTATTGCTTTGTCTATGCTGGTTGTCACGGTATTACTCATCGTCAACACGATGCGGGTCGCCGCCTTTAGTAGGCGCCGGGAGACCAGCATCATGCGGTTAGTTGGTGCCTCAAACTTCTACATCCAATTGCCATTCTTGTTAGAGGCGGCTGTAGCTGCTGGTATCGGGGCGATCTTGGCGGTGGTCGGGCTGGTGTTCGTGAAGATCATCGTCATTGATCAAGTTCTCGCGCCGTCATTCCAGTTCACGGCGTTCGTAGGCTGGGATGCGGTCTTAGCGATCGCGCCCTTGATGATTTTGGTTGGAGTAGGGCTCGCTGCTATCGCGGCCTTCTTTACTCTGCGTAAGTATTTGCGGGTTTAAGTACGCAGAACCCCGTGTTACGCATGGGGATAATGTGACATAACGGCTATTCTGGGCGGGTGCTTCCCCGCAGCCGACGGGCGGTTTTAGTCGCCGCCCTCGCCATCTCGATGCTGCTGCCTGTTGCCGGGGTGCCCCTTGCCCAAGCTGCACCTGACCCCGGCTACCGGGTTAGCTCTGCTGATATCGAAGGCCAGGTGGAGCAGGCCGGTGAGGCCGTTGATGCGGCCAATGCGAAAGTTGCAAAGGCCTTAAAGACATTGGTTTTGGCCCGTGGTCAATTACCCGCGGCCCGCAAAGCCAAGGCGGACGCTGAGAGGTCTGCGGTTCTGGCGTTGGCCGATGCTGAGGGCGCGGCTAATGCGGCTCGGATGGCAAATATCGCGGTGATCACCTCGCAAGTCCAGCAACAGCGCGTGCGTACCGAACTGCAGGCGATATCCGATCAAATTGATGATGTCGTTCGACTTGTTTACCAGCAGGGCCCACTTGGTGAGATAGAAGTCATTCTTGATGCGCAAGATCCAGGTGACTTCGCTTCGAGGCTGGCATCGGTTGATGCGATTTCACAATCACAGGCGACCGCGCAAAGTGACCTTTTTAAAGCCCGCGCCGATCTAGTGATGAAGGGCGTAAAGCATGAGACACTAAAAGCAACTGCTGAAAAAGCGAAGCTGGCCGCAGAGGTTCTGTTGGCAAATGCCAGGCAGGCGCAAGCCCAAGCCCGCGCCGCGCAGGTGCACATTGTGCAATTGGTAGCGGAACGAAAAGCGTCCTTGGCCATCGCGAAAAAGAACAAGGCGGTGATTGCAAAAAGGTTTCATCGGTTGAAGGCGAAGCAAGCTTTGATGGCCAGGCAAGCTGCAGCCGCCGCGCGCCGCGAGACAGCCCGCCTTGCGGCACAAGGCGATAACTCGCCAACAGGTGATCTGCGGTGGCCAATTGAAGGCGGCGAAGTAAACGCCAGCGTCGGCCCACGGGTGCATCCGGTTTACGGCTACGACTCCTGCCATACGGGCACCGATATCCGAGGGAACACCGGCACTCCCATCCGCGCTGCTGCGTCCGGCACGGTTGCGAATATTTCCGATGGCGGGCCGTATGGCTTGGCAACCCTCATCGCCCACGCCGACGGTATGACGACCCTCTATGCACATCAGTCAAGTGTGAGCGTCAGCGAAGGCCAGCATGTTGATGCCGGTGAAGTTATCGGAGCGGTTGGTACCACCGGGTGGGTTACCGGCCCGCACCTGCACTTCGAAGTCCGCCTCGGCGGCACCGCCTATGATCCGATGGGTTGGTTCGGGGGCTCCAAGAGCCCGGTTTCCTGCCAGTAGCTGCCCGGCACGTGGCGAAAGCTGCATGGTGAATATTGGAGGTGGTGGGCAATGGCACGTGAGACCGGGCGCAAAGTTATTGCCCAAAACCGCAAGGCGCGACATGACTACTCGATCGAGGATGTCTTTGAAGCGGGCATGGTACTAACCGGCACCGAGGTTAAGTCACTGCGCGAGGGTCGGGCGACTTTGACCGATGGCTACGCCATTGTTGAAGATGGCGAAATGTGGCTGCGGGGTGTTCACATCCCGGTATATGACTTAGGCACCTGGAACAATCATGAACCGCGCCGGCCCAGAAAGTTGCTACTTCGACGCGAGGAGATTCGCCGGATCACTAATAAGACCAAGGAATCGGGCTTGACCCTGATTCCGCTCGCCATGTATTTCAAGGACGGTTATGCCAAGGTTGAGATAGCACTTGCACGCGGCCGCAAGAGTTACGACAAGCGCCATGCGATAGCAGAGCGTGAGTCAAAGCGCGAAACAGATCGTGCTACCGGGCGTCGTAGTAAAGGCAACGAGTGAGCACGGTTAATTAGTCGCTGATTACGCACCGGCTTTCGCAAAGTTTCTGGAAGATCTATTTATGTTTCGGTGCGGGGGCAATGCCTTTCGCACAATCCCCGAACAGGGGCTTGCGGAATCCCTGAACTACGTGTGGCGGTCATCGGTAGCGGTGTGGGCGAACCGTATGTAACTCATCTATCAATTTCAATCACCGCCAGGATTGGCTCGCGGGTGCCATTGAAGAACACTGATGTGCTGCACTCGATCGTCACGGTGCTCGACTTTGCAAGTGCGAATCCAATCGTCTCGCACAATCATGTGGCCGGGGGCGCAGATATTCGGTGTCTCAAAGCGCAGGTGTCGCCCGAGGATGCGTATGAATGTCGGCCGACAAAGGCTTAACTGGCCCCACCCGAATGCACGGCAGTTTTATTCGCACCCTAGCTCTATGGCTACCACCACCCGGCGGAGATTAGAGCCCTGTGGGCACCATTCACTAAGTGGTGCGTGGTGCACTGACACTCCAAGAGGCAGGTCGGCGAACGATCGTGACCTAAAGTTTCACTCTGGACCGATCAGCCGTCAGCATATTTGCGGAGCTATCTGCAGAATTCAAGCGGATCTATCAAGCAACGCAAAAGACTCGTCACCGATTGAACTGGTTTAGGCCTAGCAATTAGCTATTTGGCTTCGTCCTCCTGGGCTTCACCGAGTCGGGTAATTCGTTGGGCGTGCCCGACCAACCCACCAAGCACAACCATGGACGCGGTGTCATCGGCAGCCTGTAGGGCTTGATGGATGCTTGTTTCGCTAGCAGCACTTTCATTGGTCGGGTCGGCGATGGTTGCAGCGGCGGCGGCGAATACTCGGGCAAGTGGTGAGAGTTCGTGGGATGAGCCAGCGGCCGGGCGCTCGATGATCAAGTGGTTCAGGTCTGAGGCAATTGCAAGTACGCGCGCTGCCATCACTTGTGTCACTCGAAGTTGCCGTTCGAGTTCGCGCAGATCGAATTCATGGATGGCCGGCGACCAACGTCGGTGATCCCGCACGTCTTCAACGGCAACGGCTAGGCGCATAGTTTCGTCGCGAAGATAAACCGCTTTGTCAAACCAGGCACGAGTGATATCGGGGGTAAGAGTCATCTGCACCCCCTGCGCAACATCATTTAAAAGCTCAGCAAGTTCGTTTTGAATGGTCGACAGTTCTACTTCGGCGCGGCCGACCGGCTTACCTCTACTAGTGAAGTAGGAAGCCACAAGTGCGCAGGCGCCACCGACCATGACCCCGAGGAATCTTTCAAGCGCGCCCTCGGGGCTCATCTGAGCACCGATTACCAAGATGACGGTGACGGCAACAGCCATCGCGGCATAAGGAGCCGAACGCGGATCAGCGACTTGTAAGAGGCGAATTACGCCGAAACTGGCCAGCACCAAGATTGCAATAGTTGCTGGCCCGAAACCAATTACCGAAATCGCAGCAAATGCTACGGCGGAGCCAGCAACAACCCCGATCACCTGAAACAGGGCCTCTTTGGCCGCGTGGTGAAAAGTCGCTCTGGTCGCCACCACCGCGGTAATTGCTGCCGGGACCGGGTCCACAAGAGCTAAGACTCCCCCGATCAGGTATGCCACGGTGGCCGCGGCCGCGGTGAGTACGGCTAAGCGCAAATAGGGGGAGTGCAGCACTATCTGGCCCAGTCTGTGCCCGGCGCTTTCGCTGCCCATCACGCTCCCATCGGGGGAGGATTTCCCCCCGATGCTTAGTTTAAGGCGAAAAAGGCGTATCCTGAACCACGGGCCTTGGCCCCTTGATCGTTAATAATTCAATATGGGGGTGATCGGTTTCGACGTTCAGATGTTTTGACCGGAGAAGCGTGTCGAGAATCAAGGTGATCTCGTTAAGAATCCTTGAAAAACAATAACTGCCAAAAATACGCAGTCTGCAGACGCTTACGCCCTCGCGGCCTAAGCAATAATCTGCCGTCAGCCCAATATGTCCCCGAGTTGGGGCCTGACGTCGCTAGGGGACTAACCAATTGTTTCGGTCACGGAAGCAGGCGGAAAAACTAACAGTGGCTGGGCCGCCCGGTGCAGTGCCGCACGAAGCACCGGGGCCGAGAAGCGATAGCGCGGCTACACACGTAGAAGTACGGAAGAAGCCTGCACGGACCCGGGTTCGATTCCCGGCACCTCCACGACGAATGAGTTA
The DNA here is from genome assembly GCA_009694585.1 of Candidatus Nanopelagicales bacterium. Classification (GTDB taxonomy): domain Bacteria; phylum Actinomycetota; class Actinomycetes; order S36-B12; family S36-B12. Next base: position 1,756 of record SHUQ01000049.1, on the reverse strand, counting down.
AGGGGAGAGCGCAAGCGCTCTCCCCTTTCGAGTGAGGAGGGGAGGTCAGGCTCGCTCAAAGCGCGACTGTCGGCCGCCACACCAAGTGATCGCTTCCTCAACGGAGGTTGATCGGAATCTATCCGTTCAACCAGGCGTAAGCGAGTGGAATTATGGTGATCAGCGGGATAAGCGAAACCAATAGCCGAATCGCGGCATTGGCGGTAGGAGTTTTGGGTATATGGGTCACGCCCGCATCAGCGGCTAATGGTTGCACCCTCACTGGCGCTGCGAACGGGAAGACTGGGGCGGCTCAAAAGTTGACCTTCGCCGGTTGTTTGGGTGCCACGACACTAACCGCTACTTGGCAATAATCGCGGCCACCACGCAGGTAGCGGTTAGGGCAAACCAACGGCGACCTGGTGACATTAATGAAGCCTAACCCGAACTAGGCAGGGGTTGGCTGCATCCCTTCGCTAATGAGCCGCTGAACCCCGGCGGCGTCAACATTGGCGCCGGAGTATTTGGCGGCATGGGCGATAACTTTCGCCTTTTCCTCGGCCTGCTTATCCGCGGGCTTGGCTTCGGCCTCAGCCCACTGCCGGTAAAGCTCCCAAGCCAGCTCGCGCTGCCGCAAGGCCAGATTGACCCGATCCATTTGCTCTGCGGTCGCAGGCAATTGCCAGGTTTCGCTGATGGCCTGGGGGAGTACCAAGCGGTAGTCGTGTCCGCCTTCGGCGAAGACCCCCGGCGTCGGGGTTAAAGCATTGAGCATGTCGAGGAAAGTCATCATGAATGTGGTGACCGGCATCCATACCGTGCCTTTGGGCGCGCCAAATGGGCGGGTGGCATTTGGGCCCAACCAATCGGGCTTGCGCCAAGCCACCTGGGAACCGAACTTCGGGATGGGGTCGTCGCCATTTTGAAGCAGCAGATAGCGCACCTTGGTGCGTTCCTTCTTCGGCAGGGCTTTCCAGTCCATCAGCGATCGCGGCAGGTAGGCAGCACCCGGGCCAACCGTGGGGGCTTCGGTGATTGTTCGTTCCCCCCAGATTTGGCGGCGCCAAATCGTTGCGGCCGGGGTGCCGATCCACAAAGCGGCATCGATGCCGGTGCCTTCGAGGCCAAAGAGTCCGGTGCCGCGGTACATCTCTTCACTAACCTGCGAACCTAGGCTCTCGCCGAAGAGGAAGAACTTCGGTCGCTTGGATTTTGGCATTGCCATTAATCTTTGAACAACACCGGCAACCACCATCGAAGTTTGGGCGCTACCGGTTGGTACGCGCGTTAAGGAAAGGGCAGACGGGAGCACCGAATATTGGATAGCCGCCGACGCACAATCACCATGGGTGAGGAACTCGAAGGTTTCGGTCGCCACGTAATTTACGTAACCAGAGCCGGTAGGGGAGAAGAGCGCGAAGGCTTTGCGCTCGAGGGCCTTGGTGCGATCAATCTCGGCGAGCAAGACATTTGCGCGCTCTTGATCTGATTGTGCTATATCAAGTGAGGCGTATACGCGGATGGGCTGCTTGGCCGCGGTGATTCCCATTACCGCTTCGATGCTGCTCGGCGATATCGCCATGCTGAGCCAGCGGGCACCTTCGCGAGTCTGCTTCATCCAGTCAAGGCCAGATGCCGGTGACCCGGTGACTTCGGGGGTCGACGGTGGCGTGGTGAGAGCAGCATCGAGTGAGCCACCACCCTTGCTTAGCATCGTTGATGCTTTAGCCACGGCGAACCAACCGACCCCCAAGGTGATACCGGCACTAGCCATGCG
>SHUQ01000048.1 GCA_009694585.1 Candidatus Nanopelagicales bacterium | reverse complement strand
AGCCCGAGTGATAACTTCCCTGACGACTACGCGAACGGCGACAGCTGGAGTGTGCAATGAAGAATATGGTCGAAGTACTTCTGCCGCCTTGGATTAAGCTTCTTCAGCGGTCTGATTGTCTTCCGCTTTAATGCAATGTTGTTTTACGCTAATGCAAATCGATTCATGGATGAGGTTCGTGAGCTAGTACAACAGGCTCCGGATCCGATTGAGTGGTTCATCCTGGATGCGTCATCGATAGTCGATTTAGATTATAGCGCGGGCGTGATGCTCAACACTTTCATCAAGTTCATGAAGGACAACGGCATTAAACTTGTTATCGCTCGCCGTGATGCGATGTTGAGTGCAGCCATCTTGAAACAGCGCCTTGATGAGTATGTGCCCGATGAAGACGTCTGGGCGTCCCTCCCCGAGGCATATGCCGCCTTCCAGGCGCGCCCACGCACTCCGGTCTAGCGGCAATCACGGCCGGTGCAGCGCACCTTCGTCACGGGGAACAAGCGAAGGACGCTCGACAGCGAACATCACGGCCCAGTAACTCGCGAACCCAACGAAAAGGCCTGCATAGACATCCATCAAGAAGTGCTGTTGCAGCATGACTGTCGCAGGGAAGACCAACGCTAGCCATGGCATGAGGATCCAGGCGGTCTTCGGGAAGCGCGAGCGAAGTCGCCATAGCGAGAGGATTCCGATCATCGCCCAGGTGCAGTGCCCGCTTGGGTAGCCGTTGAATGGCTGATCATTTCCCCAGATCATGCCGACGAGCCACCCAAAGGTGCCATCAGGCAACGTTGCCGTGCGGGGAACGTTAGTTTGAAAAAGCCAGTAGGAGACATCCAGGAACAACTGGCTGACGATGAGTGCGAGCCCCACCGTCAAGAATCTGCGCATTGAACGTGCAGCAAGGTTCAAGGCGGGCACAACGAATGGCACAATCACTAGGCATGAAAGGTAGGGAAGCGCGAGGATCGGAACGAATGGAACGCGCTCATCAAGCCAAGACTTCAAGATGAAACTCTGATAGGCACCGTCCCCGGATAGTGGTTGCACCAACGCCTTGGTAACAGGGTCCCACGCGTAGAAGGAGGGCCAGCGTGCCGACCCGGGCGCGAAGTTGAGCATTTCATAACTCATGAACACCAAGATGATGCCCAAGAAGACGGCAACGATCACCACGATACGAAGCGCCTTTGACTTGGCCATCACTTTTAGACCCACTTTGGTTGACTACCTAGCCCCGATTCCTACCACGTAAACGAGGTGCTCAGACGAGTTACTGGTGAGATTCTTGGGGTTCAGCAATTGAAACCCGCCACCTAAAGTTATGTTTCGGTGACAGTCCGCGATATTTGGGCTCAAAGGCTTCCTATGCGATCATAGGAGTGTGTTCACGGCAGTTGGAGAAGGCGCACGGTCGAGGGTGCTGCTTGCCGGTGCATCAGCCATCGCGGTGATGATCATGCACGGGCTGGTAGCGATGAGCCCGGCTTCGGCGCAATCATGTGGTGACTTCCCGCATGTGCATCAAATTGTGGTCGGTAGCGACTCCGTAAGCGCTGGCAATGTCGAAAGTGAAGCCAGAGTTTTAGCAAGTATGGGTGTTGCCGAGATTCCAACTCCGGGTGAGACGTCGGGAGGCGCGATTTGCTTGGCGATACTGCTCGCCAGTTTTGTGATCATCCTGGTGGCACGACCCTTCAGCTTTCGGGCTAGGGGTTTTCGACTTGAACGGCTCGCGGCATCGCCATCAATGCGTGACCGAGCACCCCCGAGTGTTTGTTTATCTGAACTTTGTGTTTGGCGAACCTGATTTAGCGAGTTGACTCCGCTAAATCCACTTCACCAACACTGAGAAGGAAGAGATGAAAACAAAAAAGAGTCTTAATTTTGCTGTTGCACTGGTAGCAGCGTCAATTGTCTTTGGCGGATGCGCTGGGTCGTCGCATAACGGCATGGAAGCGATGCCAACCGCCACTGAGACGGCAGAACCAGGGACGACGGATATGCCGGTTGCGGCAAGTGATCTGATGTTTGTTGAGATGATGATTCCGCATCATGAGCAAGCAGTTGAGATGGCAGTGCTGGCTCCAACACATGGAGCTAGCCCGGATGTCATGGCTTTGGCGGCGAAGATTGCCTCAGCACAGGGCCCGGAGATCGTCCAGATGCAGGGCATGCTGAGTCGCTGGGGGGTTTCAGAAATGTCAGATCACTCGGGACATCAAATGGAGGGAATGGTTGATGCTTCCGGGATGGAAGAGTTGGATGCGGCTTCAGGTGCCGAGTTCGATCGACTATTCCTAAAACTGATGATTGAACACCACTTGGGGGCAATAGCGATGGCTCAAGATCCATTAGCTAATGGTGATGACCCCGAGTTGAACACGCTGCTTGGCGCAATCGTTGAAGCGCAGGCCGCGGAGATTGAGCAGATGGAAAAGATGCTTGAGCAATTGCAGTAGTTGGAGGTGTCCTGATCACACCCAGGTGGGCATCCACATGCGCAGTTTCCACTGCTCATAAGGGATCACCTGCCCGGTCCAGATCGGATACATCCACCAAGTGACGAGAACGATGAGCAGCAGTAATGCGCCGGCGGCAAGTGCCCCCCAGCGCCGGCGAGATTCGCTGGCGCTGGCGGGGCCGATCATGGTGCCCATTGACATGGCCAGCGCGGTGACAACAAATGGCACATAGGTAATCGTGTAGAAAGTAAAGATGGTGCGATTTAGGTAGAGCAGCCACGGTAGCCACCCGGCAGCGATGCCAACAAGTACCGCAGCGGCCCGCCAGTCGCGCCGCCCGATCCAGCGCCAGCACTGATGAATAATTGCGGCAATGGCTGCCCACCAAATAATCGGGTTCCCCAATGCGAGAACTTCGGCAGCACAGTTATTGGTAGGGCAGCCTTGACTGCCGTCCTTAATACTTTCGTAGAAGAAGGACGTCGGCCGGGTTTGAAATGGCCACGAAAGCGGGTTGCTCTTATAGGCGTGTTCGGAGGTGAGCCCGACATGGAAGTTCCAGGCCTGGGCGTGGTAATCCCACCACGATCTAAGGGATGCCGGGATCATCGAAGCGGGTTGGCCCGCGGCCCAGCCCCGGCCATAGGCATCGTCACTTAGGAACCAACCTGTCCAGGAGAAGAAATAGACGGCGATGACGATGGCCACCATCGTGATACCGGTAAGTGGTGCATCGCGCAACACTGTTGCTGTCCAAGGCTTTTTCACTCCGATGGCCCGACGTGCTGAGATATCCCAAACGATTGTCATCAAAACAAATGCGACGACGAACCAAATACCAGACCACTTAACCGAGCAGGCCAAGCCAAGGGCGACCGCGGCTACCCACCGCCACGGGCGTAAGCCGAATGTTGGCCCGAATCCCGTAGCGATTGAGTCCAGTGCTGCTGACGGTTCGGTGTCGTTTGTTAGTGCGGCTCGTACTTTTTCGGCGAGTCGACCCCTGGTGTGATCTCGGTCGATGAGTAGTAGGCCAAATGCCGCGAGAATCCAAAATGCCAGCACCATGTCGAGCAGACCGGTTCGGCTCATCACGATATGGATTCCGTCGAGGGCGAGCAGCAGACCAGCAAGAGTGCCAATTAGATCTGAACGGGTTAAGCGCCGCACGATGCGGGCGAGCATGATGATTCCAAGAATGCCGAGCACAGCTACTGAAATACGCCAGCCGAATGGAGTGGCTCCGAAGACGTATTCACCGGCGGCGATCGTCCATTTGCCAAGTGGTGGGTGCACCACAAAAGCCGGGGTGTCCTTAAAGAGATTAAGTGCCTGCCAGTTGCCGTCCGATTTAAGGATTATTTCGTTGGCATTGTCGATTATCGTGCGTTCGTATCCGTACTTGAGAAGTGACAGTCCTTCTTTTGGGTAGTAGGTCTCATCGAAAGCAAAGGCATGGGGCCGGCCAAGATCCCAAAGCCGCAAGATAGCCCCGACTAGGCCGACGGCCAGTGGGCCTATCCACCCTAGAAGGCCCGATGAGGGCATCGGCTGGGCAAGGCGAGCAGGCAGGGATTTGATGTCACGGTCAGGCGCGGTCGTGGTGTTGATCGTGGTAACTGGTGCCGCGGCCATGGGCGTCATCGTATGCGTCGATACCAGTTTGGGAGGATGTGCAGGTGGCTACCGGTAATGATGGACCAGATCTGGATCCAGGCACCGGGCTTGAGCCTAGGCTTGGTCGAGTGGTGTTAGCCGCTACCCCACTTGGCAATGACCTTGATGCCTCACCTCGTTTATGCGCCCTATTAGGTGCAGCTGATGTAGTAGCCGCCGAGGACACCCGCCGCCTACGCCGCCTCGTCTCCGCGCTGGGGGTAGAGATTTCAGGGCGCGTGCTTTCGTATCACGATGCCAATGAGCGCGAACGCTCGGTTGAACTTGTAGATATCGCCGCAGCTGGTGGCACAGTCATTGTGGTGACCGACGCGGGGATGCCGGTGGTCAGCGATCCAGGCTTTCGTGTTGTCAGCGAAGCGGTGGCCCGCGGGGTGCAGGTCACAGCGCTGCCGGGGCCGTCAGCAGTATTAACCGCACTGGCGCTTTCAGGCCTGGCCGTTGATCGATTTTGCTTCGAGGGGTTCTTGCCGCGAAAAGCTGGTGAGCGCCTAACTAGATTGCGGGAGTTAATCGACGAGCCGCGCACGATGGTGTTCTTCGAAGCCCCGCATCGACTCGAGGTGATGCTGCGGGCCCTTGCGACGAGTCTGGGTGGTGGGCGACAGGCAGCGGTGTGCCGTGAACTCACCAAGACCTACGAGGAGGTCAAGCGCGGCACCTTGGGTGACCTCGTGCAGTGGGCCGAACTCGGAGTAAGGGGTGAGATAACCGTGGTAGTGTCCGGCGCTTCGCCGGAAGAGCGTCGGGAAGCCGCGGGCCTTGACACCGAAGCGGCGCAGGTCGATGCGGTTCGGGTGCGCGAGGCGCAAGGGGTCGATCGCCGCACCGCTATTGCCGAGGTCGCCAAGGCTGCTGGTGTTCCAAGGCGCTTGGTGTACGACGCGGTAGTTAAGCGCAAGGACGCCAAACCGTAGGATCGCACCATGTCGTCAGCGGTTGCCTCAGAAGCTGGGGCTGAAAAGGCTTTTTATCTGACGACACCTATCTATTACGTCAATGATGCGCCGCACATCGGTCACGCCTATACGACCACCGCCGGTGATGTGCTGACCCGTTGGCATCGCCAACGGGGTGAAAAGGTGTGGTTCCTCACCGGGGTAGATGAGCACGGCACCAAAGTGCAGCGAGCAGCTGACGCCGGCGGCTTAACTCCGCAGCAGTGGGTCGATAATTTGGTCGAGAAGGAGTGGCTGCCGGTACTCAAAACTGTTGACGCCGCCAATGATGACTTCATCCGCACCACTGAGCCGCGCCACGCCGAACGGGCGCAGCGGTTCTGGGAGCAGGTGCGCGAGCACGGATTTGTCTACTCGGCGCCTTATGAGGGCCCCTACTGCGTTGGTTGCGAGGAGTTCAAGTTCGCGGCGGATCTGGTGCCGGGCACCGGCGAGTACGAAGGTCAGCAGATTTGCCCGGTGCATGGGCGCCCCTGTGAGCAATTACAAGAAGAGAACTGGTTCTTTCAGCTGTCGGCTTTCACCGAGCGGCTCATCGAGCACTACGAAGCTAATCCAGATGCGATTCAACCGCGCAGTGCCTACAACGAAGTGATGTCTTTCATTCGAGGTGGATTAGTAGATATTTCAATGTCTCGCTCAAGTGTTTCGTGGGGTATCCCGGTGCCGTGGGAGACCGGCCAGGTGATTTACGTCTGGTTCGATGCGCTGTTGAATTACGCCACAGCCGTTGGCTACGGCACCGACCCGGCCTCGCCCGCAGGAAAGCAGTACGTGGGTACCTGGCCGGCCGATGTGCACCTTGTGGGTAAAGACATCCTGCGCTTCCACGCTGTCTATTGGCCGGCGATGTTGATGGCCGCCGGTGAGCCGTTACCGCGCAAGGTATTTGCCCATGGCTGGCTCCTGGTTGGTGGGGAGAAGATGTCCAAGAGCAAGTTAACCGGGATTGCGCCGAGTGAGATCATCGACCACTTTGGTTCCGATGCCTTCCGCTACTACTTCCTGCGCGCCATTGCCTTTGGTCAAGACGGCTCATTTTCGTGGGAGGACATGTCGGCTCGCTACACGTCTGAGCTTGCTAACGGTTTAGGTAACTTGGCATCGCGTGCCACCGCTATGGTTGGACGCTATTGCGAAGGTATTCTGCCCGCGGCTAGCGCCGATGGTGAGGCAGAGCGGGCCTTACAAGCCCAGCTGCTGACGACGGCTGCTAGCGCCGATACCGCGATGGTGGCCTTGGACTTCTCCACCGGCATCACGGCGGTAAAGGAGTTCGTCGAGGAGGTCAACGGCTACGTCACCGATCAAGAGCCCTGGGTATTGGCGAAGGATCCCGCGAGTAGGGCGCGCCTTGAGACCGTGCTCTACACCATATGTGAATCACTGCGCGCTATCGCTGTGCTCTACAACCCATTAATGCCGAAGGCCATGCAGGATCTGTGGGGGCAACTGGGGGCCCGTGGACTGGGGGCTTTGGCGGAGCAGCGCATTGATGGTGTTGCGGTGTGGGGGCAACTTCCGGTGGGAGTGACCGTGACCAAGGGTGACTCGCTATTTCCGCGCCTGGAAGACACCCCCTGAAGATGGGAGCGGTTGTGCCTGAATTGGCACCTGAGCCTTTGGTGTCACCGGTCATCGATTCGCATTGCCACCTTGATGTGCGTGATCGCACCTTGCATGGTGATACCAGGCCTGATCCAGACCAGATGCTTAAGCTCGCGGCCTCGGTCGGAGTCACAAAGGTGGTGCAAATCGGCTGCGATGTTGAAGCCGCAAGGTGGTCGGTTGAGATGGCCGCAGCACACCCGGATGTCATCGTCGGGGTTGCGTTGCACCCTAATGAGGCCCCGCGGATATATGCCGATCAGGGTCAAGGTGGCTTAGATCATGCCCACGCTGCGATTGCGGAGTTGGCCACTCAAGATGTCGTGCGCGCGGTTGGCGAGACCGGCCTTGATTATTACCGCACCGAGGGTGACTTGCGGATAGTGCAACAGGACTCCTTCAGGTGGCATATTGATTTGGCCAAGAAGTTGAACAAGGCGTTAGTGATTCACGATCGAGATTCACATGACGATGTGATCGCGGTTCTCGAATCTGAAGGTGCTCCCGCGAGAGTTATTTTCCACTGTTTCAGCGGGGATGCAAAGATGGCGAATTACTGCGCTGAGCGTGGTTGGTTTATGTCCTTTGCTGGCGTTATTACCTTCAGGAATGCAGATGTTTTACGAGAGGCACTGCAGGTGGTACCCGATGACCTAGTGCTCGTCGAGACGGATTCGCCTTACCTGACTCCGATGCCATACCGAGGTAGGCCAAATGGTTCGTACTTGATGCCATTGACAGTACGCCGGATGGCCGAGGTTCGTGGCGTGGACGAAGCCACGATGGCCAAGCAACTCTGGGACAACACGCACCGGGTCTTCGGTGTCTGGTAGCGATCTGCTTGGTGCCCGCGAGATTCGCGAACTGGCAGCGCAGTTAGGTATCCGGCCGACCAAGAAACTCGGCCAGAATTTCGTCATTGATCCCAACACCGTGCAGCGAATTGTTCGGCTGGCTGGCATTACGTCTACTTCTAAGGTTCTCGAAGTAGGTCCAGGCTTGGGGAGTTTGACCCTTGCCCTGCTAGAGCCGGGGGCAACGGTTGTTGCGGTTGAGATCGACCAAGTGCTGGCGGACCAGTTGCCACTTACGGTGCAGGCGCACTTACCAGAGCGGGCAGCTTTATTAACAGTGTTGAACATCGATGCTCTCGACGTGCGCGAACTTGGATTCGAGCCCGATGCGCTGGTGGCGAACTTGCCCTACAACGTTTCGGTGCCGGTGCTCCTTCACTTGCTCAGTACCTTGCCGTCTTTGCGTTCGGTTCTAGTCATGGTGCAAAAAGAGGTTGCTGATCGATTGGTTGCTGGTCCGGGTTCGCGCACCTACGGGGTGCCAAGTGTCAAAGTTCGTTGGTTTGGAGATCCGCAAGCCGCGGGCAATGTCGGCCCAAAAGTTTTCTGGCCGGAACCCAAGGTGGATTCAGGGCTGGTGCGCATCACCTCCCATCAGCCACCAAAGTGCTCCGCGTCTAGGGCCGAGGTGTTCTCGGTCATTGATGCAGCATTTGCGCAGCGGCGTAAATCACTGCGCGCGGCACTTGGGCAGTTCGCTGGCTCCCCAGCGCAGGCGGAGTTGGCATTGGTGGCAGCCGGGATTGATCCGGGCGTGCGCGGGGAAGCCCTGACTGTCGGTGAATTTGCACGGCTGGCCGATGCCTTGGCCCAAGGTGCCCAAACTGGGCGCAACGCCTAACCTGAAGCCATGGCGATGGACCGACAGTCGGGCGCATCGGTGACGGTGCGGGTGCCCGCGAAAGTAAATCTTCAACTCGCGGTTGGTCCCAGGCGCGCCGATGGGTACCACGAGTTAGCTACTGTTTTCCACGCCGTTAGTTTGTTCGACGATGTGCGCACGCGCCAGGTCGCGCCTGGTTCAGGTATCTCCTTAACTATTTCTGGTGAAGGCGTCAGTGAACTGCCACTTGATGAAACAAATTTGGCCTGGCGTGCGGCACTGCTGCTAGCTGAGCATGCCGGTGTTTCAGCTGATGTCGAACTGCATCTGCACAAAGGTATCCCCGTAGCCGGTGGCATGGCAGGTGGTAGCGCAGATGCTGCGGGCGTGCTGGTGGCGTGCGATGCGCTGTGGCAACTTGGTTTGTCCCGCGAAGAGTTGATGGCGCTGGCCGCGCAGCTCGGCTCTGATGTGCCGTTTGCGGTGCACGGTGGCACGGCCATCGGCACGGGGCGCGGTGAGCAATTGCTCTCGGCTCTGTCTCGCGGAGTTTTCGAATGGGTATTCGCCCTCGCCGACAAGGGCTTATCGACTACTGACATCTACGCCGAATGTGATCGCCTGCGAGGAGGGAAGGTAATCGCGACGCCGGTGGTCCCACCAGAAATCATGCAGGCATTGCGGGCCGGCGATGCCCTAGCCTTAGGCGCGGCGCTATACAACGATTTACAGGCGGCAGCGATTTCACTGCGGCCGGTACTCGCTCAGGTACTCGAAGTTGGTGAGGTATACGGTGCTTTAGGTGCGATCGTGTCGGGCAGTGGCCCGACCTGCGCCTTCCTGGCGGCCGATGAAGAGCAAGCCCTCGACATTGCGGTGGGGCTGACATCGGCGGGGGTGTGTCGAACGGTTAAGCGGGCAACCGGCGCGGTGCCCGGTGCGCGCATCGTGGCTTAAGGCACAACGGGGGTTGGGTGCTATGCGTCGAACTCGTGCGATAGCGCGCGCAATAGTTTGGCGAGTTGCTGTTGTTCCGCTGGTCTGAGCCCAATGAGCAATTCGCGTTCGCGGTCGAGTAGATCGGTCAATGCGTCGTCAACTGTCTTTTGTCCAGCCGACGTAAGTACCACCCGCACACCGCGGCGATCACTTGGTTCGCGTTCGCGCCGAACTAATCCGCGGGCCTCGAGGCGGTCCACTCGATTGGTTACGGTGCCGCTGGTGACCATGGCCTGCGCACCCAATTGGCCGGGGGAGAGTTCATATGGCGCACCGGCCCTGCGCAAGGCGGCGAGCACGTCGAATTCCCATGGTTCGAGTTGATGTTCACTAAAAGCCGCACGCCGAGCTAAATCCAGTTGGCGGGCCAGCCGGGTAACGCGGGACAGCACTTGCAGGGGCGAGGTGTCTAGGTCGGGGCGCTCCCGGTGCCAAGCGCTGACCAAGCGGTCAACCTCATCTTGGCAGGGGCTGGTCATAGCCCGAGCCTACGTCAAGAGTCTTGACGTCGAGATTCTTAGCGGTCGCGCTTGGTGATAAGCCGGGGCTTGGCATCAAGGTTTTCGAGGCCACCCCAGGCCAAATTCACCAGGTGGGCGACGACTTCGTCCTTCTTCGGCTTGCGCACATCAAGCCACCACTGGCCGGTCAAAGCCACCATGCCAACGAGCATCTGGGAATACATTGGTGCCAGTTTGGTATTGATGCGATGTGCTGCGAACTCGGCTGCAAGCAGGTGCTCGACTTGGGCGGCAACATCGATGATCAAACTGGCAAAGGACCCGGTCTGCTGCGACACCGGTGAATCGCGGACGAGAATCCGAAAGCCATCGGGGTATTCATCGATGTAATCGAAAAGCGCGAGGGCGGCTTGCTCGACCAGTACTCGGGCATTACCACCTGTCAAAGTGTCGCTGATCGTCGACAGCAGGTGATTCATCTCGCGGTCCACCACCACGGCATACAAACCCTCTTTGCCACCGAAGTGTTCGTAGACAACCGGCTTCGAGACGTCCGCCTTGGCTGCTATCTCCTCGACGGTGACCGCATCGAATCCCTTTTCGGCAAATAGTTTGCGCCCTACATCAAGTAACTGCTCGCGACGTTCTTGGCCACTCATCCGCACTTTCTCGCGGGTGCGCGGGGGACGCCGGACTTCGCGGCGTTTAGCCACGGGCAGTTCGGTGACGTTATCAACTTCGTTGATCATGGGCACCATTTACTAAACAGTTGTGCTTGGCTCGACGTATCCACGAACTCTTCGACGCATCGCTGGGTCTTTCAGTTTGTTGGCGATGCGCTGCGGCTTGGGCCAGCGCACGTCGGTGACAAGTTTCATCGACTCCATCATGCGGATCACCCGGGCGCTCATATCCAGTTGGCCTTTGAGGACCCCGTGGCGTGCCAAGGTTGGGTCGGCGTGGTGCAGGTTGTGCCAAGACTCACCAAATGACGGGATTGCGAGCCAGGGCACATTAGAGGAAAGGTCACGGGTGTTAAAGGGCCGCGTGCCGAACACGTGACAAATTGAGTTGATTGACCAAGTCACGTGATGCACTAGCGCGATCCGAATCAGTCCGCCCCAGAACAGGCCCGCGAGTGCGCCAATCCAGGACCAGGTGATCAAGCCGCCTAAGAGTGCAGGCAATAAAATGGATGCGGTGAGAATCGCAGGGAAGAACTGCGATATCCGACTTAGGTCCTTGTCGGCAGCGATATCTGGTGCGTATTGATCGATCGGGGTTTGGGCTTCGTCAAACAGCCAACCCACGTGCGCGTAGTAGAGTCCTTTAGCAACAGCTCGCTTGGAGGTGCCGTAGCGCCATGGGGAATGGGGGTCACCAACCTCATCGGAGAATTGGTGGTGTTTGCGGTGATCGGCAACCCATTGGTCAAGGGAGCCTTGGATCGCCATCGACCCGGCGATTGCCAACACGATTTTCACCGCGCGTGGGGCCTTAAAAGCACCGTGCGTGAAGTAGCGGTGGTAACCCAAAGTTATGCCACCTGCAGTGATGACCCAGAACAACAGGATTAAGCCGACATCAACCCAGGTGAAAAAGCCGGCCCAGAGAATCGCCAGTGGGATCGCAGCGATAACTGCAAGTAACGGCAAGATGACGAACACCGCGATGGTGATTTTCATGCTGTTGTTGAGCAGGCCTTCGTCATTTTGGCCGCGCACACCACTGTTCGTAAAAGTCGACTTGGCTGCGGTCAGTTCGAGTTCGCGCGTGATCGGCACTTGGCTCCCTAAGGTCGCTCGTGGGCACCTTCGGTACCGTAACCTACGCTACCGTAACCAATCTAGGTGCGCCATCGGAAACCAGAGCATTTAAGGTGAGGGCCGCCAAGTGTTTTTGGCTATGTCATCAATCCCGGGTCGTCTAGCGGCAGGACAGCGGACTTTGAATCCGTCAACGGTGGTTCGATCCCACCCCCGGGAGCTCATCAATCTCCTGGGCCCCCGCACTTGGCCCACCCCCTGGGCCCCCGCACTTGGCCCACTCCCGGGGCCTCACGAGTAAAACTTCCTGAAGTGCGCAGCTGCGCGCATGAGTAACGGGGAACGCTTTGGTGGGGTCGCCCAGAGTCCACACCTGCCTAAAGCCAAGTGCTGGGGAAAGCGCTGCTTTCACTTGGGTTTACTCGGTAAAGGTGCCAGGCACATTACCTAATCCGCCCGCTACCAGTGGCACCTGGCCAGCGCTGCAACCAGTAGGGGTGTTCGAGTTCACTCTCCGTATACAACTGGCCCCTAACCAACAGCGGTCAGGGGCCAGCAACAAGGTTTAAACACCCCACCTAGTGGTAGGGAAGGGTGCTAGGGACTGCCCCGGCTTTAGTTGCCTCGCGGGGTTGAGGGTTTAGGCCGCGAGTGCGACCTGGGAGTAAATGATCTCAAACTCGATCGGGGTGAGCTTGCCCAGGCTCCGTTGGCGCCTGCGGCGATGGTAGGTCCGTTCGATCCAGGTGACGATCGCGAGGCGTAGTTCCTCGCGCGTGGCCCACTGCTTGCGGTTGAGGACGTTCTTTTGCAGGAGCGCGAAGAAGGACTCCATCGCGGCATTGTCGCCGGCTGATGCGACCCGGCCCATAGATCCGACCAGTCCGTTGTTACGCAGGGTCATGGCAAACTTCTTGGACCTGAATTGCCCGCCTCTGTCGCTATGAACGATCGTGCCGGCCGGGCGGCCACGAAGCATGATGGCCATGCGCAGCGCATTCACGGCTAGCTCCGAGGTCATCCGTGAATCGATCGCGTAGCCGACGATCCGCTTGGATGCGCAGTCCTTGATCGCGCAGAGGTAGATCTTCCCTTCGCCGGTCCAATGCTCGGTAATGTCGACCAGCCATTTCACGTTGAGGGCCTCGGCAGTGAAGTCACGCATCACGCGATCATCATGAACAGCGGGTCCAGCTTTCTTCCCCGGGCCGCGGCGCTTGATGATGGTGGAGGAAATGCCCTGCAGCGAACACAGTCTCGCCACACGGTTCTCACCGACCGTGAAGCCCATCGCGTGGATCAACTCGTCAGCGATGAGGCGGTAGCCGAACTCGGGATCATCGCCATGAACATCCATGGCCGCGTTGATCAGATGCGCATCATCCCAGTCCCGCTGAGATACCGGGCTCTTGCGCCAGGCGTGAAACGCAGTCGTGGAGAAACCCAGAACCCTGCACGACACCGTGACCGGGATCCCCTCACCCGCGAGATCCGCGACGAGGGGATACATCATTTTGGGTTAACGCCCCGTCCCAGATACACCGCCGCCCGCCGCAAAACCTCGTTCTCCTGCTCCAGCAAGCGAATCCGCTTGTTGGCCTCGCGAAGGGCCACTGACTCAGACTGGGTCACTCCAGGCCGACGGCCTTCCTCGATGTCATCGAGCTTCAGCCACCGCTGAAGACATGACTCCGAAATCCCGAAATCACGGGCGACTTGAGAGATCGGTGCATCGGACTGTCGGGCAACCGCGACCACATCGCGGCGGAACTCGCTCGGAAACGCTTTCGGCATGACAGACATCCTTCCAGCGAGGACAAATCCTCACAGGCTAGGAGGC
>SHUQ01000047.1 GCA_009694585.1 Candidatus Nanopelagicales bacterium | reverse complement strand
CGAGTGGTCGTCGAATGCTTTCCAGACCCCGGAAATATCAATTAGCGTGTCGGTCATGCGGTACCCGCCATGGTGCGGCGTTTACGCATACGCGCCTGTACCCAGTCAGCAAAACGAGTCATGGGGATGGTTAGCGCAATGAAGATAAGTGCAGCACCCACATAAGCCGTGTAGTTGAAGGTTGATGAAGCATCAATCTGTGCCTGACGTAGGACCTCAATCGGGCCAAGAACCGAAACCAGCGCCGTGTCTTTTTGCAGGGAAATGAAGTCATTTAGCAGCGGCGGCACCACATTGCGCACCGCCTGCGGGAGAATGACGTAACGACTGGTCTGCAGTGATGTCAGGCCAAGTGATCGCGCTGCCATTCGTTGACTTGAGTGCACCGAGCCGATACCGGCGCGAAATACTTCGGCAACATAAGCCCCATATGACAGAACTAAAGCAGCGGTACCCCAAAAAACCGCGTTATTCGGCACTCCCTGCAATTGCAGTGCTGGCACCCCGAAACCCAATAAGAAGATCACCAAGATCGTTGGAATACCTCGAAAAATATCCACATAGAGGGTCGCGATAACTCGAAGTGGCAGCAGCAACGGCGAGCGTAGGTCCCTTGAAAGCGCCACCAGTAAGCCGATGATCAAAATCAGCGGTTCGGCAATTAGAAATATCCGAACATTTAGCAAGAAGGCGTCTAACAGTCCAGGGAATGTCGCGATGAACTCGCTCCCGCTAAAGAAAGTCTCTTGCACAAGCGGCCAGCCCGAGGTGCGCGAGATCGCAAAACCAACGACCAAGACAAAACCCAGCAGGCTTGCCATACCGACCAAGGCATCGCGCCTTGCCCGCTTACGACGATGCGCCTGGCGCACCGGGTCAAAATAAACCTCGGGCGCACCAGGCGCAGTTGTCGAAGCGCTCACCTAGGCGACGTTACTGCGTGAAGTACGGCGCCGTCGTACCGGCCATCCACTCATCTTGGATCGCCTGCAGCTCACCGGAAGCACTTAGATCAGCGAGCACCTTATTGACGCAGGTAACCAGCGGGTTGCCCTTTTGGAACAACAGACCGAACTGCTCGCCACCGGCTTGGGCCTCGAACTGCCCGACGATCTTGCCCTTGGGGATTTCAACGGCCGTTATGTAGTACGCGGTCGGAAGATCAACTACTAAGCCGTCAATTTGGCCGTTTTGCATCGCACTCTTCGCATCGTTGGTGTCATTGAACACCTGCACGTCGTTATTGGGCTGAACCACAGCATTTATGAAGTCTAGGCTCGTGGTGCCAACCTGAGCCCCGAGATTCGCGTTCTGCAACTCCGCCACAGATGTTGCATTGGCGATCGGTGAATCCTTGAGAGCAACAACTGCTTGGTTCACCGTGTAGTAGCCGTCGGAGAAATCAACGACTTTTTGACGCTTCGGGGTGATTGATATCTGGTTTATATCGAAATCGAAGGCCTTATCGCCGGGTGCGTATGAAGTGTTGAAAGGAACCACCTGCCAGGTCACCTCATTTTGGGCGAAGCCCAACCCATCGGCGACCGCATAGGCCACCGCAGCTTCAAAGCCTTGCCCATTTGTTGGGTCGTCATCGGCGAAGTACGGCGGGTAAGCCGGAGTGTCGGTGCCGATGGTCAACATGTCGACGGCGACCGTGGTTAGGTTTTCGCGCGCGCACTCATCAGTTGCTTGCGCCGGTGCCGAGGCGGCTGAAGCCGCGGTGGAAGGCGCTGCGGCCGAAGGCGCCGGGGCGCTGCTTGCGGTGGTTGCGGTTTCGGATGCACAGGCACCAAGCAGTAAAACTGCCGCAACGCCAGAAAGAGTCGGCATCAATCGTTTACGCATGATCATCGCATCACCTTTGTTGGGTTCGAGGCCCCTACCTCGAAGGAGCCCCCATTGTTTCCTAAATGGTAATCGGACGCATGCGCGGGGCCAAGAAGGCCCCGACCAATGCCACGATCGCCGAAATCACCCACAGCAACGCGTAGGTCTGGGGCGTAGCACCCTGCCCGGCGACCGCGGCCGCGTAGAACAGGCCCAGAATTGCGGTGACGGCCACCACCAATACCGAGTCAACAATCTGCAGCGCAGCCGCGTTAATTCCTTGGTCTGATTCCGGGGACAGCCGCATGGTTTGAACCGATACCGAAGGGATGGCAAGCCCCATACCGAAAGCACCCAGTGCCCACGAGATTGACGCAATCCAAACCGGCAGCGAAGTGAGAACGACCAGCGGCAGGGTTAATAGGCAGGCGGCCGTGACCAAAGATCCGAGGCAAACAATCGGCGCCCTATCAGCATCTCCAGACAGGCGACTTTGTGCGAATGAACCAGCAGCCCAGAACACCGCCGACACCGCAATAGTCAACCCGGCGATCGTGTAACTAACTCCCCTGGTTTCAACGAGGGCCAACGGGACAAAGACCTCCGCTGAAAAGTAAGCGGCGGCGATGATGCCCCGCATCATGACGGTGGCCGGCAGGCCGCGTGCCATCCGCAATGCACCTATAGGAACTAGGTACTTTCCGGAAAATATCAGCAACACGAAGCCGGCACCTGCCTCGACTAGGCCGACAGCGTTCGCGCGGGATAGGCCATCTTGAATAGCTATCAGCCCAATCGTCGCGACAATGCCAGCTCCCACCCGCCGGGCAAACTCGCTGCTCGGCTCACCACCTTGTAAGGCACCCATCTTCGGGATCATCAGCAACAGCGGCGGGATCACAAAGAAGGGGACCAACCAAAAGACTATGCGCCAACTGATGGTGTCGGTAAGCCATCCGGCGACTAGCGGCCCAACTAGTGAAGGAACTATCCACGAGGTTGAAAGGAGCAAGAACGCTTTGGGGCGCAGCGACTCTGGATACGCGCGGGCAATCAGCACGTAGACCGCGACGATGATCGCACCACCGCCCACCCCCTGCAATGCGCGGCCCAAAACAAACACCAAGTAATTCGTGGCGAATCCTGCAACCAGTGAGCCGGCCGCTAGCGCAAAGACACCACTGATTAGCGAGCCCCGTGGACCCCGTTCATCACACCGCAACCCGGCGATGACCATTGCCAATAGCGACGCCACGATGTAGGCATTAAATGCCCACGTGTAACCCGAAAGCGCATCAAGGTCACGCGCCATCGCGGGCATTGCGGTTGCGGTCGCCCATGCTTCGAATCCAACTAAAGTTATCACCGAGACGATGCCGAGGGTGAAGGTGATGCGAGCGCGACTTAGTAAACCGTCGTGTAGGCCGGGGTTGGTCATAATCTCCGAGCGTTTAGGAGGCAGCGTTTAGGAATCTTTTTTCGATTTGCCACCGCGGCCGAGCCCGGCGTGAATCTTCTCGCAGTCCGGACAGATCGGGAACCTAGATGGATCGCGGTTTGGGATCCAGGTCTTGCCGCATAGGGCCTTGACCGGTGTGCCGGTTACCGCACTCTCCACGATCTTGCTCTTCTCCACATAATGGGCAAATCGCTCGTGGTCGCCGTCATCGGTGGACGCCGTGCGCTCCTCGAGCAAGGTGCCCCCCGAGAGCCCCGGGGATTCCAGGGGGGAGGAAATCTCCAGTTTCGTGTCAGTTGAGTTTAAAGCGCTCATGGGGGCAGTCTACGACCGTGGGCACCGTCTAAAATTAGGCTTCCTTCGACCCGCAATCAAAGGACTTTAGGCCTTATCGTTTCCCCCCTCCGCCCTCATACCGTGAAATCATGCCTAACAACCATTGGCTCAAGTGCAAATAGACGCTACCTAGTGCTGAAGAGACAACGGATCGTGCCGTGCGGGGTCTGGTTGGGGCTTTCGGAAGAAGACCGCGAGCGGATCTATAGCCGAATTGACGTTCGACAGCACCCACACCGATGCGGTGAGGGTGCGCAAGCTGCGGCAACCGAAATCGCCGAGACCATCTCCCCCAAGCCCTGGGCTTAGCCAGGTAGCCCCACTAGTCCTCGTCCCGGACGCCGGCTGCATTCGGGGCGGAGTAACGTTCGCGGGTGACGTTATTTGGCCGGGACTTCCTCAAGGAGTCCGATTTCACCGCAGCGGAGCTCGGCTCTTTGCTGAAGCTGGCCGCTGGGCTCAAAGCCCAGCGTCGTGCAGGTACCGAGACTCCGCGCCTTACGGGCAAGCAGCTCGCGTTGATCTTCGCGAAATCTTCCACCCGAACTCGCATTGCATTCGAGGTCGCCATGCGCGATCAGGGTGGCCATGTCACGATCTTGGATACGGCGTCGTCGCAAATCGGCCATAAGGAGTCAATCGCCGATACCGCGCGCGTACTTTCCCGGATTTTTGACGGTATTCAATACCGCGGGCACGGGCAGCAGATAGTTGAACAACTCGCTGAATTCTCCGATGTCCCGGTCTACAACGGTCTGACCGATGAGTGGCATCCGACCCAGATGCTCGCCGACTTCCTCACGATGTACGAGCACTCAAGCAGCGACAAGTTGCGCTACGCATATGTAGGTGACGCCCGAAGCAACATGGGTAATTCACTGTTGATGATGGGCGCCATCATGGGGGCAGACGTTCGCATCGTCGCACCAAAATCACTTTGGCCCGAGCCGCACGTGCAAGCACTCGCACAAGACCGCGCAATACAAAGCGCTGCGAGCATTACCATCACCGAAGACCCTGCCGAGGGCCTGGACGGAGTTGACTTCGTGCACACCGACATCTGGGTGTCGATGGGCGAAAGCTCCGAGACCTGGGACGCTCGAGTTGCGGCGCTAAAGCCCTACCGCGTCGATTCCGCCCTACTGGCACTTACCGGCAATCCCGCTACCAAGTTCATGCACTGCCTGCCGGCCTATCACGATCAAAATACGACCATCGGGCGCGAGGTGGCCGAACGCTTCGGCTTGGCAGATGGAGTTGAAGTCTCGGATTCGGTATTCAACTCCCCGATTAGCATCGTGTTTGACCAAGCCGAAAACCGCATGCACTCAATAAAGGCAGTACTCGTCGCAACCCTCTGCGACCAACCAATTAATTAAGTCGTGCCCTTAGGGCCGACAACTGATCGCGCAGGGCTGCGGGAATTCGGTCACCGAACTTGCCGTAGTACCCCTCGGTGAGATCTGATTCGGCCAACCAAGAGGCCTTGTCAATCGCGAATAGTTCAGCAACCTGACCAGCTGAAATATCAAGGCCCTCGAGGTTGAGGGCACCTGGCGCCGGGATGCGACCGATCGGGGTTTCGACGGCTTCGGTTTCACCAGCAAGGCGCTGGATGATCCACTCGAGAACCCGGGAGTTCTCGCCGAATCCGGGCCACAGGAATTTGCCATTTGCATCCTTGCGGAACCAGTTCACCGCGTAGATCTTCGGCAACTTGGCGGCGTCGGTGAATCCGCCAACCGCCAGCCAATGACCCCAGTAATCGGCCATGTTGTAGCCGCAGAACGGGAGCATCGCAAAAGGGTCGCGGCGTAGTTCACCAACCGCACCCACGGCCGCCGCGGTGGTCTCACTCGAAACGCTCGAACCCATGAACACCCCGTGCTCCCAGTCAAATGACTCGGTAACAAGTGGCACATTCGATGCGCGGCGCCCTCCGAACAAAATGGCGGAAATGGGAACACCTGCCGGGTCTTCCCAATTCGGGGCGATTGATGGGCACTGACCAGCTGGCGCCGTGAAGCGCGCATTGGGATGACTCGATAGCTCGCCCAAATCCGGAGTCCAGTCTTGACCTTTCCAGTCGATTAGGTGTGCTGGAGCCTGCGGTGTTAGTCCCTCCCACCAGATATCGCCGTCATCGGTGAGGGCAACGTTGGTGAAAATGCAGTTGGCCTCAAGTGACATGATCGCATTTGCATTGGTATCCATTCCAGTTCCCGGCGCGACGCCGAAGAATCCCGCCTCTGGGTTGATCGCATAAAGGCGGCCATCGTCGCCAAATCGCATCCACGCGATGTCATCGCCGATTGTCTCGACTTTCCAGTTCGGGATTGTCGGTACCAGCATCGCCAGGTTGGTCTTACCGCACGCCGACGGGAACGCCGCCGTGATGTAGTGCACGTGGTTGGTGGGCGACGTCAACTTCAAGATGAGCATGTGCTCGGCGAGCCATCCTTCATCACGAGCCATTGCCGATGCGATCCGTAAAGCAAAGCACTTTTTGCCGAGCAGTGCATTGCCGCCGTAGCCGGAGCCATAGGACCAAATCTCACGGGTTTCCGGGAAGTGCACGATGTACTTCTCGTCATTGCACGGCCACCGAACTTCATCCCGAGCCGCGCCCACAGCATCAACCAGTGGATAGCCGACCGAGTGCACCGCCGGAACGAACTCACCGCGCTCGCCAATTTGATCAAGTGCGGCTTGACCCATTCGCGTCATGATTCGCATGTTCACAACCACGTATGGCGAGTCGGTTATTTCAACACCTAGTTGCGAGATGCGCGAACCAAGCGGGCCCATTGAGAACGGGACGATATACATGGTGCGACCACGCATTGAGCCGTCAAATAGTCCGCACAATTTTGAGCGCATCTCAGATGGAGCTGACCAGTTGTTAGTCGGGCCAGCATCAATCTCTCGCTCTGAACAAATAAAGGTTCGGTCTTCGACACGCGCAACGTCGCTTGGGCTCGAACGCGCCAAGAATGAATTCGGACGGATCTGGGGGTTAAGCTGAATCATCGTGCCGGAGGCCACCATTAACTTGGTCAGGCGATCCCACTCAGCTTCAGATCCGTCGCACCACTCAACGCGATCCGGCTTTGCGAGCGCAACCATATCGTCGACCCACTCGAGCAACTGCTTGTTCTTGGTCGGGGGATTCTCCAGACCTGGGATAGACATTCAGGGCTCCAACTTTGAGGCACAGCACGGGCACGGTGCGTGACCCAATCATGATGCCTGAAGGGCCACCTTGTTAACCAAATGACCGTGAAAAATGCGACTTGTGACCAAATGCACAGGGGTAGGTGGGGAGGTAGTGACAGGTGGGTAAGCCTTAGCAATGGCCGCATTAATGATCCGGGCAAATGCCCGGGCGCCCGCTGGGCGCAGGTGCACCCCGTCGTCATAGAGCCACTCTTCGGCGTGCCGGCTGGCCGCCCAATTCCAGTCAACTATTTGCACTTGATCGGCCGGGAACCGGGCATCACAACGGCGGAGCATCCTGTTATTAACCGGCTCCCAGAGCCGTGGCACCTTGATTGTCACCAAGAAGACTTTGCGGGTTGAGCCCGCGTCCTTGACCAGTTGCTTGCAGGTTTTGATCGGATATGACCCATTGGTGCCCAAATGCACGATTACGTTCTTGGGGAGGTCACCGCCGAGTTGGCGTAATAAACTAGGACCGGTTGCCGCCTGCCGGTTCACCGCGGCATCGACGAGCGTGAAATCCTGGCGATTGAGGAGATTCCATCTGGCACCCAGCATTACCGAATCACCGATGGCAATCCGCGAGCCCGCATCACTTGTGTCTGGTTTCGCCTGCGCCACCGGTAGCACCGCTAGGGCTAGTACGGTGGCACCGAGTGCGAATAACGCGCGCGAGCCGATTCGGTGGGGTTGCACGCGATAACCGTATGTCGCTGGGTCGGTTAGTTGCTAATCGACAGGGCCAGTCGGTCCACGATCTCGGTGAGAATTTGCGGTGAGGTTCCAAAATTTAATCGGGCACACCCAATGCCGAGCTCGCCAAAACCTAGTCCAGAGCTCAGGCCCACTTTTGCCCGCTCCACGAAATAGGCAGCCGGATCATCGCCGAGGTCATAGGAGCCGAAATCTAACCAAGCCAAATATGAAGCCAACGGAGGCGCAAAGAAAACTTCAGGTAATTGCACAGTCAACAGTTGACTTAGGAGCGCTGAGTTGCTCGCGATCAGCGCCCGCACCTCATCTAGCCACGGCACACTGTCGCGATAGGCGGCAATTGAAGCAAGAACACCAAAGTGGCCGGTGCCGTAAGTAACTTCTAGCGGGATACTCGATTGCAATGCGGCCAAAAGTTCTTCATTAGCCACCACGATCTGGGCACATTTCAACCCAGGGATATTCCACGCCTTCGATGCAGAAATCAGCGAGATGGCGCTGAGCCCGGATGGAGCAACCGAAAGAAATGGGGTGTGCACAACCCCTGGGTGGGTTAGCGGGGCGTGGACTTCATCGGCAATAACGCTCACGCCGTGCCGTTGCGCTGCGTCAGCAATTGCGATCAGTGTTTCGCGGCTCGGGACAGAGCCGGTTGGATTATGCGGGCTGCAGATCAAATACACACTGACATCAGTTCGCGCAAAGGCTTGTTCCATAGCAGCTACGTCGTAGTCAAAGCCGCCATGCTCAGTACGCACCAATGGCACCTCGACGATGGTGCGCTTGGCGATATCGCGCACCGTGGTGAAGAACGGTGGGTAAACAGGGGTATTGATCACCACCGCATCACCTGGCCGGCTGAAGCGTGCGAGGGCCTGTGCAATGCAGGTCAGGACATCAGGCAACACAATCACCTGCGCTGGGTCCACCTGCCAACCCCAAGTTTTCGCGGTGAAACCCGCTAGCGCCTCGGGAAGCTCACCGACCCAGCGGTAGCCGGTATCGGACCTATCCACGGCCGAATGCAGAGTCTCGGCAATTGCCGGCGCCAGCGGGTAGTCCATTTCAGCGATCCAGGCCGCAATGACATCGGGTTCGAATAACCGCCACTTGGCACTTGTGCGCTGCCGCAGCGCATCAAGGTTGGCCTCGCGGGTCAAGTCGAAGCTCATGCTGCTCAGGATGCCTTGCCACTGATCGACTGAAAGCCCCGTAGCCTAAGGGAGTTCGCCACCACGAACACCGAGGAAAATGCCATCGCGGCACCGGCTAGTAGCGGGTTAAGTAATCCAACTGCCGCCAGCGGGATCATTGCAATGTTATAAGCGAAGGCCCAGAATAGGTTTCCTTTGATGATCCGCAAGGTGCGTCGGGATAGTCGAATCGCATCAACCGCGGCTAACAGGTCATTGCGAACGAGCGTTATGTCACTTGCCTCGATCGCTACATCTGAGCCTGTGCTCATCGCGATCCCAAGGTCGGCTCGCACTAATGCCGCTGCATCATTGACACCGTCACCGACCATGGCTACAACCTTTCCCGCTTGCTGTGCCGCGACTATCACAGCAACTTTCTCGGCAGGTTGCACATCGGCGACGATGTCGGTGATGCCGACTTGGGACGCCACTTTCGCCGCAACGGCGATCGAATCGCCGCTCAACATCGTAACCGCGATACCAATTCGGTTGAGCTCGCCGACCGCTCGCCTACTTGTTGGGCGCACTGTGTCTGCCAGGGATATTAACCCGAGGAGTTCGTCATTTCCGGCAATGGCGACCACAGCTGACCCAGCAGTTGTCGCCTCACGCATGGCCTCGTCGAACCAAGGGGCTGCGGCCTGATTTATTTGCTCAAGCACCCACCTTGGCTGACCAATGCGGACCAGTACCTCTTCGATAGTCGCAGTTGCCCCGCGGCCCGGTGAACTAATGAATCCGGAGATTTCAGTTACCGGGACGACAGCGTCTGCGGCCAGAACAATCGCCTGAGCTAACGGGTGCTCGCTGTACGACTCAACGCGTGCAGCCAAATTGAGCACCGCATCGCCATCGCGACCCGGCGCTACGGTCACACTTTGAACGGCCATCACACCGGTGGTGATCGTGCCGGTCTTATCCAGCACCATCGCATCAATGCGGCGGCTTTGCTCCAGGGTTTCTGGGCCGCGCAGCACGATTCCCATTTGCGCCCCGCGCCCCGTACCAACGAGCAGGGCAAGCGGAGTGGCCAGGCCGAGTGCGCACGGGCAAGCAATGATCACCACCGCCACCGCAGCAGCAAACGCCGCCTGCGCATCGCCGGTCACAAGGAGCCAGGAGATAAGCGTTAAGAGCGCTAACCCCAAAACGATCGGGACGAAAACTGCGGCAACGCGATCAACTAGCCGCTGTATCGGCGCCTTACCTGATTGCGCGGCCGCCACCAACCTCGCAATTTGAGCCAACTTGGTTTGCTCCCCAACCCCGGTGGCCCGAACAAGTAGCCGGCCATCAAGGTTTACGGTTGCACCGACCACACTGGAACCAGGTCCCACCGAAACCGGCACGGATTCACCGGTAAGCAAAGCTTCATCAACCGAGCTTTCGCCGTCAATGACTTCACCGTCGGTTGCAATCCGCTCCCCGGGCTTGGTAACGAAGATGTCGGAGACTATCAACTCGGCAAGTGGCACTTCAACTTCAATCCCATCACGCCATACAGTCGCCCGATCAATGCGCAATGACAACAACGCACGCATTGCCGAACTCGAATTACGTTTCGCCCGCGACTCAAACCAACGCCCCGCTAATACGAATACTGGCAGCGCGGCAGCCACCTCGAAATACAAAGCCGGTGCTTGACCCATGTCGGCCATCGCCCCTACGAAAAGTGAATGGGTGGCCCGGTAGGTAAGTGCACCGGATCCACCAAGTAATAGCGCCCAGACACTCCAAAAATATGCGGCGAAGGTGCCCAGACTGATCAAGGTGTCCATGTTCGCGGTGCCGTGGCGAAGATTCAGCCATGCCACTCGATGAAATGGCCATGCCCCCCAAAAGACCACTGGAGTCGATAGCACGAATACCAACCACTGCCAACCACTGAATTGCAAAATCGGGATCATCGACAAAAGCACTACCGGAATTGCAAGAGCAAAAGAAAACCAAAAATGCCGGCGGATTCGAATCCCGTCATTTTCTATCGCCTCGTCGACATGACTTTGGAACTCTGGGGCGATCGCGTCGTAGCCGGCTTCTTGGATTGCTTTGACGAAGTCGGCGACCTGGTATTGCGCGGTGAAGTCAATATGCGCCGACTCGGTTGCGTAGTTAACACTCGCCGCTACTCCCGGGAGTTGATTAAGTTTGGTCTGGACCCGTTGCGCGCACGAGGTGCAGGTCATGCCGATTACCGCAAGGTCAATTTCCTGCAGTTCAACGCTCACCCCCACATCCTCCCACCAAAAATAACCGAATGCACACAGCCGTAGGCTGCCCCCATGACCAGTGCCGGGCGACTCGCGCTGGTTGGCAGTGGCGAGTACCTGCCAGTAATGCAAGAAATTGAGGAGTGGTTACTCCAAGACCGGCCCCCACGCTACGTGCAACTGGCCACCGCGGCGGCCCCCGAGGGCCACCGTTCACTAGATAAGTGGCACCACCTCGGGGCGGAAGCCGCACAAAGGCTCGGTGCCGAACAAGTCATCATTGATGTTCGCACGCGCGAGGACGCCAACGACCCGAAATGGGCCGCCCTGATCGACGGTGCCGGCCTGATTTATCTTTCCGGCGGTAATCCGGGTTTCTTAGCCCGCACTTTGATCGGCACCTTGGTTTGGCAAGCCATCGAGCGCGAGTGGTGCCTAGGTGCAGCACTTGCCGGCTGCAGCGCCGGGGCCATGGCCCTTGGGGGGTATGTGCCCGATTTTCGACATCCGCGGGCCGGTGGTGTTGATGGACTCGGTGTCATTCCAGACATTCGCGTGCTGCCGCACTTTGACCGCTACACCAAGTGGGTACCGGATTTTGCGATGCGGCCACTTGTCGCGCCCGGCACCTACATCGTCGGCATCGATGAAGACACCGCATTAATAGGTGAACCAATAATTGGCGACCAAAGCGCAGCTGCCGATTCCAAAGACGGCTTCGCGACTTGGCAGTTTCGTGCCCGCGGCCGCCAATCAGCTTGGCGCGTCGAGGCCGATCGGCGCTACCGCATCAATAGTGCGCTGGCCTTGCGTGTTAACACCGGTCACTTGGGCTAGCGTCAATTCGTGACCATCCGCACCTACATCCCCCGCCGCGGCCACGTCTCCAAGCGCCAAGCAGCTGCTATCGCAGATGCAGACGGGTTACTGCTGCCGGCGGGAGATGAAATCCTCGACCTTGGTAACATTTTCGCAGGATTGCCGGTAATCCTTGAAATTGGTTTCGGTACCGGGTCAGCAACCGTCGCAATGGCCGCAGCCGATCTTGGGCTTGGCATCCTCGCCGTTGATGTGCACACTCCCGGACTCGGCGACTTGCTCTATCGCGCCCGCGAAAACCGTCTCACAAATATTCGCGCTATCGCCGGCGACGCCCTGGTGGTAGCCGAGCAGATGCTGCCCGAATCTGTCCTCGCTGGTATCAGGACTTTCTTCCCGGACCCGTGGCCAAAAGCCCGGCACCACAAACGGCGTCTTGTCACACCGGCTAACGCCGCGCTACTTGCTTCGCGTACCCAAGTTGGTGGGTTCTGGCACCTGGCTACCGACTGGGCGCCGTACGCCGAGCAGATGCAGGAAGTTCTTGATGCATCGAGGCAGTGGACCGGTGGGGTAATCCCCCGGCCAACGGATCGACCGGTTACCAAGTATGAGACAACCGCGATTCACCAACACCGAAACATCAATGACCTTTGGTACCGACGAATCAAGGATTCCTAAACCTTATGTAGCAGGCTCGATCATTGCCAGGGCCGACAGTTCCTCGTTTTTTCGGAAGACGGGCACATTGCTCAGTTCTTGATCGACCTGCTGGTTTTGAAGCAGCGAGATTCGTCAGGCAGTGAGCCCCGGTTGAGCCCGCTGCCCATCCACGCTTACTCAGCGGTCTGGGTCCAGGTTCCATGGACCGACCCTAGCCAGCCATGCCCTACCCGGCACCCCGCCGAACCAAGTGGGGGCTAATCTTTGCTTCCGCCCTAGGAGGTCACCATGGATCATGCAGCGCGCGCCGGCTTATTTGGTACTGCCTACGCGGTTGGCCGCTCCTACCAGCCGAACCTTTTGACCCGCGGGTCCACCGATCAGGCGGTCATCACCGGCACCACGGCAGCGATGGCCTACGGGGTTATCAGTGCTGGCAGCGCGACTATCTCGGCAATTGCGTCACGTTTTTCCAAATCGGAGTCACCATCGCCTGCGGCACGCCTTTTAGTCGCCGGAACAGTAGGAGTTGTGGCAGCAGGTGCCGCCGCCGCACTAGCTTGGCGCGAGCACGAATCTGCTCAGCGCGCAGTAGGCCGCCTCCTGGCGCAAACTGCAACTGCCACGGCTATCGCCAGCGCCGCCTCAGACCTGACACCAAGTGCTTACGGCAATCGCGACCGCGGTGCGAGTTTGGCGGCAGCCATGTTGGTTGGGTTGGGTTCATGGGCAAGCACCCAGCCTTGGAAGAGTGCACCGGGTTCACTCGCGGACGATGGGTTCTATGGTGGCACCGCACATGGGGGAGCAAAGTTTTGGGAGGACGATGTTCGCGATGTCTCGCCACCAAAAGCAATCGCAATTGGGGCGGCGGTTGGGCTTGTCACTTTCGGGTTAGCGAAAACCGAAT
Organism: Candidatus Nanopelagicales bacterium; assembly: GCA_009694585.1. Taxonomy (GTDB): domain Bacteria; phylum Actinomycetota; class Actinomycetes; order S36-B12; family S36-B12. Next base: position 226 of record SHUQ01000047.1, on the reverse strand, counting down.
CAGCTTTGACCTCCGCAAGTAGTCGCGCCGCAACTTACCTACTCGGTGGTGAAGCCCATGACCACCGAATGCTCGGCCGCATGGCTAGTGCCGGTATCACCTTGGGGGTCGGTTGGTTCGCCGTGGCTAAAGCATCAACGATGCTAAGCAAGGGTGGTGGCTCACTCGATGCTGCTCTCACCACGCCACCGTCGACCCCCGAAGTCACCGGGTCACCGGCATCTGG
>SHUQ01000046.1 GCA_009694585.1 Candidatus Nanopelagicales bacterium | reverse complement strand
AAGCCCGCCCCAGATTCCATACGGCTCGCGTACCTGCAGGGCATGTTCTGCGCACCTGATCTTAATAGGGCAGGTGTCACACATGGCTTTGGCGGCTTTTTCGCGGGTGTAACGGGCCGGCCCGCGCTCACCGTCGGGGTGGAAGAAGGCACTTGGGTCCTCACCTCGGCAGGCAGCCAGCAGTTGCCAATCCCAAAAGTCGCTATTGGGGCCGGGGAGCCGCGAAACGTCAGCCATCTTTTCCTCCACTATGCTTGTCACCACTATACAAACCGGTCATAGATTGGTCAAGTTTCGTAGGTGAACAAATCATGAACACTCGGTTCTTGCGCACTTCTTTGGCAACTATTTGAGCGGGCCCGGGCTGAGCGCGGAATTTGGTTGGAACTTGATCCTGCAAATCTCGCCAATCCATTGGAGAATGCGGTATGGATAGTGCTGCTCCGAGCCCGGCCCCCGGCCTAACGGTGGCGGCGGTAGCGCGCCATCTGGGAGTGGCACCGGATACTTTGCGGACTTGGGATCGCCGATACGGCCTCGGGCCTGCCGAGCATCGCGCCGGTGCCCACCGCAGGTATTCAATGGCTGACCTGGCCCGCTTGGAGCAGGTGCGGCGCCTAATTAACGCCGGGATGCAACCTGGTGATTCAGCGCGGGTGGTCCTTGACTCAGCACTCGTTAGCCAACTGGAGTCAGTGCCAATAACGGTTCAGGCCCTGACTGACTTGCGTTTAGCGCCGAGCACGGAGCAGTTCGCGCCGAGCACGGCGTCCGCTCGGGGGCTCGCCCGAGCGGCAGCAGCAATGGACTCAGGTGCCTGCCGGGCGATTATTAATGAACACCTAGGACGTAACGGGGTGGTTTGGACCTGGGAAACCCTGCTGGCTCCCACCCTCATCGGGATCGGGGAGCAATGGCAATCTTCTGGTCGGGTTATCGAAGTTGAACATCTGTTGACCCAGGTAATTGAGTCCTGCATAGGAACGGTTACCGATCGGCTACGCGCCCCGGTCAATGTTCGCCCGGTGCTGTTGGCCGCGGCCCCCGATGAACTCCATGCCTTAGTCCTCACCGCTTTGGCGGGCGCTTTAGCTGAGCGGCACATTGAAGTTCGTCTGTTGGGGCCGCGCGTACCGACCGCAGCGCTTCTGCGTGCCGCACGCCGCTGTGGGCCGGTAGCGGTGTTCGTCTGGAGCCAAATCACCGAAACCGGAGATGTAATTCCTCTGGCGGGCTTGTTGAAGATCCGCCCCGTTCCGGCTGTAGTGATCGGTGGCCCCGGCTGGGCTGGGCCGACTCCCCCTGGGGTAAAGCAGGTCTATGGCTTCGCCGAGGCGGTCTCCAAAATTGCACGAATCGTGGGCGAGTAGCCTTCGGCTATGCCGACTCAAGGGTTACCGGAGAAATTTGCGTACCTAGGCCTGACTTTTGACGATGTGCTGCTCCTGCCCGCCGAATCAGATGTGGTGCCGAGCGAGGTCGACACGACATCTCGGGTAACTCGAAATATCAGCGTGCGAGTCCCGCTGGTATCGAGTGCGATGGATACTGTCACCGAAGCTCGAATGGCTATCGCGATGGCACGCAGTGGTGGCGTCGGAGTTCTACACCGCAATTTGCCCATCGATGAGCAAGCCACACAGGTTGACCTAGTAAAGCGTTCCGAGGCCGGCATGGTGACCAACCCGATTGTGTGCTCGCCCAATGATTCCCTCGCCGATGTTGATCGGCTCTGCGGTCGCTACCGCATTTCCGGAGTGCCCGTGGTTGATGATGCTGGAGTTTTGGTTGGAATTGTCACCAATCGTGATATGCGTTTCGAAGAAGACATGAGTCGTCCAGCGCATGAGGTAATGACTCCAATGCCGTTAGTGACGGCTCAGGTAGGTATCTCACCGGAGGCTGCATTGCAGCTACTCGCTAACCGCAAGGTAGAAAAACTGCCTCTAATTGACTCGGAGGGCCGCCTGCGCGGGTTGTTCACCGTAAAGGATTTTGTCAAAAGTGATAAATATCCGTTGGCCACTAAGGATTCAGGCGGCCGCCTGGTGGTTGGCGCCGCAATCGGTGTTGGTGATGATGCCGACAAGCGAGCGCGCGCACTGGTTGAAGCCGGTGTTGACTTTCTTATTGTCGATACCGCCCATGGTCACTCACGTGCGGTAATAGACATGGTTCGCCTACTCAAGCGCGAAACCTCTATCGACATAGTCGGTGGCAACGTTGCCACACGCGCTGGAGCTCAGGCGTTGATCGACGCCGGTGCTGATGGCATCAAGGTAGGGGTGGGCCCCGGTTCAATTTGCACTACGCGGGTCGTTGCCGGCGTCGGGGTCCCGCAGGTCTCAGCAATATATGAAGCTTCACTTGCAGCCGGCCCGGCTGGAGTGCCGGTGATCGGTGACGGCGGCTTGCAATACTCCGGTGATATTGCGAAAGCACTTGTCGCTGGTGCCGACACCGTGATGCTTGGTTCGCTGCTTGCGGGCTGTGAGGAAGCACCAGGTGACGTCGTGTTTGTCAATGGCAAGCAGTTCAAGTCGTACCGGGGCATGGGTTCACTTGGTGCGATGCAGTCACGTGGCCAAGCCCGCTCATACAGCAAAGACCGCTACTTCCAAGATGATGTATTAAGCGACGACAAATTGGTACCCGAAGGTATTGAAGGTCTGGTCGCATATCGGGGTCCACTGAGTGCGGTCGCACACCAATTGGTTGGCGGCTTGCGTGCTGCCATGGGCTACTCTGGCGCCGCCAATATGCGTGAGCTGCATGAAAAGGGATCCTTCGTGCGAATCACTGCAGCCGGTTTGCGTGAGAGCCACCCACATGATGTCGAAATGACAATAGAAGCGCCTAACTACACCAGCCGATAGGACTTAAGTGACCGACATCCAAATCGGTGGCGCCAAGCGTGCCCGCCGTGCCTATTCTTTCGAAGAAGTAGCGATTGCCCCGAGCCGACGTACGCGTGACCCGCAAGAGGTTTCTACGGCCTGGACAATTGATGCTTACCGATTCGAGTTGCCATTTATTGCTGCGCCGATGGATTCAATAGTCAGCCCGACGACGGCCCATACGCTCAGTGGCCTCGGCATGCTTGCCGCACTTAACCTGGAGGGCGTGTGGGGGCGTTACGCGGATCCGTCTGCATTGCTCCACGAAATCAAACAACTTTCTGATGCGGATGTCACCGCACGCATGCAGGAGATCTACTCTGCACCGGTCGATTTAGATTTGGTCAGCCAGCGGGTGTCGGAAATGAAGCAGGCTGGTGTCACCGTAGCTGTCGCGGTCAGTCCCCAGCGCACGGCCGATTTAGCGCCCCGCGCTGCGGCCGCAGGCGCCGACATAATCGTCATTAGAGGTACCACGGTTTCAGCTGAGCATGTGTCTGGTAATGGAGAGCCACTTAACTTAAAGGAGTTCATTCACCAGCTAGACGTTCCGGTCATTGTTGGTGGGTGTGCTACTTATCAAGCAGCGTTGCACCTGATGCGCACCGGTGCGGCCGGTGTACTTGTTGGGTTTGGTGGGGGTTCGTCGATGACCACCTCCGATGTGCTTGGAGTTCGCGTTCCGATGGCAAGTGCTGTTGCCGATGTTGCGGCAGCGCGTCGTGACTATCTAGATGAGTCTGGTGGCAGGTACGTGCATGTAATCGCCGATGGCTCAATGGGACAAAGCGGTGACATAGTGCGAGCGTTTGCATGTGGTGCGGATGCAGCGATGCTCGGCTCAGTGCTGGCCCGGGCGACAGATGCGCCCGGCGGTGGGGCGCACTGGGGCGCTGAAGCTTGGCATGCGCATCTACCGCGCGGTCAGCGCAACATGTTGACCCAGGTCGGTACCTTTGCGGAGGTCTTAAATGGCCCATCAACACATGCGGCCGGAGCCATGAATATTGCCGGCGCCCTTCGCAAGGCGATGGCTACCACGGGCTACAGCGATCTCAAAGAATTTCAACGGGTGGAGATGGTAGTTACGGCATGAAAGCGTTGACATGAGCATCGCAACTGGGGTTGACATGGAGCCCGCTGTTATCCGGCGGCTTCTTGCACATGCGGCTGTGGGGGCAAATCCGAAACTGATTGAGGTGATTGCCCCGTTCACGGGATCCGTTCTTTATTCACTGCCTATCTCGACCGAAGTCGATGTGGCCGCGAGCGTGGCCACCGCACGCAAGGCGCAGCGCTGGTGGGCTCAGCGTCCGGTTCAAGAACGTGCTCGAATCTTCTTGAAGTTCCACGACTTAGTAATGCAGCGACGCGATGAGGGCCTAGACATCATTCAGCGTGAGACGGGGAAAGCCCGGCGCGACGCCATGGAAGAGATCCTCGATGTGCTGGTTGTTGCTCGACATTACTCACGTGACGCAGCGCGCTTGATGAAGCCGGTGCGCCATCGAGGTGCCCTCCCGATGCTGGTTGCTGTTCAGGAGTTGCGCCACCCCAGGGGTGTGGTGGGCATCATTTCGCCGTGGAACTATCCACTTACTTTGGCGGCGAGCGATGCGATCCCGGCGTTGTTAGCTGGTAATGCAGTCGTCCTTAAGCCCGACTCCCAGACGTCGCTGACCGCCCTTTGGGTAGTTGACCTAATGATTGAGGCTGGGGTCCCAGAATCGGTGATCCGAGTAGTGACAGGTGCCGGTCAAGAGGTTGGGCCGATGGTGATAGATCGGGTGGATTATGTGATGTTCACCGGCTCTACTCAAGTTGGCCGCGAGGTGGGTCGCCGCTGTGGTGAGCGACTGATCGGTTGCTCACTTGAGCTCGGCGGCAAGAATGCGATGATCATCCGAGCTGATGTAGATGTTCAACGCGCTGCCGAGACTGCAGTGCGAGGCTGCTTCGCTAATGCGGGCCAACTTTGTGTATCGATCGAGCGGATGTACATCCACGAAGAAGTCATGAAGCCTTTCTTGGATGAGTTCTTGCCACGTGTTGCCGCGATGCGAATGGTCGCTGAGCTTGGCTGGGGCGCCGACATGGGGTCACTTATTTCGCAGCGCCAGTTGGATCGAGTGCAGACTCACCTAGCTGATGCTGTTGCGCACGGTGCGCAGGTTCTTGTCGGTGGGCGGGCACGTCCAGAAGTCGGGCCTTACTACTTAGAGCCAACAGTCTTGACGGGTGTCACCGAAGACATGGAATTATGCCGTGAAGAGACTTTTGGCCCGGTTGTCGCGGTGTACCCGGTGGCCTCTGATGAGCAAGCTATTGCGATGGCCAATGACACCGTGTACGGGTTGAATGCTTCCGTCCTAACCCGCGATACCTATGCGGGAAATAAAATCGCTGCTCAGCTCAAAGCCGGTACCGTAAATATCAATGAAGGCTACGCCGCAGCCTGGGGGAGCGTTCGGGCGCCGATGGGTGGCATGGGTGACTCCGGGCTCGGGCGCCGCCATGGTGCTGAGGGATTCTTGAACTACACCGAGGCACAAACGATCGCAACGCAACGCGCGCTCGGCTTTGGTGCCCCGTTCGGGTGGTCAAATGAGCGCTGGGGTGGCACGCTCGTGGCGGCGGTTGGGGCCATGAAGAAATTTGGCTTCAAATAGTGCGCACTGATTAGGGAGCACAGATGCCTGGTAGTGAAATGGATTTCGATGTCATCATCATCGGATCTGGTTTCGGCGGGTCGGTTTCGGCACTTCGATTAGTCGAGAAGGGCTACCGCGTTGGTGTGCTTGAAGCCGGACGCCGTTTCGATGAAACCACCTACCCCAAGAACTCATGGCACCTATCACGGTTCCTGTGGGCGCCAAAGTTGGGCCTGACGGGGCTCCAACGCATACATGTACTTAAGGATGTGGTGGTGCTCGCCGGAGCCGGAGTTGGTGGTGGCAGTTTGAACTATGCGAATACCTTGTACGTGCCGGGCAAGCAGTACTTCACCGATCCGCAGTGGGTAGATATCACCGACTGGGCCGATGAGCTGACACCGTTCTACGATCAGGCAGCGCGAATGCTTGGGGTTACTGAAAACCCGACCATGACTCCCAGCGACGAAATCATGAAGGCCGTCGCCGACGACATGGGAGTAGGTCACACCTTCCGGCTCACTCCGGTTGGTGTTTATTTTGGCGCCGGCCACGGAGTCACAAAACCCGATCCATTCTTTGGCGGCGTGGGCCCTGATCGCACCGGGTGTATCGAATGCGGTGAATGCATGACCGGGTGCCGCCATGGTGCCAAAAACACATTACCCAAAAACTACTTGGGGCTTGCTGAATTAGCCGGCGCAAGTGTGCACCCGCTAACAACGGTGACCGGGATTGCTGAGCGCGCCGGTGGTGGATATGAAGTCACAACTGCTCGGACCGGGCTCCATCTAGGAAATCGCACCAGGTCATTTAGCGCCGCCCACGTGATCATGGCGGCGGGCACGTACAACACCCAGAAGTTATTGCATCAAATGAGTGATTCGGGTAAATTGCCGCGCCTGTCGAAGAGGCTGGGCCGCTTATCTCGCACTAACTCAGAATCAATTCTTGGTGCCATAGCAAAATCTCCAGACTCCGACTACACCCAAGGGGTCGCGATTACCTCGAGTTGGTATCCGGATCCAAATACCCATGTGGAGCCGGTTCGATATGGCAAGGGCTCGAACTCCATGGGGCTATTGCAGTCAGTAATCACAGTCCCGCAACTGGGCAAAGCACGTTGGAAGACATGGGCCGGCGAACTCGTTCGTCAACGACGCAATGTGGCCTCACTTCTCAATGTGCGGCGCTGGAGTGAGCGAGCGGTTATCTCGCTGGTGATGCAACCGATCGATAACTCTTTGACGATCGTCGGAACGCGATCCCGCTTTGGCCGTTGGCACCTCACCACCAAGAAAGATGAGTCAAAGCCGGCACCCACGTACCTGCCCGTGGCTCATGATGTGATCAAGCGGGTGGCCGAAAAAATCGGTGGGGTCCCTGGTAGCAGTGTGTTCGAGAACTTCGATGCTGCGATGACGGCGCACTTCGTTGGGGGTTGTGTAATCGGTGCGGATGCTGATCACGGGGTGATCGATGCCTATCATCGGGCTTTCGGCCACCCGGGGCTGCATGTTGTTGATGGCGCTGCCATCACCGCAAATCTTGGGGTCAACCCCGCCTTGACCATCACCGCCCAAGCCGAGCGGGCGATGGCCCTGTGGCCGAATAAGGGTGAAGTGGACCCACGGCCAGAACTGGGCCAGCCGTATGTGCGCGTCCAGCCGGTGGCACCGAAGAACCCGGTAGTGCCAGATCAGGCTCCGGCGGCCTTGCGCTTACCCGTCACCGCGCTCTAACGGCGAAAATAGGTAAGCCCAAGCGGTCTAACTTAAATACCTGCTGCGGCCCGAACCGCACGCGCCGTGATGACCCGGGCTAGGTGCTCTCGGTAATCGGCCTTGGCATGGAGGTCACTTGTGGCCCGAGTGCCATCGGCCGCATGCATGGCGGCCGCGGTGATGTCAGCCGCCGATGATGCACCGACGAGTGCGGCCTCCACCGTGCTGGCCCGAACGGCGGTCGGTGCCATATTGGTTAGGCCAATGCGAGCCTCCTTGATGACTCCACCTTTGACATTGACAACCGCTGCGACGCCGACAATTGCCCAAGCTTGCGCCGTGCGGCTGAATTTCGAGTAGTGGCTGCCCCAGTCGCATTTGGGAATACTAAAACTCACCAGGATTTCATCTGGGCCGACAGCGGTGGTGAAGTAATCGAGGAAGAAGTCCTTAGCGTCGACCGTTCTTCGACCACTAGGACCCGCAATTACGAAGGAAGCGTTAAGTGCCAATGCCGCCGCCGGAACGTCACCGGCAGGATCGGCATGGGCTAGAGCCCCACCCGTAGTGCCGCGATGTCGAATTGCCGGATCCGCCACGGTGGCGGTTGCTTGCGCCAACAAGAGCGCGTGCTTTTGCACCAGTGGGTTGTTCATGACGCCGTGGTGCGTTGTCGCTGCCCCGATGGTGATGGAGCCACCATCGTCTCGGACCCCGAGCATTTCATCGATGCCACCGCAGTCTACGAGCACAGACGGCTCGGCCATTCGCAATCTAAGTACTGGTAAGAGCGATTGCCCACCTGAAATTATCTTGGCATCCTCCCCGCCTGACTTCAGGGCGGCAATCGCTTGGTCGATTGTTGTCACCTTTACGTATTCGAATTCGACGGGAATCATTTCGCGCCTCCCTTAGCAGCTTGGATTGTTCGCCACACGGTTTGTGGTGACGCAGGCATTGCCACATCTGTCACTCCGAGGTGCCGAAGGGCATCGACTATGCCATTGATAATCGCAGGTGTTGACGCGATAGTTCCGGCTTCGCCAACGCCCTTGGTACCTAGCGGGTGAGTCGTCGAGGGCGTTACCGTGGTCCCAGTATCGAATGAGGGTAGATCGGCTGCACTTGGGATTAGATAATCGGCGAGGCTTGCGGTCAACAGGTTGCCATCGTCGTCGTACTCGGCGCCTTCAAATAATGCTTGCGCGATGCCTTGGGCAACGCCACCGTGCACCTGACCTTCGACGATCATGGGGTTCACCTGCATGCCAACATCGTCGACGCATACGTACTTGCGCAATTTGACTTGACCGGTTTCAGTGTCTACCTCCATTGCCGCGAGGTGGGTGCCGTGCGGAAATGAGAAATCCGCAGGGTCGATGGTGGCTTCGGCCTGCAAGGTTGGTTCCACGCCCGCTGGCAGGTTGTGAGCGGTGAAGGCCTCAAAGGCGACTGCGCCCAGCGCCTGCGACTTGCTCGGGTCACCCTTGACCTGGAAAGTGCCATTGATGAATTCCAAGTCCGATGCACTGCACTCGAGTTGGTGCGCAGCAATGACCCGGGCCTTCTCAACCAGCCGTTCACTCGCGGCTTTGATGGCCTGCCCACCGACGGCAAGGGATCTGGAGCCGTAGGTATCCATGCCGTAAGGCGCGCGACCGGTATCGCTGTGAATTACCTCAATGTCCTCAACCGGAACTCCAAGAATGCTGCTGGCGATCTGGCTCCAAGCCGTCTCATGCCCTTGGCCGTGTGGTGAAGTGCCAGTGACGACTTCGATCTTTCCTGTTGGTAGTGCGCGGACAGTGCAGTGCTCCCAGCCGCCAGCGACATACTTAAGTGCGCCGAGGGTGCGTGAGGGTGCGAGGCCGCACATCTCGGTGTAAGTTGAGATACCAATGCCGAGCTGAACGGGATCACCCGACGCCCGACGCCGTGCCTGTTCGGCCCTCAGCCCGTCATAATCAAACATGGCGAGAGCTTTTTCGGTGGCTGCCTCGTAGTTTCCGGTGTCGTAGGTGAGACCTGCAACAGTGGTGAAGGGGAATTCATCGTGCGTAATCCAGTTTTTCTTACGCAACTCCATGGGCTCCATGCCGATTTCGGCCGCCAGCTCATCGATGATTCTTTCAATCACATATGTGGCTTCCGGCCGGCCGGCACCGCGATAGGCATCCGTCGGGGTCTTATTAGTGAACACACCCGTGCAGGTGAAGTCGTACGAATCCATCTTGTAAATCGCTGGGTACATGAACATGCCAAGAAGTGGTATCCCAGGGGTGATTATCTGTAGGTAGGCACCCATATTGGCCAGCAGCGTGACCTTGAGACCCAGTATCTTTCCATCCTTGGTGGCAGCGATTTCGATATCCTGAATTTGGTCGCGGCCATGGTGGGTTGCGACCATGTTCTCGCTTCTGGTCTCGGTCCACTTAACGGGCCGTCCAAGTTTCTTCGCGAGGTTGGTGACGAGGATTTCTTCTCGGTACATCTGCAATTTCCCGCCGAAACCACCGCCCACATCGGGCGCGACGACGCGAATATTGTTCTCGGGTATGCCAGTAACTAGTGCTAGTAGTACGCGAAGTACGTGCGGGATCTGGGTTGATGACCAGATAGTGATTTCGTCGCTCATGCCCATTGGTGCGGCAACCACCGAGCGTGGCTCCATGAAAGTTGGAATCAGTCGTTGGTTTATGAAGCGTCGAGCCAGGACGACATCGGCCTTGGCCCGTGAAGCCGCATAGTCTCCGCATGGCATCTTGTAGACATAGCAGGCATTGGTCTCGATTTCGTCGTGGACAAGGGCACTGCCGCTCTTGAGTGCTGCTTCCATGTCAGTTACGGCAGGTAGTTGCTCATAGGAAACCTCGATGGAATCCAGCGCATCCACAGCAGCGGCGGCGCTAGTAGCAAGCACGACTGCGACACAGTCACCAACTTGACGGACCTTGTCGATTGCCAGAGCTGGGAAGGCTGGCATCTTAATATCGTCGGTGACGGGCCAGACGCACGGCACCCCACCATTTAGATCGCCTAGTTCTTTTGCCCCGTATGCGGCTACTACCCCGGTTTGCTTCAGCGCCCCGGAAACGTCAAGTTTCGTAATTTTCGCGTGTGCCATTGGGCTGCGCAAGATGGCCATATGTACGGTGCCCGGTAACTGGATATTGTCGGTCCAATTCGTTTGCCCGTGCAGTAGGTGCGCATCTTCTTTGCGCCGGATCGGCTTACCGAGTGCGGTTCCGGTATCAAGTGCAGCGGTCATTTCGCACCTTTCGTGGGGCCAGCCGACATGAGATCAGCGGCATATGAAACTGACTTAACAATGTTGTGATACCCGGTGCAGCGGCAAAGATTGCCTTCAAGCCCTTCCCGGATCTCACGCTCTGACGGTGTTGGATTTTCCGAAAGCAGATCTACTGCTGCCATCACCATGCCCGGTGTGCAGTACCCGCATTGCAAGCCGTGACACTCCTTGAATGCAGTTTGCACCGGGTGCCATTCGTTGCCATCGGAAAGACCCTGAATAGTTGTCACTTCGCAGCCATCTGCTTGTACTGCCAAGACGCTGCAGGATTTGACGCTGCGTCCATTGAGCAGCACCGTGCAGGCGCCACAGTTCGAGGTATCGCAGCCGACGACGGTACCGACGCGGCCGATGTCCTCTCGAAGCCAATGGACGAGGAGTTTGCGCGGCTCAACCTCACCGTTATATGAAGTGCCATCAACGGTGACGGTGATGTGGGCCATAGGGTTCCTTCCCGCGGGGAGTGTTATGTAGGCACGGTACTGGAAGTCCGATGACTTCGGGGGATAAATTCAGATTTCACCTCCGGATAGGGTTCACCCGATGGCTAGCGACCCGACTTTTGCCCGAACAGCTATCCCCGAGGCCGTCAACTCGGGGAATTTGCCATCCCCGCACCTAGGTTGGGCCATCTTGGTGGCCGCCTTGGGGTTCTTGCCGCTAGGGGTGATTGCAGTTATCCAAGCGCTCCGGGCGGGGGCGGCCTTACGTGCCGCTGAGGTGGCTCGGGCTCGTAAACTGGCCGCCGCCGCCAAACGCTGGATCATCATTACCGTGGTGGTGGCGCTGCTGGTTGATCTGGTGGTACTCGGCGCCTTTTTGTTCCTCGGCGCATTTCCGAGTTGAATTTACCCAGCGCGTGGGTGGCTCGGCTCCTAGCGCTTGATCTCGGGGCCGTAGGCTTCGGCAGTGACCGATGCACAACCGACAGTTCTAGTAGTTGACTTTGGTGCGCAGTACGCCCAACTGATAGCCCGTCGGGTGCGCGAGGCAAATATCTACTCTGAGGTTGTCTCGCACACCATGTCTGCCCAAGAGTTAGCGGCACGAGCGCCAGCAGCGATCGTGCTCAGCGGCGGCCCATCAAGTGTCTATGAAGTCGGTGCACCGCATTTCGATGAGGCGATCTTGGATTTGGGGATACCGGTATTCGGTATCTGTTACGGCTTCCAGGCCATGGCCCAGGCATTGGGTGGCAAAGTCGATAAGACCGGGCTGCGCGAATTCGGGGGTACGATAATTCAAGTCACCGAGCCCGGATCTCTTTTTGCCGACTTACCAAGTGAGCAAAGTGTTTGGATGTCACATGGTGACTGCGTAGCGGTTGCCCCGGCCGGGTTCACTGTCAGCGCCGTTTCGGCCGGCGCTCCGGTTGCGGCTTTCGAGAACCTAGACCGCCGGATGGCTGGGGTTCAATTCCATCCCGAGGTGCTACATAGTGTCCACGGCCAGGCTGTTTTAACCCGCTTCCTTTATGACATAGCCAAAATTGCACCGACCTGGACGATGCTCAATGTCATTGACGTGCAGGTGGCGGCGATCCGTGAGCAGGTCGGTAGCGGCCGGGTGATCTGTGGGCTATCGGGTGGAGTTGATTCAGCGGTTGCTGCAGCTTTGGTGCAGCGCGCGGTAGGTGATCAACTGACCTGTGTTTTTGTTGACCACGGGTTGCTACGCAAGGGTGAGGCTGAGCAGGTCGAGCGCGATTTCGTCGCCGCTACCGGTGTCAAACTTGTTGTTGCCGATGCGGCGGAGAGGTTCCTAAACGCGCTCGCCGGGGTGAGTGACCCGGAGGCCAAGCGCAAGATCATTGGGCGCGAGTTCATCAGAGTCTTCGAGGACGCGGCACGCGGCATCGTTGAATCCGCGGATGGCGAGCCGGTCGACTTTTTGGTGCAGGGCACCCTCTACCCAGATGTCGTTGAGTCCGGCGGGGGGAGTGGTACCGCTAATATTAAGAGCCATCACAATGTGGGCGGGCTGCCCGATGACTTGAAATTCAATCTGGTCGAACCTTTGCGCGCCCTGTTTAAAGATGAGGTGCGGCAAGTCGGATTAGATCTGGGCTTGCCGCCAGCCATAGTTTGGCGCCACCCCTTCCCGGGCCCGGGCTTGGCTATCCGCATTGTCGGCGCCGTAGACGCTGATCGCCTACGAATTTTGCGTGCTGCTGATGCCATCGCCCGCGAGGAGTTGACGGCGGCGGGCCTAGATCGTGACGTGTGGCAATTCCCGGTGGTATTGCTGGCTGAAGTGCGTTCGGTCGGGGTGCAAGGTGATGGCCGAACCTACGGCCATCCGGTTGTACTTCGTCCGGTCTCAAGTGAAGATGCCATGACCGCCGATTGGTCTCGGCTGCCCTATGAGGTCATCGCTCGGATTTCGACACGCATCACCAACGAGGTTCCAGAGATAAACCGCGTTACCTTAGATGTAACTAGCAAGCCGCCAGGAACGATTGAGTGGGAGTGAACCTGATCACGTTTCTCTACATCCTCATTCTTGTCGTGAACTTTGTTGGTTTAGCCAGCCTTTTGGTGGGGTGATATTTCAGATTAAATCGCCGGACAAGGGCGTAAACCGGGCGATGTTCGATGGCGCGCTGCTTCAGATCCTGACAGGTGTGGTCATGGTGGGCCTGGCCGAATCCGGCACTTAGGCGGTGTCAACCACCATGAAGGCCTCGGCCATCCGGCCCTCGGGTAACCCAGCTTCAGCGGCCTGCATTGTCAGCCAGCCGATGATGCGTCCGGCAAGGTCTTCTAGGTGGGCGGTTTGGCTGATGTGCGCGTGTAATGCGGCCAGTTTGAAATCAAACTTGTCAGTCACATCGACATAGTGATTTGGGGTTGGCGATCCCATCACCCAAACCTCTGGTACCGCCCAATCGGCTAGGCCCTCATCTTGTAATAGGGCGGTGTGGGCAAAGGGGTTGCGGGCATCTGGGTAGATGGCGAAAATTGCGGCCTCGCCGGCTGCGAGGTGATCTGGGTGTGAGGAATAGATGCGTTTCCAGTTGCGATCTGGTGACTGCATGAGTACCCGTTGGGGGCGGACCTGACGAATTATCCGACTCAGGTCTCGGCGCAGGTCATGGCTGACGGTTAGCTCGCCGTCGCGGTAGCCGAGAAATCTGATATCGCTCACCCCCAGTACGGCGCCGGCGGCCCGCTGTTCTGCTTGGCGGATCCCGGCGATCTCACCGCGTGGCACGGTTGGGTCGGCGCCACCGGCGTCGCCATCGGTGATGATGCAGTAAGTGACCGCAATACCGTGGGCCACCCAGCCGGCAATGGTGCCGGCAGCCCCAAAATCCACGTCATCGGGGTGGGCAGTAATGACCAGAACCCGTTCCACGGTGCTTTCGTCAAGCATGTCTCTCCCTGTTAAGCCCCTCATTGTGGGAATTCGGCCATCTTCTAGGTGAATTACGCCCTTGTTGTTCGCGGATTCTCCATGTCCCAAGCGTCACTTCCGTCACGCGCATGACACGATAGGCGGGTGCTTCCCCGCCGTAGAGGGCATTGTGCCCTGCCGACTGACCGACCCGAGGGTCGAGGTGCTCGATCTTCCCGGGTCAGTCTCGTCGCGGGCTTGGTCGCGGTGGCGGTAGTTATTGGAATCCCAATTGCCCAAGCTGGGGACAGTGTCTGGCAACCGAGTAATTGGACGGGACCACTTGCTGGGGCTCCGGTGCCGGGCGAGGGGCTCCCGCCAGCAGCAGTCCCGGGTTATCCGGTGGCGTTGCCGCCCAGCTATGACATCGGTGCTGAGTACGAAGGCCAGGCCCAATGTGATCCGACGGTAAAGCCAGGAACACAGCGGCTAGCAGATTTGATCAAAGGGACCTACGGCGTCGATCAAACGGTTTGGATTCCGCGAGCCTGCGATATTGGTGGGCAGAGCGAACATAAGGAAGGCCGCGCCCTCGACTGGATGACCAGCGTACGTAACGCGCAGCAACGCGCGAATGCCGAGACTTTCTTGAACTGGTTACTTGGCCCCGATCAAGTGGGAACGCCCTACGGCAACGCTATTCGCCTTGGCGTGATGTACATCGGCTGGAATGACCGCATCTGGCGCGGCTATGACATCAATCGGGGTTGGACCGAATTGAAGGGTTGCTTCAGTAAGCCTGAGCAAGGTAACGACACGGTGTGTCACCGTAATCACATTCACATTTCACTTACTTGGGATGGCGCAACCGCGACCAGCTCCTTCTGGGATGGTTCGCCGATTGACGCTCCCTTCTGCAAGAGGCAATCCTCGATTGCAACGACCGGTGATTTCATCCCATCGGGTGAGATGGTGGCAATCGCCCCGTTCAATGCCCTCAATACGCGCATTGGTGTCGGCGATCAGGGCCGTTGCCGATTGCTGC
>SHUQ01000045.1 GCA_009694585.1 Candidatus Nanopelagicales bacterium | reverse complement strand
AAAGCTCTGTACCCGCTGGTTGCGAGCTACGCCTGTTTCGATTGTTTTGGGACCTTTGAAGTTGCCTATGACGCGGTGGCTGTTGCCCGTGCTCAAACTACTATTGGGCCAGATTCAATGTGGCGCTACGAAGCACTTTTACCGGTGGAGCCGATCGCGGGTGGTTCTTCTTGAAGTTTTTGGTGCACCGCCAGGGACTTGAACCCCGAACCCGCTGATTAAGAGTCAGCTGCTCTGCCAATTGAGCTAGCGGTGCGTGAAGGGGAAACCTATCAAAGGAGGGAGTCGACGGTGCGCGCTACCCTGATGAAGTCCCGATGGGGGAGTAACCACCCATTCGCGCCGCGGATGTGCCACAGATTGGCCGATACGACATCGCCCACGTATGGCGCTTCGATACGCGTGATTCCCTCACCGAGATCAGTGCCGCGGAACCAGTCGCTCGACCCTACGACCTGCACAGCGACCCCCTCGGAGCACCCATGATTCTCCCGAACAGTAGTGATAACGCGGGCAATGTCTCGGGCACCGGTAGCGTAAAGCTGGGCACCTGAGCCGTGGTGGATCGCAGCACCTGTTGCCGTCTGCACCAGCCACCCGGCGCCGAGCACCCCCCACTTCACGAGCCAGCAGTCCTATGCGCATTGCAGGCACGCTACTGGACTCCGACCACCTTCGCGATTTCGCGCCCAATAACCTCCTGGCCTTTGACATTGGGGTGGAAGCTGCCACTGGTGAATCCGGTGATGCCAGTCAGCCCGAAGGTCCACGCGGAGTCTGCGGCACAAACACCGTGGCCGGTGCTGGAGTCCCCGGATGCTCCCCAGATCCCGACTACCGGATTCCAGCCGAGAGTGCTCGCGGTGGTGAAGATGGCGCCATTTAAGGTGCCGCTGTTCATCGGCAAGACAAGGCTTTGGCCGCGGCCTAGTTGATAGGAGTAGGGATTGGGGGCGGTGGGCGTCAAGAGGGTGTCCCGCGCCCAAGCGAAATCGGCTTGGTCGATGGTGAGATAAGAGCACGCGGCGCCATTGGCTGCTCTGGTGATGTCGGGGTATGGCATCGGTAGCACGGATGCACCGACGTTCATCACCAGCCCTGGTGACTTGGAGCCGTTAGCTAGGGTGCACGGACCCCCGAAGCAGGGAGCGATGCGGGCAAAGGCAGCCGATAATTGGCCGATCCGTGCCTGCAGCCCGGTCTGCACATCCAGATAGGCCGACAATGGCAAAGTGACGGCCTTGGCGGTTGGGCAGTTTGCCGCTAGCGCGCAAGTGGTCAGGACGGAAGTGAAACCAACATCGTTACCGCCGATAGAAATGGTGAGGATATCGATGCCGCGCGTGCCGATAAGTGACCGAACCTTTTCCACTTGGCTGGTGCTGGCACCTGCAGCAGGCTGCGGGCCGAGGATACCGCGATCAAAAGTCGCTCCGCTGCACGCTGCATAAATCAGTGTCACGGATGTGCGCGGGGAGGACTGCTCCAGTCGTAGGGCGGCTTGGGCCGGGCCGCCCCGGGCACTCCTATTGCAACCGTCATCGTCCCAATAGGGTGAAAATGAGCCGGCTTGAGTCAGCCAAGCCTCAACATTTCGAGGGTTACCTTCGCCGGATGCATAGGAATCACCAAGTGCCACCATTAAATAGTTCTTGACGGTGGCGGTTAGGGTCTGCACTCGCTCTGCGGCACCTGATTTAACGGTGAGCTGAAAGTTGTAGTCACCCTCCGGGAGGGTCACCGTGGTCTTGCAGGTTTTCTTCTTGATGGTGCGTGCGGGTGTGGTCTTAATAATGGTTTGGCCCTGCGCAATGGTCCAGAAGTAATTATCGCCTGTTGATGCGCAGGCATTAAGTTGCACCGGGTAACCGGACGCATCCAGATACCACGAGAGTGTGCCGCCGATGAGCCGCTCATTTGGCTGCGGAATGAAGTTACCCGTCCCGACAAAAGTTGTTGACGGCTGTAATTCGAGAGCTCCACTTTCTGGGACACCACCGTCGCCGTCGATAAAGCCGTCACCATTTGCATCCTTGCTCTGCGGCACCATGAGCCAAGAGCCATTCGCAACCGGGGCGGGCGCGGCTTGCACCGGGAGATTTAGAAAAAATGGCGAACAAAGGGTCACCGCGATCGAAGTAATAACTAGCCGCCGGAGCACGCGCTAACGGTAAGTCATGGCCTTTAGGTCAATTGAACGGGCAATGCCGACACCGTGAATTGCAGCAATAGCCCCGCTTTTCGTGGGCCGCGGCGGTCATCACATAGAGCCCGGTATCTGGGTCGAGGTAACCTGGGTCACCACGGGAGATTGCCGCTTGGTGGGCTGGTGAATCAGACATGATGGGTTCGCCGATGAATGCGGATCGGCACGGCACCGGCGGCGCGATAAGTAGCACGGGGCTCGGCCTTTGGCATCGGCCGACTTGAGTCGGCTGGCTCCCACGTCACTTGGTGCGCTGCCAGTAACAAGATTATGCGTGCCTCCAGCAACGCGAAATGTTCGCCAAGGCATTTGCGGGTGCCGGCACCGAACGGGAAGTAAGCGCCGCGCGGCAACGTCGAAGCAAAGTCATCACTCCACCTGCCTGGATCCCAGTTATGCGGGTCGGGAAACCATCGTGGGTCGCGCTGGGTGACATATTGGCTGACGAGCACATGGGCGCCGGCCGGAACTTTGACGCCGCAGATATCCAGATCACTAAGTGCTCGCCGCGGGGCGACCCAAACTGGTGGCGCCATGCGCAGGGATTCAGAAAGCACCTGCCCGGCGATCTCGGCCTGCATGGCTTCCTCAAGGGTTGGTGCTCGTCCGTCAAGTACCCACTGCGATACATCGGCCTCTTGTTGAAGGGCCGCCATCACATCCGGGCGGGCGGCTAGCCAACTAAATGCCCAGGTGAGCATGTTCGCGGTCGTCTCGTGCCCGCTGAGGATCAAGGTCAAGGCTTCGTCGCGAATTTCCTCATCGGTAAATTGCGAGCCATCCTCATCGCGAAGTGACAGCAACAAACTGAGGAGATCGCTGGTATCGGTGGGGTCATAAGTTGCTCGGCGTTCGGCGATTAACTCTTCGGCGATTTCGGCCAACACGTCAGCAGACTCGTGGAACTTTTGCCAGTACGGCAGCGGCACACCATCGAATCGGTCCAGCCCGGGCAGCATGGTGCGCTCGATACGATCAATGGCAACACCCATGTGCTCGCCGATTTGGTCGGCGAAGCGCAGGGCATCGGTGCCAAAAAGTGTCTCGGCGACTATGGAGAGCGTAAGCCGCATCATCACTGGAGCAAGAAGCACGACTTCGCCGTCGTTCCATGCCCCAATTTGACTCGCGGTTAAATCGGTCATGAGTGTTGCGTAGCCGTCGAGCCGTGACTTTTGAAATGGCGGTTGCATCATGCGTCGATGCCGCATGTGGATTGGCTCTTCATTGGTCAGCAGGCCCTCACCGAGAACTTTGCGCATCCGAGCGAATCCAACACCTTTGATGAACGAAGACTGCTGGGCGGTGGTGACTTCATAAACCATTGCGGGGGAGAAGAGTCCGATGAAAAGTTGGCCTGCCAGAAAGAATGACGATGAATCTCCATAAGTGTCGCGCAGATCCAACAGGAATGCTGGTGTGTCGCGTTGGAACTTAAGTAAGAGCGAGGCAGGGATAAGCGGGCGTGGTCCGCCGGGTAATTGCAGGTGTGCGGCGGCGCGACGTTTGATCGGCGGCGGGGTAAAGGCATAGGACTCGGGTCTAGGCGTGGTGAAAGGCCTAGCTAATGACATGTGGCCCCCTGCCGACAGATATGCCCGTTTATTGACCGCTAGTTTGCTCCATCGCTGCCTCCGGCGCCACTAATACGCTGCGCACCCGGGTGCTGGCCACGATAACTCCGGCGATCGAACTGATGGCGAGCAAGATCCAGCCAAGGGGCCAGCCGTACTCCTGCACAACCAAACCGATGATGATCGGGGCGAAGCCCGCGCCAAACCAGCACATGGCGTTATAGATCCCCTGCACCTGGCCGATCCGCGCGGTCGGCACCGCGGCGACGATTACGGTCACCGGCAATGAAGCCCAGCCCATGCCGGAGATCGCGGCAATGATCAACAGCACGGCGGAGATCTGATACTCGCCGGTGACCGCGACGATGATTAGCAATACGGCCGTGAGTAGCCCGATTAGACAGATCAAGAGGACCCGGGCCCGGGGCCACCTATCGGCCGCCATCCCCATGAGTACCCGGGCGGCGCCTGCGGTCAGCATGACGAAGGTGAAGGCGGCTGCAGCGCCTCCGTAGGACCACCCGCGCGCGGTAAATAGATAAAGCGAGAGCAAGGCGGTGATGCCGACCTGACTGGCCGTGAGCAAGATCGCGGCAATCAATATCGGGGCGAGTAACGGCCACGGTATTGCCGGCTGTTCACCTTGGGTGGTGCCGGTGCCGGTGATTGGGGCGGGCGGGCTTTGGCGACCGGGGTGTCGTAGGGCAACTGCCATGGCGATCCCGGCGACGATGAGTGCCACGGCCAGTGCGGTGAGGGCAGCAGCAATCCCGGCCTGCAGGGCAATGATCGGCAGGACTAAACCAGCGATCCCAGCACCGATGGGGACGGCCGCCTGGCGGGTACCAAAAGCCAAACCGAGCCGGGGATGCCCGGTAAATGAGCCCGACATGTTCTTGATGATGCCGATGCTCGGAGCGGCCGCGCTGATGCCGGAGATTACTAGAAGCGCCCCCATCCAGATGAATTGGTTTTCGATAGCGGCAACTCCAGCGAGAACAAGTGCACCCGCGGTAAGAAGTAGGCCAACAACGCTGACGAATCGATCCGAGGTGCGGTCCGCGATGCGGCCCCAAGCGATGACGGCGATTGCGGCGGCAACTCCAGCAAGGCCAAATAGCAACCCGATAGTTGCGGTGTCGAAGCCGGCTTCAACATGGATTGCCGGCCCGAGTGCTGGTAATCCAAGTTGCAATCCAGAAATGGCAGCTTGCGCGAAGACCGAGGAAATTAGAACAAGCCAGGTCTTGCGTAAGGGAGGTGCCACGTGGTTAGTGTGCCGTGAGTAGCTGCTTAGCCATCACGACGCGCTGAACCTGATTGGTGCCTTCGTAGATCTGGGTGATCTTGGCGTCGCGCATCATGCGTTCGACCGGATAATCTCTGGTGTAGCCGTAGCCACCGAGGATTTGTACCGCGTTAGTGGTGACCTCCATTGCCATATCCGAGGTGAAGCATTTACTGGCAGCTGAGAAGAAGGTGAGGTCGGCAGCTTTGCGTTCGCTGCGTGCGGCTGCCGCGTAGGTTAATTGCCGGCCGGCTTCGATATTCATCGCCATATCAGCAAGCATGAATTGAATCGCCTGCAATTCACTGATGGGCTTACCGAATTGCACACGTTCTTTGGCGTAACCGGTGGCAAAGTCGAAGGCACCTTGGGCCAGGCCTAGGGCTTGGGCCGCGATGGTCAGACGGGTGTGATCGAGGGTGCGCATGGCTAGGCCGAAGCCGTCGCCTACTTCGCCGATAACTCTGTCTTCACCGAATTCGACGTTATCGAAATACACCTCGCGCGTCGATGATCCGCGGATACCTAATTTGCGCTCATGGGCACCGAAGCTGACCCCGGAGTCTGCGCGGTCAACAACAAATGCGGTGATGCCATGGCGCGCTCCGCCTTCGGGGTCGGTCACGGCCAGCACAGTGTAATAGCGGCTTTCACCTGCGTTAGTGATCCACTTCTTGGCTCCGTTCAATAGCCAACCAGTGCTGGTGCGAGCGGCTTTGGTTTTCATGGCGGCGGCGTCCGAACCAGCCTCACTTTCAGAGAGGCAGTATGACCACATGTCAGCACCGCGCGCGAGCCCGGGCATGAATGCCTGCTTCATGGCCTCAGAACCGGCAAGCAGTACCGGTGTTGACCCAAGTTTGTTGGCGGCTGGGATAAGTGATGAACTTCCGCAAACCCGGGCAACTTCTTCAATGATGATGCAAACCGCCAGGGCATCGGCTCCTTGGCCGCCGTATGCGGCTGGCACATGGGCAGCGTGCAGGTCAGCGCCCACGAGTGCAGTTAAGGCTTCAGCGGGGAACCGCGTCTGCTCATCAACTTCGGCCGCCCAAGGCGCAATTTTCTCTTCAGCTAGGGCTCGAACGGTCGCGCGTAGCTGGTCGTACTCCGCGGGCAATTGATAAAGATCAAAGGACGTCATTACTTATTCGTACACCATGTTGCCGCAGATGTCGCGGTCGGGACACCGCCTGGACCGATACCCAGCGGGCTTTGACCCCTGGGCGAACGATAACCTCAAGGCCCGAGAAAAGGCGGAGGGTGCAGATGAGTGAGGCAAGTGGTGGCGAGGTTCGCATAGTCGCAATTGGCGGCAGCACCCGCCCGGACTCCTCGAGTGAGCGAGCCTTGCTGGCGGCCGTACGCGGTGCCCGCGCCAAGGGAGCCCATGTCGATGTGATCACCAGCCGTGATCTCCTGTTCCCGATTTACGACACCGAGACCACCGATCGTGACCCACTTGCGGTTGCGTATCTTGCCAAAATCGCCCAAGCTGATGGCCTGATCATCGCCAGCCCCGGCTATCACGGGGCCATTAGCGGCATGATGAAGAACGCTCTTGACTACATCGAGGATTTACGTGATCGCGATGGTGGTTACTTGCACGGAATGTCGGTGGGCTGTATTTCGGTTGCCTACGGGTGGCAGGCCACCGTCAGTACGTTGCAGCAATTGCGGCAGATTGCCCATGCCCTTCGGGGTTGGCCGACACCGCTGGGGGCAACAGTTAACGCCGCCCTTACCAAGCTCGATGCTCAAGGAAATAGCGATGACACCGCCACGGTTGGGCAACTGGAAATAGTCGGTCACCAAGTAGTTGAGTTCGCTAATATGCGGCGCCAGTCGCAGGAGGGTGCGCAAGTTGATCAATAGTGCCCAACTCGAACAGCAAACCGGGTTACTAATCGCGACGATCGATGCGATGCAGCCGACCCAAGTTGGTGAGCCCAGCTTGTTGCCGAATTGGTCACGGGGGCACGTACTTGCGCATATCGACGGTAATGCTCGCGGGCTGGCTCGATTGGTCAGATGGGCGCTCGATGGCATTCGCCGCGATATGTATATCTCACCTGCTGTCCGCGAAGGCGATATCCAACTCCATGCGGGGCGCAGTCTGGGCCAACATCAACTTGCAATTACCCAATCGGCAAGGCAATTTGCTGATGAGTATGCGCTGCTCAGCACCGAGCAACTCGAAAATGAAATCGAATTACGTAACGGTCGCGTCGTCAAAGCCCGAAGTTTGCTGAAATTACGCCTGCAGGAAGTGGCGATTCATCACCTTGACCTAAACCTTGCAGCCACCTTTGGCCCGGAGCAGTGGCCAGCTGCCATGGTCGAGCAACTTTTACCGGAGGTGGTGCGGGATTTCCAAGTACGGGCCGAGCTGCCAATTGGTTGGATCGACATTGCCGGCGGCACTAGATATGAGATCGATCCGGGATTGAAAATCGGCGTTTCCGGGTCGGCGACCGGAGTTTTGGCTTGGTTGTTGGGTCGAAGCAGCGGCAGCGACCTAGGGTTAACCGGCGCGGCTGCATTGCCACCGGTGCCCAGCTGGCGCTAGCTGCAATATCTGACCTAGAAATCTCCGGCGCTACGCCTAAGTTGCCCGAGCGTGCGAACAATGTCATCGACGGCACGTGGGCTCAGCCCGGTATCGGTGAACACCTCGGGGGTTATCGGCCACCGAGAATCCACTCCAAGGCGCTGCCATCGTCGATCAGCTAACGGACATCGTCGAGGAAGCGGTGCTGGTTGAGTTCGAGCGAATCGCTGATCGTGGCGGAGTTCTCGGGGCGATGGAGACCGGGTATCAACGTGGGCGCATTCAAGATGAGTCGATGCTCTACGAGCAGCGCAAGCATGACGGCACCTTGCCAATAATTGGCGTCAATACCTTCTTGGCTAAGGGTAGCGATCACGTGACCGCTTCAGTGGATTTGGCCAGAGGTACCCAGGCGGAAAAGAAATCACAACTTAGCCGGCTTTCGGATTTCCACGAGCGCAACCGCGAGGCAGCCCCGGTAGCACTTACCCAGCTCAAGTTGGCAGCCTCTTCAGGCGGCAATGTTTTCGAGGCGCTGATGGCTGCGGTTCGAACCTGCTCCCTGGGCCAGATCAGCGAGGCATTCTTTGAGGTGGGTGGGCAGTACCGTCGTAATGTCTGACGTAATGTTAGGCCATGACATCACAGGCAGGCACTAGCTCATCAAAACCCCGTAAAGCTAGGTTTGTCGCAACCTGTGGAGTCGCCGTGCTCATGGCGGCTGCGATCTCGCCAGCCATTGCTACCCCTGCTCTAGCCGTCGATGCCACTGACACGGCAGCTGTTTATGACATCAACGAGTCGGTGCAATTATGGGGCGCAGCAGCTGCGATGCTGGGCACCGCTGGATCGCTTTGGGAGCCGGCGAACACCGCTGGGTTGCACCGCACTAGCAAGGTCGCAGTCATCACTTACAACCTGGTGATAACCAATGGCGCGGTAACAAGCGGCGATACTTTCGCGGGTGCTACCTATGGCAGGCCGGCTAAGGGGTTCCAGCTATCCGAGAAGTGGGCCGAGACCGGGTTTGCGGCCGAGCCTGCGACTTCTACCAGTTTGGCGAAGGTCGGTAAACTCAAGATCAAACTCGGGGAGCCGGGCACCCAAACCACCGTGACCGCGCAGGTCTATGCGAATTGCTTCAAGCAGCCGACTAACGCCAACCCCAAGGAAGTACCGGCAGGTTACCGCTGCAAGAAAAGCGATGTGTTGGCCAGCGGTGGGATGCTCAAGATGACGGCCAGGCCGCCATCAACCATGACGGCCCCGGGTGACACGAGCATTGTCATTCAATCAACCGGCCTGACCTACGACCAACTGGTCGCCATCGCATCGAGTTTTGTGCAGGTAGCACCGGATCCGAATGTTGCCGCCGGGTCTGCGCAAATGCGAGCGGTATGCAAGCAAATTGTTACCGATAAGTCGACCTTTTCGGCAGCGGATAAGTTGGCGCAGGCCAATGGCTACACCGCACGGTTGGCCAGTGTCAACGGCCAACCGCAGGCGCTGACAATGGACTTTCGGTTTGACCGAATGAATCTTTCGACGGTTAATAATGCTGTCACCGAATGCACGTATGGCTAAGGACTATCCGGTGACCAATCAGCCGTTAGATTGGGTGCCCGACGGGATTCGAACCCGCAACATCAGCCACCACAAGGCTGCGCTCTACCGTTGAACTACGAGCACCATGCGGGCCAAGAACCCAGTTTCCGGGACTTTGCCTGCCCGCGGAATCTATCAGCCGACCGACCCGGTGCCGGAATCTGGGTGAGCGGGCGCACCATGGGCAACAACATGGCTTTGGCCAAGGGCTTTTGCCACATCTGAATCCGGCCCGGGCTGGGCGACAAAGACAGCATCGCGGTAGTAGCGCAGTTCAGCGATCGACTCACGAATATCAGCTAGTGCCCGATGATTTCCGGTCTTTTCCGGTGCGCCGAAGTAGACACGTGGATACCAGCGACGGGTTAGCTCCTTGATACTTGACACATCGATGAGGCGGTAGTGCAGATAGGAGTCGAGTTCTGGCATGTATTTGGCTAGGAAGCCGCGATCGACGTAAACACTTGAACCTGCGAGCTGGGCCTTGCCGGCCTCTGGCACATGCTTTTGGATATAGGCCAAGACCTGCTGTTGGGCATCGGCAAGGGTGGTGCCACCTGGTATTTCATCGATGAGGCCCGAGGTTTTATGCATATTGACGACAAACTCATCCATCGCGGCTAGTGGCGCGGGGTTGGGCTTGACCACAATGTCGATGCCTTCATCGAGTTCGGTTAGATCGGCCTCGGTCACGATGCAGGCGATTTCAACTATCTCGTCGGTTTCGAGGTCAAGCCCGGTCATCTCGAGGTCAAGCCAAACCATCCGGTCTTTGGTCATGCCCTAACTCTACTGAGCGACCCAATGCACGATGTCTGCCGACGTGATGATGCCGACCAAGTGGCCCCCGTCGCTGATGACCGGCAGGGCATCAGTCATATGTAAACTCATGAGGGCTGCAGCATCATGTGCGGTTCGCTCTGGAGTTATTGTGAACTTGGGTATTAGCTCGAGGGTGGTTGGGATGTCAGAGAGCAAAACTCGGTGCTCAGTCCACTGATGCCACAAAGATGTATGCGCTTAGGAACATGTCGGTGAAGGCGGACAGTTCATCCGAGGCCGTTTCGCGAATGATGTCCGTCACATCAGGTGACATCGGCACCCTGGGCCCTAGGTAGCCCCTTGAAGTGCAACAGGTCATCACCTTGGGAGGCCTAGGTACCGCACTCGGGTGATTAGTAGCGGTCCACCGCGAACAGGCTGCAGGCCAGCAACACCAAAAAGAGCAGCAGGATCAGCGCAGGCGTGGCTTCGCGGGCCTCTTTGAGCCGGATGTGAGTCACGATGGCACCCAGCATCAACAGCCCCAAGCCAATGGTCGCGAGCAAGGTAAAGATAGTTGGAATGGACGGCAAAATGGGTGGAAGGAACAGGCCCAACCCGCCGAGGACTTCAAGGGTACCGATCAACTTAATGAGCCTAGGGTCAACTGACTTGGCCCAGGCCATGCGCTTACTGAGCTTGACCCGCGGGGTAAAAAGTTTTGTCAACCCGGCTGCCACAAAGGCAAATGCCAAGAGAAATTGGAGGATCCAGACCGCGTAGCTCATTACTGGGCAAGGTAGCAGATAATCTGCCTCTGTGACCGATCTTGTTTATCCTCCGATCATCTTGATCGCCAAAACCTTTTTCAAGGCTTTGGGCATTCGCTTCGACATCGTTGGCACCGAAAACTTGCCCCGAGTTGGCGGCGCGATCATTGCCATCAACCACACGAGTTATCTGGATTTCGCCCTATCGGGCATCCCCGCCGATCGCGTTGACCACCGGATGGTGCGCTTTATGGCAAAGGACGGCATCTTCAAACACCGGGTTGCCGGCCCGTTGATGCGCGGAATGCATCACATACCGGTAGATCGTGATGCTGGCTCACAGGCCTTTCGCGATGCGGTGCGTGCCTTAAAAGGCGGTGAACTCGTGGGCGTCTTCCCAGAAGCCACGATGAGTCGTTCGATGGAGATCAAGGAGATCAAGAGCGGTGCGGCGGGCATGGCAGTTTCTGCCAATGTTCCTCTGATTCCGATGATCGTCTTTGGCGGGGCGCGGCTACTTAGTTACGGGAGAAGGGATCTAACTCGCGGGCGCACCGTGGCGCTAACAATCGGCACCCCTATGTATCCGAATCGAAGTGATGATGCTGAAGATGTTAACAAGCAGTTGCATCAGCAACTCCAGCAGTTACTTGACGAGACAATTGATCGGTACCCAAAGCCAACTCCCCAGGAACTCGCCGCTCCCGATGGCCCTTGGTGGCTGCCTGCCCGGCGTGGTGGAACGGCACCAACTTTGGAAGAAGCCGAAGCCATCGAAATTCGAGTACGAGCGGAGCGGGCTGCCCGCAAATCACCGGGCGATAAAGGCGGCAACGCTGGTGAAGGTTCTTGATTCATGCATGAACTTATCTTGCACATTGGTAGAGCCAAGACAGGTACCACTACCTGGCAAGAAATGGTGTCGCTGAATCGAGAGCAACTGCAATTAGCCGGTGTTACGATCCCAAATTTCTTTCATGGCAATAACCACGGTGAACTTGCGGTTGCGTTTTCAGCCCGTCCCGGGCGCCTTGGCCGGAGTCTGGCTGTTGAAAGCCGCGAAGACCAGGTGAAACTGCAAGGCAAACTGCAGAAGAAGTTAGAGCGTGAGTTGACAGAAGGCACGTGGCTCTTTACCAGTGAGCACTTTTCAACGCGACTTCGAACTGCTGGAGAAGTAGACGAGCTATACGCATTCCTCGGGGGTCACTTTGACCGGATCAAGGTATTCGCGTATGTGCGCCGCCCCGATGACCTAGCGCCGAGTGCATTTGCGGAAACTATCAAGGCCGGGCGCACCCATGGCTTCAACCCAAAGTACGCGATGTCCGCGCGAGCATTCTTTGACCATGCGGCATTTGTGCAACTGTGGGAGCGACCGCTTCACCCGGAGATCACCTTTACGCTGCGGCCCTATTTGCGCGGAGGGCACCTCGACGATATGTGGCGGACGCTATTTGCGTTGGCGGCCGTGCGCACGCCGCTGCCGCAATTGGTAGCACCGCCGGCCTTGGCGAATGAGTCACTCTCGGCGGCTGCGCTTCGCTTTCTTCAAGAGGTAAATCCACTCGTACCAGACGGAGCGCTAACTCATCGCAATCGCCGTACTCTCATCGCGACCTTGGCATCCGCGCAAGGGGTAGGTCTCCTGCTAGCTCCGAATGTCGCTGCGGCGCTGGGTGACCAGGAGTTACTTACAGGTGGTTTGTCTGAGAGTGATTTTGCCGAAGACCTCCGATGGGGGGCGTGGTTTGCCTCCCCGCCGGCCGTGACCGGAGACTGGCCGCGGCTTAGTGAGTATGAGCGAGCCGAGTTCGTGGATCGTTGTGAGGCGGCCGGGGTGACCTTTAGTTCCGAGTCCGTTGATGCGACGCACAATTCCGATGACGCACTGCGTGCGATTCGAAGGGCGGCGGTGCGCCTGAAACAAAGGTGATCGGTTACGGTTTGGTCCAATATCTAAGCCAAGGGAGTCACAATAAGTAGCGTCATCGAATACACCATGTACGCAAAACCCGGCCAGTACGACGCGGTCATGGCGGCTTATGTTGACTTCGCTGATCGCTTTGGTGAGCGCAACCCGACCGAAGACCTGATCCTCGTCACGGGTGATCCAGCAACAGGTGTTATTCGTGGCATTGGTGTGTTCTTGTCTGATGACGAAGCACTTGATGTGGTTAGCGCCGGGATGTTCGTGGATTTCCGTGACAGCGTAGCTGACCTGTTGATTGAAATCCCGGTACGCGTGGACCTAGATTTAGTGCACGTGTTCGTTAAGTAGGTGCTCCTGCACGTGATCGACGCGGGATCAGGAGGGCGGCAACGGCAGCTATTAGTGCCAACGCTCCAGCCAAGAACCAGGCGGTTGCATAGTCACCAAACTGCTCACGGATAACACTGCTGACCGAGGCGGCGAAAGCGGCGCCAATCATGTGCGCTGCAAATACCCAACCGAAAATTATGGTGCCGCGTTCGGTGCCATAAATCTGTCGGCATAAGGTCGCCGTTGGCGGTACGGTTGCGACCCAGTCAAGGCCGAACAAAATCATGACTACGAAAAGTGGTGGGTCAATATTTGGCCCAAGGAGAATCGGAAGCGCAATTAGTGCGACTCCTCGTAGCCCGTAATAGATGCCAAGCAGCAGGCGTGGATTTATTCGGTCGGTTAACCAGCCCGAACCGATCGTGCCGATGATGTCGAAGATCCCGATCACTGCCAAAAGGCCAGCGGCGGTCGTGGCACCCATGCCGTGATCGTGGGTGGCAGGCACAAAATGTGTACTTATGATGCCGTTAGTTGTCCATCCGCAGATGAAGAAAGTGCCGGCGAGGAGCCAGAAGGCACGAGTTTTCGCGGCGAAGGCCAGGGTCGAAAGTGCGGTGCGGGCGGCACTGAGCGCGCTATGGGTGGAGTTGGTAGATCCCTCTTCTGCGGTAATAGCTGCGCTTGAACCATACGGCCTTAGTCCAATATCTGTGGGGCGATCTCGAATCACGACCCAAACGACTGGGATAAGTGCTAAGCACATGACCGCGATACCGAAACTGGCATAGCGCCACCCGAAACTATCGATGACATTGGAGATCAGGGGGAGAAAAACTAATGAGCCGGTGGCCCAGGCTGCACCGAGGATCCCCATGACTAGCCCGCGGTGTTTGACGAACCAGCGATTGGCAACCAAGGCACCGAAAACAAGCGCGGTGGAACCGGTTCCTAAACCAACCAGCACGCCCCACGAAATTGCCAACTGCCACGCCTCGGTCATGAAAAGGGTGAGCCCGGTGCCTAGGGCGATAAGTGTGAGTGCGAGGGCAGCAATATTTCGGATGCCGAACCTCTCCATCAAGGCTGCGGCGAACGGAGCGGTAACCCCGTAGAAAACTAGATTGATTGATACAGCGAGTGAGATCGCTGAGCGAGACCAGCCCAAATCTTGTTCAAAGGGCAAGATGAGTACGCCGACCGAGGAGCGAAAGGCTGCTGATGCGACCAGCACCAAGAAGGTGACCGCTGCAACCAACCAAGCGCGGTGGATCCGTCGCCCGGCTGCATTCGTTGTAGCCGTTGGAAACATAGGTGGACACTAGTGGTGCGGGAAACTGACATCATTTACCTCGTGCGTATAGAACTCCACCTAATGTCGACCACTGAGCTCATCGAGTTGTTTGAGTCCGCATCCGGCTGGCACAGGCCGATGCCACAAACTTTTCCGGCGTAGACACCTTTGCGATCTCGCAGTTCAGTCGGATATTCATCTCCTTCGCGCTGTCCATGATCCCCAACTGGCAAGACGCATTGGCCAAGAGCGTGCAGCATCTGGCACCCGGTGGGCACCTTCACATTGTCGACTTTGGCCAATGCGACAGATTCCCCACTGCCGCCAGAAGGGGCTTCTTCGCCTTTCTCCAGCACTATGAGGTCACCCATCGAAGTGGCTTAAGTGCCCCTGCCAGCGCATGGCACATGAGTACGAGCTCGAACTAAAATTTGAGAGCCTGCACCGTAGCTACGTCAACTACGCGGTCTTGACCCGCAGCTAGCGACGTTCGCTCGCCCTTGAAGTTCACCAAGTAAATTGAGAATCGTGCACTGCATGTAGGGCCGTCAGTCCTGGCCGCGCCAGTCGGCTCGCACCTGCGCTCTAGGCTTGGGTACATGACTCAGGCAGCCGGGACCACCGCAACCTCAGGTGGGCCGAGAGAGTCTGCTTCGAGAATCGCCTACCAGGGCGAACCCGGGTCGAACTCCGATGCTGCGTGCCAGGCCGTCTATCCGGGGCTGGTCGCCGTGCCCTGCGCCAC
>SHUQ01000044.1 GCA_009694585.1 Candidatus Nanopelagicales bacterium | reverse complement strand
GTGTATCAAGGTTCTTGGACACGGCATGAAGCCGCACGGAGGATCTGACTTGGCCTACTCGTTCGATGCGGAGACGAACTTCGTGTTCAAAATGCTGGCTCAACTGGAGGAGTGGAGGATTCTTAACCCATGTGCGGAAGATATGTGGCGGCACTTCACCCAGATGCACTAGTCGAAGAGTTCGAAATCTCGACTACTCCGGTTGAAAGGCTGACCGCTGATTACAACGTGGCGCCAACCAAGAAGGTTTATTTAGTTGCAGAGCGTAAGGAGAACGGCACCTCGGTTAATGCTCTAGAAGTTGCCCGCTGGGGGTTAATTCCATCTTGGTCCAAAGATAGGTCCAGAGCTTCGAGCATGATCAATGCCCGAGTGGAAACTGTCGCGGAGAAGCCTTCATTTCGAAGTGCCTTCGCCAAGCGGCGCTGCCTTATCCCTGCTAGCGGCTATTACGAGTGGTCGGGCACACAAAAGCAGCCGTTCTACATCCATGCTGCCGATGATGCACCGCTGGCGATGGCGGGTCTTTATGAATGGTGGCGAGATGCCAGTGTCGCTGAGCCTGACCCACGGGCATGGATCATGACGTGCACCATTATCACCACCTCTGCCAGCGTGGATTTGGCGCAGATTCACGACCGAATGCCAGTCATGGTCGCTCGTGGTGACCGTCCCGCTTGGTTGGACCCGACTCGGGGAGGTCATGAGGCGCTGGCGGGGATAAGAACCCCGGTGCCGCTGGCTGTCTACCCGGTATCGACCGCGGTGAACAAGGTCAGCAACAACGGTCCAGATTTGACCTTGGATCAAGGATGACTTTGGCGGGGCCCGGAATAGCGCTTGGCCCCACTTGGTTTGAACAGGTGTGCGCCTATTGGTTAACTGGCCAGTCGTTGCCAGATCAACTGTTATCAAACCAGAGTCAATAGAATTGGCCCTAATGGTTGACAGTGCGATGCACCAAACCTCAGCGGAGAGCGCGCAACGGCGTGTTGAGCGCTTTGAGCGAGACTCCTTGCCATTCATGGACCAGTTGTATGGCGCGGCTCTGCGGATGACCCGCAACCCCACAGACGCCGAAGATCTCGTGCAGGAGACTTATGTAAAGGCGTTCGCTGCATTTGACTCGTTCGAAGATGGCACGAACATGAAGGCCTGGCTATTTCGAATTCTGACTAATACTTATATCAACATCTACCGCAAGAAGCAGCGGCAGCCTTACCAGAGCGGCACCGATGACCTGACAGATTGGCAAATCCACGAAGCTGAATCACATACTTCGACCGGGCTTCGTTCTGCCGAAGTTGAGGCTCTGGATCACTTGGTCGATACCGAGATAGTAGAGGCCTTGGCCGCGGTTCCGGAGGATTTTCGTCTTGCGGTGTACTTGGCAGATGTCGAAGGGTTCTCCTATAAGGAGATCGCTGAGATCATGGAGACTCCGATAGGGACGGTAATGTCGCGGTTGCATCGAGGGCGGCGGCTGTTGCGTGACCAATTGACTGAATATGCGATTGATCGCGGGCTGATCTCGACAGCTCCCGTTGAAGGGAGTCGGTCATGAGTTGCGGAAATCCGCACGCGACCCCGTGCACCGAGGTACTTTCTTTGACCTACCTTTATCTGGACAACGAGATTGACGAGGTGCACTACCTCGAAGTGACAACGCATTTGACCGAATGCCCGCCATGTCGTGATAGCTATGCGACTGAAGTCTCAATTAAAGCCATGGTTAAACGTTCTTGTTCTGGCACGCAGATAACCGATGACCGCCGGGCCCGAATTGTTGCCGAACTTAGGCAAATCAGCATCACATATCTTGACTAATGGTGCCGCTGGGTGCGAAATAGTGGAAAGATGGGCTAATTCTAGGGAGGGCAATTGGCACAGACCATACGGGCTGAAATGGTCGCATCGGTCCTTACTGTGGTGGCCAATATTGGCGACGAAGTTGGTGTCGGAGAGCCTGTGGTAATTCTGGAGTCCATGAAGATGGAGATCCCAGTTGTTGCCGAGGAGGCCGGTATTGTCACTGAAATTCTCGTGGCACCCGGTGATGTAGTTCGTGAAGGCGATGTCATCGCCATTGTCTTGTAGCTGTTTGGATTTAGAAAATGCCTGATTCAGCATTCGATGAGTTACTTGATGCACACGGTGACGCCACCATGACGGTGAAGCCCGCTGATACGGCTCAGTGGATGGGCAGCGGTGAGGTGGAGTTCTTGGCCACACCACGTTTGATCGCGCTACTTGAGGCGGCTACCTGTGCTGCACTTGCCGGCCGTCTGGCACCGGGTCTCACCTCGGTCGGTACTCGAGTAGAAGTTGACCATATCGCCGCTTCGCCGATTGATGCCAAGGTGCATGCACATGCTGAAGTCATTGATGTGGTCGGCAATCGAGTTTCCTTCGCGGTGAGTGCGACTCACACCTTAATTTCGGCCGAGTCAAAGCGCATCGGAGTCGGTAGCGTGACCCGGGCTATCGTTGATCGGGCTAAATTTAGTTAGGCCAGTGAGCTTTATAGCAACTTGCGGTAGGCCTGCAGATTAATCCCCGGCCGCGGCTGCCAATCACGTTCCGGTAGACGATCAAAGCCCAGTTTCTCGTAGAAGCGGTGCCCGGCGCTATTAATATCTATTACACAAATAACCAGTTGCGTGGCTTGGCTGCGGCCACGGGCCTCGCATTCGGCTACGAGTCTTTGTCCGACACCTTGGCCCCACATATTTGGTGTTACCGCCAGGAAGCGGAATTCAAGTTCACCGGTTTGACAGACCTCGGCATAAGGGGTGCCCGGAGCGCAGATCGTGACGGTGCCGACCAGTTGACCGGCAAGGTCCGCGGCCAGTACCAAGGCATTAGCGGCTCGGTGGGCGACATCTTTAATGGTGTCGGCATAGGGGTTGCCAGGATCCAAGTGGCCCCCGGCCTCATAGGCGCGCACACACAGGTCACCTACCGCAGCGAACTGCGCTGGCTGGATCTCACGGATCAACAAGTGCCACTTTCCTTTTCCGGTCAGAATGGTCAATGTAGTGTGCTCTGCATCTAGTCCGCGGGGGTGGCCGCGGATCTTCGCGATTAAGTAACAGGAGTGCAAATGGCTACCGTTCGAATCGAAAACGCGATCGTTTGGACGGGCAGGCGGCTACCTAGCGGTGATATCGCGGTTAGCGATTCGGTAGTCATGGAAGCAGGAAATATCCTGACTATCGGAGCTACCGCTAAGCGATTGGAAGCCGACGAAATAATCGATGCTGCTGGTGGCTTCATCTGTGCAGGCTTCGGTGATGGGCACGTGCACCCGCTATTTGGTGGCCTAGAGCAGCAGTTCGCACCGGTACGCGACCAGGTAAGTGCCGAGGCGATTGCGGCGGCGGTGGGACAGTGGGCCGACGCGCATCCAGATGCTGAGTGGATTCGCGGTGAAGGGTTTGACCACACCTTGGCCCCCGATGGGGTTTTTATGGCGGCTTGGCTTGATGCTGTCGTGCCCGATCGGCCAGTGGTGCTTCGTGCCACCGATTACCACACTGTTTGGGTCAACTCCGAAGCACTGCGCCGGGTTGGTTACACGCGTGATTCAGTCCAACCCCATGACGGCGAAATCGTGATGGGCAAAAGTGGCGACCCGACCGGCACTTTGCGTGAATGGGGTGCTTGGCGTCCGGTATACGCGCTACTGCCACTGGTCGAACTCGAGACCCGCATGAGCGCTATCGCCCACGCCAATGAATGCTTTGCAGCTGCCGGCCTGACCTGGGTCCAAGATGCTTGGGTGGAAGCCACCGATGTTAATACTTGGATCGAGGCTGACCAGCGCGGCCTAGTGACCTGCCGGGTGGCCATGGCCCTTTGGGCGGATCCAAATAGTTGGCGCGATCAAGTTGAGCAATTTGTGGCAGCCCGTACCCAGGTCGTTGCTGCTGGTTCACCCAGACTCACTGCAAATACCATCAAGTTTTTCGCCGATGGCGTTATTGAGTCTGCGACCGGTGCGCTACTCGAACCCTATTGTGATTGCCCGCATTCCAAGGGCCTGCCAAACTGGCACCCTGATGAATTGAAGAAGGCCGTAGCCGCCATCGATGCACTTGGATTTCAAACACATATCCACGCTATCGGAGATGGTGCTGCGCGCATGGCACTTGACGCGATCGAGCACGCGAGCGTGGTAAACGGCGCTCGGGATCGGCGTCCGATCATCGCGCACACCCAGCTGGTTGATGAAACAGACATTGGCCGCTTTGCCGAACTTGGTGTGATCGCGAATTTTGAGCCGTACTGGGCCAAGTTTGATTCATGGCAGACCGAATTAACCGAACCCAGACTGGGTAAGGAGCGAACCAACCGTCAATTCATGATCGGCACGATTCTCAGAAGTGGTGCACCGATCTCCTTTGGCAGTGATTGGCCGGTTACGACATATGCACCACTCGCGGGTATCCAGGTCGCGGTGACCCGAAAGATGACTGCAACTGGCCCTTCTTGGATGCCGCAAGAGTGCCTTACCGTTGAGGAGGCACTCCTCGCCTATACGTCCGGGGTGGCTTTCCAGGCTGGTGACGATAGTGCCGGCCAAATTAGGCCCGGGGCTCGAGCCGATCTGGTGTGGCTAGCAACCGATCCGCGGGCCGTCGACCCGATGCAGATCGAAAATATCAAGGTGCTCGGAACTTGGGCCGATGGTCAGCGTGTTTGGCAGTGAAAGGAGTAATTGAATGGCGCTGACTCCGGGGGAGTCCGATCGGCTCCTGATCTTTACTCAGTCACAACTTGCTTGGCAGCGAAAGGCTAGGGGGCTTCGGCTCAATGTGCCTGAGGCGACCGCAATCATTGCCAATGCGGTTTGCGAGTTTGCGCGTGATGGCCTGTCCCTAGTCGAAGCACGCGATGATGCTGCGCGGGTACTAACCGCACATGATGTGCTGTCTGACGTGCTGACCATCGTCACAGAAGTGCGAGTTGAAGCTAGGTTCGATGATGGAACCCGCCTAGTTATCGTGCGGGATCCGTTTGGCGCAGCGGCGCAGGTTTCACCCGATCATGCGGAAGTGCAATCGGGAACGCTCATCACGATAGTCAATGAAGGTGCGACTCCGATTGGGATCACATCGCATATTCATTTAGCCGAAGTGAACCCGCGATTGCGTCTGGATCGCGGTGCAGCATACGGTAACCATCTTGCAATCGAAACCGGCTCGGTGATCTGGCTTAACCCAAACGATCGTGTTTCGCTACCAATGCGAGCAATTGCCGGTGACCGCATCATGATTGGGAACACCGGGGTTATTGATGGTTCTTTGGATGATGCCGTGGTGCGCGAGCGAGCGCTCTCGATGTTGCGCGACTGCGGCTACCTTGATGTTGTTGATGGAGATGAGGTCGGCTCAATCAATCGGGCGGAAACCGCCGTTGCCAACTTGATGGGTCGCGGCAGGTGAGTAATTACGGCTACGACTCCGGCGATGTCATAAATCTTGGCGACACGGGTTTACGGCTTCGCATCCCTGAGCGGATCTGCGACGGGGGCGACGAATTTCAGGTGGGCTTTGGTAATACGGGCCGTGATGGCATCGGCTTGCATCCGGTTACGACTTCGGAGTCATGCGATGTGGTGGTAACCAACGTAATCATTTTGGATGCTGTTTCGGGTATTCAGGTAGCGAGTATTGGCATTCGTGGTGGACGGATATCGGCAATCGGTAAAGCCGGTAATCCCAATGTTGCTGGTGGCGTGGATATTGTCGTTGGTTCGGGCACTGTTGTCATCCCCGGCGATGGTTTAATCGCTACCGCCGGTGGCGTCGATACACATGTTCATACCCTGAGCCCGCGGGTTCTCGATGCGGAGATTGCCTCAGGAGTGACAACGGTCATTGGGCAAGAGGCTGGGCCGATGTGGGGAGTTGGAGTGAGTTCGCCCTGGGTACTAGGGAGAGCTATGCGCGCGATGGACGTATTCCCGCTCAACATTGGCTTGTTGGGTCGAGCCTCATCATCAGTAGGCGCAACCTTGGATGAGGCAGTACTGGCCCATGTGTGTGGATTAAAGGTGCATGAGGACACCGGCGCAACCTTGCGAACTATCGACACGGCCTTGCGCTGCGCTGATGAGGTTGATATTCAAGTCGCGCTGCACACCGACGGCTTGAATGAAACTTTGTCGGTGGCCGATACCATCGCGGTTATTGATGGTCGAGCCATCCATGCTTTCCATGTAGAAGGGTGCGGCGGGGGACACGCACCGGATGTGTTGACACTTGCTGGCCGGGACAACATCTTGACGTCGTCGACGAATCCAACATTGCCCTACGGGGTTAATGCACTTGCAGAGCATCTAGACATGCTGATGCTCGTACATAACCTCGATCATGCCGACGATAGGGATGTGCGAATTGCTGCAGCCCGCGTGCGCGGAGTCACGATGGCGGCTGAGAACCGACTACATGACCTTGGTGTTATCTCAATGACATCATCAGATGCGCAGGGCATGGGTCGAGCGGGTGAAACATGGTGGCGCACTTTTGCGATGGCCGGGGTGATGAATACCAATGCGGAGGAACGCGTTGACGATAACGAGCGCATCTTGCGCTACCTTGCCAAAATCACCGTCAATCCGGCAATGGCTCATGGCATTTTCCATGAAGTGGGCAGCATCGCACCCGGCCTGCTCGCCGATATTGTGCTCTGGCAGCCATCGGCCTTTGCAGCTAAGCCAACTTTGATCCTCAAAGCTGGCTTTCCTGCTTGGGGGGTGGTCGGTGATCCAAACGCGAGTATCGATACAGCAGAACCTCTTGTCATTGCCGAGCAGTTCGGTGCCTTTGGTGCTGTCCCAGCGGATTTATCTTTTCTCATGACCAATCAGCAGGCACTGGCCGAAAGCCCGGTGCCGACCGCGCGTCGCGCAGTAGCGGTTCAAGGATGTCGCACGGTCCGTTCCAGCGATTTGATTTCGCACGGTGAACTCGGTGAGGTCACCGTGCTGCCCGATGGCAGTGCGGTGCACTGGCGGGGTGAGAATTTGGCCGGTGATCCGGTGGCGAAGGTGCCCCTGTCGCGCCTGCACTTTTGGTAACCGAGAATTCTTGAAATTCGTAGAACTAGCTAGATTCCGGGGTGATAGCACTGATCCCATTGGTGACACCTGGCCCCGCGGTTTGCTCATGGCGCACATCGATCAGCCGCAAAGGTCTCTCACGTTCGGCGGTGCGGCGATCCTCGGCGGCCAATACCGAATGCTTGCCGCCAACTGCGGCATCGTAGAGCTGGAACACGTGCGCACCGCTGAGGGTAAAAAGATGGGTAGCGCCACTTGCCACCGCTGCATCTAGCGCGTGGGTACCACCATGCCCATTTCGCAGTTGCCCATTCACCTACAAACCCTACCCAAAATGCGCAGAGATGGTGAAGCTTTACACTTGTGGGATGTCGACGGTGGCAAAGCTCGCCAGTGAGCGCACCGATTTAACGGTTGCAGAGGTTGATCGCCTGCACGCAATCGTCGGTGAGTGGCCGCTGCTCGCCGATTTAGCTTTAAGTGACCTCGTGCTCTGGCTACCAACTTGGAACGAGGGCGGGTTAGTTGCCGTGGCGCAGGTGCGCCCGACGACAGCGCCCACTCGAGTCCCCGATGATTTAATTGGGGATTTTGCCCCTCGCGGGCGCTTTCCAGATATTGACCAGGCGCTGGCATATGGACGAGTTGTCGAGCATGCCTATCCAGTGCACTTTGGTGATCGAGTAATAGCGGTAGTGGCGCGACATTCATCGAAGCAACCAAGGGTGGCTGGCAAACTCGAAGAGATCTACCTGCAGACGGCCGATGATCTGTTACATATGCTCGTCGACGGCTCATTTCCGGCGGCGACTGTTCTTGATGAGTCCGCTGATTCACCTCGGGTAGGCGATGGTCTGATCAGGCTTGATAAAAATGGGATTGTCAGTTATGCAAGCCCCAACGCGGTGAGCGCATTGCATCGCCTCGGTTTGGCAACCGATGTCGAGGGTAAAGAGCTGAAGCCAATACTCGCTCACCTTTCACGTCGTCCAACCCCGATGGATGAGACCTTGATGCGCATCGCTAGTGGCCAAGCGGCGGGTCGTGCTGATATCGAAAATAATCTGGCTACCGTCTTGATTCAAGGCATCCCGCTGCAAGCTCAAGGCTTCGTCTTCGGAAGTTTGATTCTGCTTAGAGATGTCACTGACATTCGCGGCCGGGAGCGTGCACTCCTATCCAAGGACGCCACCATCCGCGAGATTCACCACCGGGTAAAGAACAACTTGCAGACAGTCGCTGCATTATTGCGTTTGCAAGGCCGCCGAGCGGCAAGTGCCGAGACCAAGGTGGCATTGGGTGAAGCTGAGATGCGGGTCGGCGCAATTGCCGTGGTGCACGAGATTTTGTCTCGCGATACTGGCGAAACCGTCGCATTTGACGAAATCATCGATCGAATCATTGGTTTGATGGGTGATTTGGCCCCGGCTTATGCGGCCGAAGCGCCCTCAATTAGCCGGATCGGTAGTTGTGGTGCACTCCCGAGTGAACAGGCAACCCCGTTGGCAATGAGTATTTCGGAGTTATTGCAAAATGCTGTTGAGCATGCGCACGCTACGACAATCACTGTCGATCTAGCGCAAGGTGCCGGACAAGTGCGGGTGGTGGTTCGTGATGACGGTATCGGGCTGCCGGCCGGCTTTGCAGTTTCTGATGCCGGGCTCGGACTACAAATCGTCGAGTCCCTTGCGACCGGTGAACTGCGCGGGAGGTTCTCGATTTGCAATTACGAGACTGGTGGTGCGATGGCTTGCGTGGAGATTCCGCAACTTGAACACTAAACGTTCGAGCGTGCCCGCAATCTAGCGTTGCGGCGTTTGAGTGCCCGGCGCTCATCTTCGCTGAGGCCACCCCAGACCCCGGCATCTTGGCCGGTCTCCAGTGCCCAACGCAGGCATTCATCAACGACGCTGCAGCGACGACAGACCAGTTTGGCTTCTTCGATCTGGACCAGTGCAGGTCCGGTGTTGCCGATCGGGAAGAACAATTCCGGGTCTTCGTCACGGCAGGCAGACTCGTGACGCCAATCCATGAGCACTCACTCCAAAACGGCCAGCTTCGGGATTCCCGAGGCTCGTGATTGCTTTCACGTGCCGGCGCGTCTTGGGGGTGCAGGGGTCGCCTGACTGGTCCCGGGGGAAGATCGCCGCCACCTAGAAGCAAATGACTACCTAAGGGTGTCAGAGGAACCCCCTTGGGGCAAGGGGAAAGGCCGTAGTTTGGCTAAACTGGCTGTCAAGTTAGTCACGTTGTGCCCAAAATGTGGCATATGTGGCAAAATTTGCTCGGGCTGGGGATCGCCTAAGACAAACCTTGGTACTTGGTCTGGGTAAACGCTTACTAGCCGGTGGCCACCTAGTTGCTAAACCATAGCCCGGAGTGCAGCTGGTACCGACTCAAATGTTACTTCGGTGATCTGGCCCCCGGCCTCCCCATCAATTTGGATCGGGGTGGGCCTAGCGGCGGTGACCGTAAACCGGCTTTGATCATGCCAGACCACCATGGCTTTGCGGCTGGAGCCGGCCCGCGAACCCATCACCATGCGCCGCGTCGCTCGCATCGCGGCCGCCACCCGCATGGCGCGCAGGGCGAAAATGTCCAATCCGGTGTCAAAGGAGGCCTGCGGGCATGGGTCAATTGGCCAAGTTCCGAAATAAGTCCATGGTGAAGTGTTTTGCACCACCGCCATGAAGACCCCGGTAACCGGTTCGGCGCCAGACCGCTGCAGGCTCAGTGCTGGACGCTTTCGATCAGTACGAAGGAAGAAGGAGTGCAGCGCGGTGCGCAGATAGCGTGTGGGGGTGGCGGTCTCGCCGGCGCCGCGTTGCTTTTCCATTGCAGAAATGATTTCAGCGTCCAAACCAACCCCGGCATTTGCCATGAACCAGCGTACGAGCTGCGGATCCACCGTGTCTTTGGTTTCCAGGCCGGTTATTGTTCCGAGCCCAATTGTGCGAAAGCGTCGTTCGCGCAGCGCATCGAGTAACTGCCCGGTGGCTTCCACCGGATCATTTGGCAGGCCTAGCGATCGCGCGAAAACATTGCCACTACCTCCTGGCACGGTGGCAAGCAGCGGAACTTTGGGTCCGGGCCCGTCAATTAGCATGCCGTTGACGACCTCGTTTATTACCCCGTCGCCGCCGAGGGTGACCACCACATCAAGTTCTTGAGTTCGAGCCTGGACTCCAAGGGCAAATCCGTGTCCGCGATGGTTGGTGACTGTTACGTCTAAATCGAGTTCATCGGCCAGGGCATGAATCAGCACATCAGTGACTCGAGGTGAGGTGGTGGTCGCCTTCGGATTAACGACAAGTAGCCCGCGCACCTCGATACTCTAACCGCGGCCGCAGGACAGCCAGGTGACCAGCACCCTAGGCTCTGCCGTATGAAAAATGGTGGCCCAAAACCCGAGCTCATTGCTTTGGCGGCGCTGGCAGGGGCCGAAGGGTTGGTTCTAATCGGCTACGCGCTCTATGACGTAGTTCAGGCGATCCGAATCGGCACGACAGGGCCAGTCGAAGTTTCCAACGGGCCAGCATTGTTCATTCAAGTTCTAATATTTTTGGTCTTTGGTGTCGGTTTACTGCTTATCGCCCTGGGCTGGCTGCGGGCACAGCGCTGGAGTCGATCACCTTTTTTGCTTACCCAGATAATTGCACTTCTCGTGGGTTTTCCGCTGGCGCAAAACTCGCTCGGGCTAGGCCATGCACTCGGTATCGGGGCCCTGGTCTTCGCATTAGTAGGCGGAGTATTGGCGCTGACTCCGCAAGTTGGTAGAGCGATTTCGCAAGGTGACTCTAAATCTGATTAGTTATCGCTCATGCTTTCGCGAATCTGGGCTAGTGAAGTGGCGAGTAAGCGCGAAACGTGCATCTGCGAAATGCCTAGCTGCTCGGCAATTTGGCTTTGCGATTGGTTTTTGAAGAATCTGAGAATGACTATTTGGCGCTCGCGTTCAGGTAGTACCGCAAGTTCAAGGCGGAAGGATTCACGCAATTCAAATGCCTCGAGGCCTTGATCAGGGCCGCCGATACGGTTGTATGGACTTTCTCCACCGGCATGTGCGTCAGCTGCAGCATCAATTGACGCCGCCGTGTAGGCGCGACCTGCGTCCAGGGCCTCCATTACTTCGGCATCGGTGAGCTCGGTGTACTTGGCCAGTTCGGTGATGGTGGGTGGGCGGCTGAGCTCTCGGATGAGAGATTCAATGGCACGATTTAGTTCCACATTTCTTTCTTGCAGTCGGCGGGGAACATGAACCGCCCACGCGTGATCGCGAAAATGTCGCTTGATCTCACCTAGAATCGTAGGTGTTGCGAAAGTGCTGAACTCTAATCCTCGTTCCACGTCAAATCGATCGACAGCGTTAATTAACCCCACCATGCCTACTTGCACTAGGTCTTCATGGTATTCACCACGATCGCGATATCTGCGTGCAAGGTGCTCGACCAGTGGCATGTGCATCTCCACAAGTTCATCGCGGATGAGTTTGTGTATTTGATCAGTTACCGGTACACCAGCCAGCTCTGTGAACAATTCGCGGGCGTGGTCGCGCTTAGCCGAACTCCATCGACTTGTCGGAGCAGGTGCTACCGGGGTTTCGGGCATGCTGATCGGCTATACCGTTACCGAGGCGGGGCGCTTGATGCGAAATTCTAAATGAACGAGACCGTTATCGGTGCCCGCGGTTACTTCATCAACTAAAGCAGCAAGCACGAGCCAACTAAATGTGTCAGTGGCCGGAGGCTGGCCCGATCGAGTATTTGCTGTCACCCGGATAAATAGCGTGCCACCTGTTTCGGTGAAATCACAATTCACCTGGGTAAGTTCATCGCAGTCGATGACCAGTTGCGAGACCGCTTCATCGATCGCTAGTCGCACATCTTCAATTTGGTCAATCGTGAGGTGGGTGCGGGCGGCCATTGCCACTGCCATGGTTCTCGCCAAAGCCACATTGGCCGAGGTGGCGCGAAAACTCAGCGTGACATCGCTGGGCGGATGTACTGGATCTACATTGTTAGGGTTCACCCTCGTAGCCTGCCAGATTCACGAGGTCATTGCCCGTGATTCGGTGCACCGTCCAATCAGACATTGGTTCAGCGCCAAGGCTGCGGTAGAACCCGAGCGCTGGATCATTCCAGTCAAGGACCCACCACTCCAGTCGTCCGTAACCTTTGGTTAAGCACTCCCTGGCTAGGTAGGCAAGGAGGGACTTGCCATAACCGTGTCCGCGATATTGGGGGCGCACATATAGGTCCTCGAGGTAAATACCATGTTTACCCAGCCAGGTTGAGAAATTTCGGAAGTAGATTGCGAATCCTGCGAGCCGGTGGCCGGGGCCGGGTTGGCCAACGACAACCGCGAAAACTGCCGGGTTGTCACCAAAGAAAAGCTGATGATAGCTCTGGTGGGTAGCAATGAATTGGTCCGCGGCTTGCTCGTATTCGGCAAGCTCGCGGACCATCTCAAGTAATTCGTCAATATCGTCTGGGCGGACCGGACGAATCAAACCATTAGACATCTATCAAGCGGCCTTGGTCTCCCAGAAGATCGCAGCGATTTCATCGATCTTGGCAAGCAGGTCATCGACCACTGCAACGTCGACAGTGCCCTTGGTGCCACCGGCACCGGCTAACTTTGTGGCTTGATTGAAAAGCTCATTGAGCTGTGGGTACTTCTCAAAGTGTGGCGCCTTGAAGTAGTCGGTCCAAAGAACCCAAAGGTGTTCTTTGACCATGTTCGAGCGATCTTCCTTGATGGCGATGGCACGTGCCTTGAAGTCGGCATCATCTGAAGCGTGGTACTTGGTCATGCAGGCTTTCACCGATTCGGCTTCAAGACGAGCTTGGGCTGGATCGTAAATCCCACATGGCAGGTCGCAATGTGCGTAGGCCATGTTTCGTGGAGCAAAAAGACGTCGGGCATGGATGCGGTTCAACATAGGTTCCCCTTTCCGAAAGTGGAGTTCCCTGAGCCTAGTGCGCGGCCAGGAAGGCGGCAGGGGGCAGGATAGGAAAGTGTTCACGACAGTGCAGATCATCGGGCCGTCAATGGCACCAGCCATGCGAACCGGGGATTATTGGTTGGTTTGGCGTACCAAGCGACTACGCCCGGGCGATGCGGCCTTGCTGCGGCATCCGTTGCGCCCCGATCTACTTATCGTTAAGCGCTTGGTGACCCAGCCGGAGCCTGGGCGGTGGTGGGTGGAAGGCGATAACCCGGTGGTCTCGGACGACAGCCGGTCATTTGGCCCGGTAGCAGCCTCGGCGATCGTGGGACGCATCACATTTCGGTATTACCCACTTCGCCGGCGCATGTGACATCATCTGGGGTACCGAACCGGTGGTAGTGATTTAATCGGCCAACATCCCGGGCCGCCTCGCTTTCATTCGAAGATCGCTTTCCGAAGCAGGCCCCTGCTGACAAAGGATTCATCCGTGAGTGCGCCAGACCCCAATGATCCCGTCTTCGCCTTGCACGAGGGTGGCAAAATCGAAGTGCGCCCGACTATCGAAGTGCGCGATCGGGAGGGCCTTTCATTGGCCTACACGCCAGGGGTGGCGCGCGTTGCGCAGGTACTCGCCGCAGACCCCGAGTTGGCCTACCGCTACACCTGGAAGGGCAATACGGTGCTCATTGTCACCGATGGCACCGCCGTCTTGGGTCTGGGTGACATCGGCCCGATCGGAGCCCTGCCCGTAATGGAAGGCAAGGCGCTGCTTTTCAAAGACTTCGGTGGAGTTAACGCGGTGCCCATCTGTCTAGACACCACCGATGTCGAAGAGATAATCGCCACGGTCGTGCGGATCGCGCCGGCATTTGGCGGCGTCAACCTTGAAGATATCTCGGCGCCGCGTTGTTTTGAGATCGAGCAACGCTTACAAAAACTACTTGACATACCGATTTTCCATGACGACCAACACGGCACCGCGATTGTGGTTCTCGCCGCATTGTTGAATGCCGCGAAAGTCACCGGTCGCACCGTCGCTGATCTGCGCGTCGTGGTATCCGGAGCTGGGGCCGCCGGTGTTGCCGTGACCAACATGTTGCTCGATGCCGGTATCGGCGATATCGCGGTTGCAGACTCGGTCGGAATCGTGTCGTCGATGCGCACTGATCTGACCCCGGTAAAGGCGGATCTCGCAAGTCGCACCAATGGCGCGGGAATCACTGGGCCAATTGCTGAGGCTATTGCTGGCGCGGATGTGTTTATTGGAGTTTCATCCGGGCAGGTGCCACCGGAGGTGGTGGCAACTATGGCGCCCGAGGCCATTATTTTTGCGTTGGCGAATCCCGACCCGGAAATTCACCCCGATCTGGCTGCTCGCCACGCGGTAGTGGTCGCCACCGGGCGCAGCGATTTCCCCAACCAGATCAACAACGTGCTCGCATTTCCGGGGATTTTTCGAGGGGCCTTGGATGTGCGCGCCTCGTGTATCACTCCAGCAATGCGGCTGGCCGCAGCAAATGCCATCGCTAATGTCGTGGGCGAGGATTTGTCACCGCTCATGATAATTCCGAGCGTCTTTGACC
This sequence comes from Candidatus Nanopelagicales bacterium, assembly GCA_009694585.1. Taxonomy (GTDB): domain Bacteria; phylum Actinomycetota; class Actinomycetes; order S36-B12; family S36-B12. The sequence goes on along the minus strand of SHUQ01000044.1, from coordinate 518 downwards.
CGCGAGTCGGTCATAAAGTCGCCGCCGCGGTGGCCGCCGCAGCACGTGCCGACGGGGTGGCTCGCGCCTAAGAAAGTTCTAGGCGAAGTGCGGCGATGAATTCGTCGACATCTGACTCGGTGGTATCCCATGAGCAGACCCAGCGGACTTCGCTGCGCGCCTCGTTCCAGATATAAAACGGGGTATGTGCCTGCAGCCCGGGGATGGCCGCGGCGGGCAACTGGGCGAAGACCGCGTTCGCTTGGGTGGGCTGGGTGGCACCTACCTGATCATCGCGGGTCTGATCTTCGTGCGCTGGCTGGATTTTTGGCTAGGCCGCGGCTGATGCAATAGTGGTATCACTGTGGTATCATTTCTGCATGGCAATGACATTGCGGCTTCAGGACGACGAAGTACAGGCTTTGAGTGCGCAGGCTGCTCGAGAGAAAAGGTCTCGGCAGGAGATCGTAAGACAAGCAGTGCGTGAATATATTGAACGCAATGGGCGCCAGCAGTTGCTGGATGAAATTCTTGACGGT
>SHUQ01000043.1:10000-15237 GCA_009694585.1 Candidatus Nanopelagicales bacterium | reverse complement strand
CCTTGCTCGTGTGCAGCGCGAATACCCTCAATTGCACCTGGTACGGCGTGGGGACCGACGTAGACCACACCGTCAAGGTCAAATAACAACAAGTCAAAAAGTTCGGCCAGCCCCGAGCTCACGATTCATCGACCCCATAACTGTTGATATTTGAAACGCCCGCGATCGGACCGTTCAAGGGCAACTGATCAGCGATCCGTGCCCGCAAGGTGGCTTTCACTTGGCTCAGCGCCTTGCCATATTCAGGCCGGTCTGGACGCATCACAAACGCCATAGATAGGTGGTCTCGCGCCTGAATAAACTCCTGTTTCCGCCAAAGTGACATCCCCATCCCATAGTGCGCGTAATCATCATCTGGAGCCACTTCCAATAGCTCACCAAATGCCACCACCGCGGCGTCATAGCGCCGCGCATCAAATACGGCGCGGGCGTAGGCCTCAAGTACCGACCGGGAGCCTGGCTCAGCAGCCAGAAGGTACTCAAGGAGTTGCGCTGCGGCATCACTATTGCCGGCGGCCAGTAGCTCTTGGGCCCGCTGATACCACTCGTATGGGCTACCAGATGGCTCGCCGGAGGGCTCAGCGGATGGCTCAGTTGAGCTCGATTCGACGGACACGACCCCTATGGTGCCACGCCCACCGCAGCTACGCCCTATCCCGCGCGCGCAAATTCACGCACCTTATGGCACCGTTTTGACCCGCACCAGTTTTCGAACCTCAACTTCCATTGCACTTGCCAGTCCCGAGCCCGAGCGCCAAAACCGGCGACGCAAAACCCCGTGCACCTCAACCCACTGCCCTGGATCCAAAAGGGCTAGACGAGCGATGATCACCGGCCGCAGCGCCTGACAGGCAATGGTGTCAACTTTCGTACGACCCCAATGCTCTCTAACCGGGCGATCTACCACCACCGAGAAAACGGCGATGACATCACCACTGGGCAGTTGGCGCTGCTCGCTCGTATTACCCATGCGTCCAATGAGGTTCACCTCATTACGCGACCCGGGTGCAATCAGTAAGCCGGTGGGTTTATCTGCCATGGCTCCTCCAAGTCAATTCACAGTTCAGCGCCATGGTCGCTGGCATCTGGTAACGACTGTGTCGCAAAAAGAGCGCAGGCGCATCGGGTAAAGTCCTTGCTGTGGAGATCGCAGCACCTCACAATGAACCTGTGGGAAACCCGATAATTACCGCCCTTGGCGAGGATGTTTTTGAGATCGACACCCAGATGGGAGGTCACGCCGGCATTACCGCGAGCTACCTCATCAGATCTAGTAAGCCCTGCCTAGTCGAGACTGGTACCGCGCGCTCTGCTCCAATGGTGGTCGCATCACTTAGCGAACTTGGTATCGATGCCGCCGACTTAGCTACGATCGTGGTCACTCACATCCATCTTGACCACGCCGGCGGCGTTGGCGATCTAGCCACTGCATTCCCCAACGCCACCATCGTGGTGCACGAGAAAGGGGCTCGACATCTTGCAGACCCAACGAAACTAGTGGCCAGCGCGCACCGAGTCTTCGGGCCAGACATGGACCGCCTCTTCGGCGACCTGCTACCCACGCCGGCTGACCGGATAGTTTCGCTCGGTGACACCGGAAGCATCGACCTAGGTGATGGCAGATCCCTGAAGACTTTCCATAATCCCGGACACGCTTCACATCACGTTGGCTTACTTGATTCGCAGGCCGGTGACCTATATACCGGTGATGCGGCCGGTGTCTACGTTCAGCAAACCGCACAGGTGCGCCCGGCTACCCCGCCACCTGATTTTGATCTAGACCTTGCACTGACGTCTTTGGCACGCATGCGCGATGCCGGTGCCGAGCGTCTGCTCTTTTCGCACTACGGCCCGGTCACCGCTGTGCATGACGTCCTCGATGAATCTGAAGCCGAACTTCGCTACTGGGTGGAGGCGGTTCGTGACGCTCGCAAACAGTCACCTGATATTGACCATGCCGTTGCCTTGGTCAAAGAACGTGACCGAGCCCGACACCCAACTTTCTACTCCGACCGCGACCGAGTAACCACCTATGAAGAACTCTCCAGCGTGCAAGCAAATGTGATGGGTATCAGTCGCTGGCTTGATCTCCAGGAGAGCCAATCTCCTCAGTGAAGGCAATACCCGCGAACTCCTCGCACCGTTCTGCAGCATCGGTGGCCTCGTCAATATCCGATGCTGCAGCACGCTCCATCCACTCCCAAGCTTCGGTAGTTCTACCTACCTGAGCCAAGAAATCCGAGTAGGCATATTGCAATCGCGCCCTAGCCGTACCCGGACGCAACTTTGTGAGCTCGGGCACCTGCAAGGTAACAATCGCAGCATTGAGTTGCCCAAGATCTGCACGAGCACCCGCTCCAACAATCAGTAACTCCGAGCGCGTCTCATCATCAAGGGTCTTAGTGTTGGTAGCCCGAATTAAATCGAGGGCTTTTTGCGGTCGCCCTAGACCGCGCTCGCAATCGGCAATCATCGGAATAAAGGCATTTGATCCGGTCATCCGTCGCGCCGTGCGCAACTCAGAAATTGCCTCCGGAAATTTACCTGCCTTGTAAGCAGCAACTCCAGCAGCTTCGCGCACCGCAGCAACCCGGCCGGCCCGCCGCCGAGCAGCCTCAATATGTGCCATCGCCAACTCAACGTCGTCATCGGCCATCGCGAGGTCTGCCGCCACTAAGTGCCGGGCGACGATCTCTGCAAGCCCATCGGGCAAGGTCCGAAGTTCCAAGAGCACTGAGCGGTCAAGTTGCTCCGCGGTGATCTCATCAGGGATCTGCGGATCGCGTGGGCGATCTGACAGTGGGCGGTCTGCGATTTGTCGGTCATTGCGCGGCCGATCACCAGAGGAACGATCCGAACGCGGCCGATCACCAGAGGAACGATCCGAACGCGGCCGATCACTGCTTGGCTTGGCACTTCCCCGGGTGTCGGTACGCGCCCGATCACTTCGAGGTTTGTCACTCCAAGAACGCTCACCGGTGGGGCGAGCTGACCGCGGACGCTCACTGGAGGGACGCGCCGAACCCGGCTTGGCACTTGCTGGCCGATCACTGGAGGGACGTTCCGAAGCGGACTTGCCACTTGCTGGCCGCCCTGAGCCAGGCTTGCCACTTGCCGCACGTCCGCCGCGGGGTTTTCCGCCAGCGGGCTTTCCTGACCCTGATGGTCGCCCTGGACGTGAACTGCCACCGGACCCACCTTCTCGAGGGGTTCGCCTGTCAGCCACGTCGTTCTCCTTTTTCAGTTTGCTAGTTAAATGCTAAGGGCCACTCGTTGGAGTGGCCCTTAGCGAAAGATTGTCCGGCGGCGTCCTACTCTCCCACGCAGTCACCCGCGCAGTACCATCGGCGCTGAAAGGCTTAGCTTCCGGGTTCGGAATGGAACCGGGCGTTTCCCTCTCGCTATGGCCGCCGAAACTCTATTGAGATTTCAATGTAGCCAACCAAGACACTGGTGCCTTGGTACCAAGAGACTGCTCCCTTGGATTTTTGGCTCCCGATCGAATCTCGGGAACCACACAGTGGACGCGAATTTTAGGAAATGAGGCAAGTCCTCGGCCTATTAGTACCGGTCAGCTTCACACATTACTGTGCTTCCACGTCCGGCCTATCAACCCAGTGTTCTGGCTGGGGGCCTTACCAGGTAAACCTGTGGGAATCCTTATCTTGGAGCGGGCTTCCCGCTTAGATGCTTTCAGCGGTTATCCCTTCCGAACGTAGCTAATCAGCGGTGCCCTTGGCAGGACAACTGACACACCAGAGGTTCGTCCATCCCGGTCCTCTCGTACTAGGGGCAGGTCTCCTCAAGATTCCTTCGCGCGCGGCGGATAGGGACCGAACTGTCTCACGACGTTCTAAACCCAGCTCGCGTACCGCTTTAATGGGCGAACAGCCCAACCCTTGGGACCTGCTACAGCCCCAGGATGCGACGAGCCGACATCGAGGTGCCAAACCATGCCGTCGATATGGACTCTTGGGCAAGATCAGCCTGTTATCCCCGGGGTACCTTTTATCCGTTGAGCGACGCCGCTTCCACCTGCCGACGCCGGATCACTAGTTCCGACTTTCGTCCCTGCTCGACCCGTCGGTCTCACAGTCAAGCTCCCTTGTGCACTTGCACTCGACACCTGATTGCCAACCAGGCTGAGGGAACCTTTGAGCGCCTCCGTTACTCTTTAGGAGGCAACCGCCCCAGTTAAACTACCCACCAGGCACTGTCCCTAATCCGGATCACGGATCGAGGTTAGACAGCCAATACGATCAGAGTGGTATTTCAACATTGACTCCACCCGAACTGGCGTCCGAGCTTCAAAGTCTCCCACCTATCCTACACAAATCGAATCGACCACCAATACCAAGCTATAGTAAAGGTCCCGGGGTCTTTCCGTCCTGCCGCGCGTAACGAGCATCTTTACTCGTAGTGCAATTTCGCCGAGCCTATGGTTGAGACAGCGCTGAAGTCGTTACGCCATTCGTGCAGGTCGGAACTTACCCGACAAGGAATTTCGCTACCTTAGGATGGTTATAGTTACCACCGCCGTTTACTGGCGCTTAAGTTCTCAGCTTCGCTCCGAAGAGCTAACCGGTCCCCTTAACGTTCCAGCACCGGGCAGGCGTCAGTCCATATACGTCGTCTTGCGACTTTGCATGGACCTGTGTTTTTAGTAAACAGTCGCTTCAGCCTGGTCTCTGCGGCCGCCACCAGCTCAGGGAGCAAGTCCCATCACCAGCGTCGGCCCCCCTTCTCCCGAAGTTACGGGGGCATTTTGCCGAGTTCCTTAACCATAGTTCGCTCGATCGCCTTAGTATTCTCTACCTGACCACCTGTGTTGGTTTGGGGTACGGGCGGCAATAACACTCGCTAGAGGCTTTTCTCGGCAGCATAGGATCACTTACTTCGCCTCAATCGGCTCCCCATCAGTTCTCAGGCTTAATGAAACGCGGATTTGCCTACGTTTCGCCCTACAACCTTGGCCGCGGACTACCATCGCCGCGGATAAGCTACCTTTCTGCGTCACCCCATCGCTTGTCTAATACCGGTTCGGTTCGCGCGATCTGCGTTCTCACCCCGAAGGGATCCAACGCTTCTTGCGCTTAGCATTACCGGGCTCAACATGGGCGTGTTACCACCGGTACGGGAATATCAACCCGTTGTCCATCGACTACGCCTGTCGGCCTCGCCTTAGGTCCCGACTTACCCAGGGCGGATTAGCCTGGCCCTGGAACCCTTGGTCATTC
>SHUQ01000043.1:0-5000 GCA_009694585.1 Candidatus Nanopelagicales bacterium | reverse complement strand
GCTGGCACAATTGCGGGTATGGCACCCACTTCGCGGACGATGCGAAAGGCTGCCGATCACCTGGTCGCCGTCGATCCGGCATTCGGACCAATCATTGAATCCTCCCCCCTTTGCAATATCGGACGCGAAAAATACGAGGATCGCACTCATTTTTCTACTCTGGTTACCTCGGTAATCGCCCAACAACTTTCGGTCAAAGCTGCGGACACCATCACCGTGCGAGTCACGACGAGCCTGGGCGGAGATATCACGCCGCTGGCCGTAGTCCAAGCCAGCGAGGCTGACCTTCGCGCTGCCGGGCTTTCCGGTGCCAAGACGCGCACCATCAAAGGTCTCGCGGACGCCGTTCATGGCGGCGACCTCGACCTCGAGGCCGCGGCCGCCCATGCCGAGGACCAACACATCGTGGCGGAGCTAACCCGCCTTTGGGGAATCGGCAGGTGGACGGCCGAGATGTTCTTGATGTTCACCTTGCACCGCCTAGATGTTTGGCCGGTCGGTGACCTCGCAATGCGCAAAGGCTGGCAAATAATTCACCGGCAAAGTGGCGACATCACTGAGAAGGAAATTGACCCACTCGGCAATCAATTTCGCCCGTACCGCAGTGTGGCCGCTTGGTATTGCTGGCGAGTAATTGACGGTGACAGTCAAACTTGGTAGTTAATTAGGCCCATCGCATTCGTAGCGCTTCATTTTGTGCAGACAGGACTGCAAGTTGTTCACGTACCCGAACCGGTGCCGTGCCACCAAATGCCGACCGTGAATCAAGTGAACCCCGAAGTGACAGCACCGTGCTGACGGTTGGCGTCAGGTGACTTGAGATTTCAGCGAACTCGCTCGAAGATAGATCCCAAAGCTCAACACCGCGCGACTCGGCCTGCCTAACGCAGGAGCCGGCTATCTCATGGGCTTCCCGAAATGGCACTCCTTGGCGCACCAGCCACTCGGCAATATCAGTTGCCAAGGCGAAACCCTGTGGCGCGGACTTGGCCATCAACTCAGTGTTGAACCTCAAAGTCTCGATCATCCCCGTCATCGCGGGCAACACAAGCAGCAATTGCTCGACAGTGTCGAACACGGGCTCCTTATCTTCTTGTAAATCCCGGTTATAAGCGAAAGGTAAACCTTTTAATGTTACAAGCAGGCCGGTTAGGTTGCCGATTAGCCGACCCGATTTACCACGTGCAAGTTCGGCGACATCTGGATTCTTCTTCTGCGGCATGATCGACGAACCGGTCGACCATGCGTCATCGAGTGTTGCCCACCCAAACTCGCGCGAAGTCATCAAGATGACTTCCTCCCCAATACGCGAGAGGTGCACTCCAAGCATGGCCCCGACAAAGAGGAACTCCGCAACCCAGTCTCGATCACTAACTGCATCAATTGAATTACCCAGCGCTGACTCAAAGCCAAGTGCGATAGCGACCGCCTCCGGATCTAACCCAAGGCTCGAGCCGGCCAACGCACCAGCGCCAAGTGGTGAGCGCGCTGCGCGAGCATCCCAATCACTTAAGCGCTCTAAATCACGACCCAGTGCATGCACATGCTTTGCCAACTCATGCCCAAAGGACACCGGCTGCGCATGCTGCAGGTGTGTGAACCCAGGTGAGCATGTTTCAACATGCCGCTCGGCCTGCACAACGAAAGCATCCATCAGATCAATGACAGCCGCGGCAATGAACCGCGCGTGGTCGCGCAAATACATTCTAAAATCTGTAGCAACTTGATCATTTCGGCTACGCCCGGCACGTAGTTTGCCGCCGAGTTCACCCAGTCGTTCGATCAAGGTGCGCTCGATTGCGGTGTGCACATCTTCATCGTTGGCATCGGGTACCAACACACCGGTTAGGACTTCGGCGGCGATCGCACTCAATGCACCATCAACTCTTGCAAGTTCGTCAGCGGTGAGCAACTCCGCCGACCGCAGCACATTGGCATGGGCGCGAGTCTGCTCGATGTCGTAAGGAGCCAACCGCCAGTCAAAATGCACCGACGCGCTCAAAGCCGCCATCGCATCAGCCGGCCCACCCTTAAACCGGCCGCCCCATAACCGGGTCGGCTGCTCACTTGTCATGAATTACTTCCCCTGTAAATCACGGCGCGCCGCAATGGAACTCGACATGCCGTAGATATCGATGAAACCCTTGGCCTTAGTTTGGTCGTAAGTATCGCCGGTGTCGTAGGTCGCTAAATCAAAGTCATAAAGAGACTCATCACTGCGGCGGCCAGTAACAACAGCACGACCAGCATGGAGTGTCATGCGGATCTCCCCCGAGATCGTCGAGTTCAAGTCGTCGAAGAAACCATCCAATGCACGCTTAAGTGGGCTGAACCACATTCCGTCGTAGACCAGTTCTGTCCAACGTTGGGAAACCACGCGACCAAAACGGGCAAGTTCACGCTCGACCGTGACATTGGCCAACTCCTCGTGGGCGGCAATTAATGCCATCGCACCTGGGGCTTCATACACCTCACGGCTCTTGATCCCAACCAGTCGGTCTTCAACCATGTCGATCCGACCAACCCCTTGTGCACCAGCGCGCCGATTCAACTCTTGGATTGCCTGCAACATGGTCACCGGGCGGCCATCGATTGCCACCGGCCCGCCATTTTTGAAGGTGATCAGGACTTCGTCAGGTTCGCGAGTAACGCGCGGATCTGAGGTATACGCGTAGATATCCTCGATCGGCCCGTTCCAGATATCTTCAAGAAACCCAGTTTCAATTGCGCGACCCCAGACGTTGGCGTCAATCGAATAAGGATTCTTCTTATTCTGATCAATCGGCAAGTTATTTAGTTCAGCGAACTCAATAGCTTTATCTCGCGTCATCGCATAGTCACGCACCGGTGCAATACAGGTCATATCTGGGATGAGGTTCGCGATGCCAACCTCGAAACGAACCTGATCATTGCCTTTGCCAGTGCAGCCGTGCGCCAAAATAGTCGCGCCGTGCTTCTTGGCGGCAATGGCCAGATGTTTGACGATCACCGGGCGCGAAAGCGCACTGACAAGAGGATACCGATCCATGTAAAGCGCATTGGCCTTCAGCGCCGGCAGGCAGTACTCATCTGCGAACTCGTCCTTGGCATCTGACACTTCGGCTTCAACGGCACCACAAGCTAGTGCCCGCTTCCGGATCACATCCAGATCTTCGCCGCCTTGACCGACGTCCACGGCGACCGCAATGACCTCCGCGCCGGTCTCCTTGGCTATCCAGCCAATTGCCACCGAGGTGTCTAGGCCGCCGCTGTAGGCGAGAACTACACGCTCCGTCACGATGATCTCCTTTGTCTGGCGCCTGTTGTGGCGCTGGTTTGTATTGTCGTGCCTGTTCGCTCAGCAACGCGCAATAAACGCGCACATAATTCGAGTGCAGCTTCGGCGGTTCGCATGACAACTAATACGGTGTCATCACCGGCCACGGTCCCCACGATGTCTGTCGCCCCAGATCTGTCCAAAGTCCCCGCCAGATAATGCGCAGCACCGGGCGGGGTGCGCAATACCGCAATATTTTGTGCCGATTCAGCTCCGATGAGCACATCGGCCACGATCCGGCTCACCGAGTCCGGATTTGCCCCGAATTCAGCCCCCGCGGCGTGGGTCACATAACGCACGCGCCCGGACGCATCGGTTTGTTTCACCGCGCCGATCGACTCAAGATCGCGCGATAAGGTGGTTTGGGTCACCCTGATGCCCTCGGCCAGCAGTAACTGCCCCAGTTCATGCTGTGAAGCAACTGGTTTGGTGGCCAAAATCGAGGCAATGCGCGCTCGCCGAGCCGGCATAGTCTGTGGCGTGGTCACAATTTTCATCCGGCCACCTGCCTAGTCGCTAGTTCCCACCGGGTGAACAGGTCGGCGATATCGGCGTCAGTAATGGTCAATGCCGGGGCCATTCGAATCGCATTCGGTGCGACTGCATTTACCAAAATCCCGTGTTCCCTTGCGGCCTTTTCCAACTCCGCTGCGCAATCGACTTCAAGAACTGCTGCAATTAGCAGGCCGCGGCCGCGCACCGAGGTGACCAGCCCACTGCCACGTTCAACTAACTGCGCCGCCAACACCCCGTGCAAGGTGGTTGCGCGCGTTAATAGATCACCATCCTCGATCACTTTCAGCACGGCCAACGCAGCTGCGCACGCCACTGGATTGCCCCCGAAAGTAGCGCCATGGGATCCGGGACCAAATAAGGAGGCGGCATCGCCATATGCGATACAGGCCCCAATCGGGAACCCGCCACCGAGCCCCTTGGCCAACATGACAACATCAGGAGTGATGCCTTCACGCTGAAAGGCGAACCACTCACCCGTGCGGCCAATACCGGTTTGCACCTCGTCGATCATCAGTAATGCCCCATGGCGATCGCAAATCTCCCGGGCCTGCCGCAGGTATCCATCAGGTGGAACTAAGACACCTCCTTCGCCTTGGATTGGTTCTAGCACCACCGCGGCGCTCTCACTGGTTACCGCAGCAGTAAGCGCTGCCGCATCACCAAATGGCACCACGGTCACTTCGCCCGGCAACGGGCGAAAGGGATCTTGCTTTGCTGGCTGCGCGGTCCAAGAAAGTGCTCCGATCGTGCGGCCGTGAAAGCTGCCCTGCGCCACGACGGTATGAACGCGCCCCGTCAACCTGCCAAGTTTGAACGCTGCCTCATTTGCCTCGGTGCCAGAGTTGCAGAAAAATACGCGCGCCTCACTTGGCGCCTGCAACAGCGAAAGTAGCCGCTCAGCAAGTTCGATGGGGCCATTGGTTGCAACGAGATTGCTCGTATGGCCGAGGACGGATAACTGCTTGCTGATGGCCTCAACAACTTCTGGGTGTGCGTGCCCGACCGCATTGACGGCGATCCCAGCAATCATGTCGATGTAATCCTTACCGGTCTCATCCCAAACCCGCGAGCCGGCTCCCCGAGCAATAAGTACCGGTGGGGTGCCGTAATTATTCATCAGCGCGCTTTGCCAACGCTCCTGCCAGGTCATGATGCAACCACCGTCGTG
>SHUQ01000042.1 GCA_009694585.1 Candidatus Nanopelagicales bacterium | reverse complement strand
GTATTTCACGGTTGAACCTCTCATCGAGTTCATCGGAGCTACGATAAGTGAGGTGCGCGATTCTGCGAGCAATGCCCATGCCCACATGTGGGCCTTGACCGGCGGGGGCATCGTAATAGTCACCTCCATTAAATGCTGGGTCGGCGTAAATCGCGGATAACTGCGTCACCTGAGTACCAATTTGATCGGCTGAGACCGCGGCGGTTGTGCCTAGAGCTAACCCACCTCGCACTCGGGTCGGATGCGCGACCAGCCACTCGAGTACCCGCATCCCGCCCAAGGACGGTCCGAGCATCAACGCCCACGAGTGAATTCCGAGTGCATCAGTCAATAGCACTTCAACTTCGACCATGTCGCCGACTGTTAGCACCGGGAAACGACTCCCCCACGGGCGGCCATCAGGTGCCGTCGATGCCGGCCCGGTGGTGCCTTGACAGCCCCCCAACACATTTGCGCATACCACGAACCACTCATCAGTATCGATCGCTCGACCGGGTCCAACAAGTGAATCCCACCAACCAGCGGTCATGTGACCTGGGCCGGCCGGCCCCGTTACATGTGAATCACCGGTCAGGGCGTGAGCGATGTAGATGGCATTTGACCGAGCCGAATTGAGCTGGCCCCACGTCTCATATGCCACCTGAACCTGAGGGAAGGTGAATCCAGACTGGGTCGTGAACTCACCCAAATCACAAAAAAGCCGATCGCCAACAGGGTCTGACTCCCGCCATGCGGAGCTGGCGGGAGTCAGACCCTCGTACGAGAGTGGTCCGTAAGTTGCTGGCGAGGTCACGGAAACTAGTTTTGCTTGGCTGCCCGGAAGCCGGCGTCCAGATCCGCCAAAATATCGACAATATTCTCCAGCCCCACGGCCAACCGCACCAGCCCGGGAGTAACCCCCGAGAAAGCTTGTTCCTCAGGTGTTAATTGCGAGTGCGTCGTAGATGCCGGGTGAATCACCAGGCTGCGCACATCACCAATATTGGCGACATGGCTGTGTAGCTCCAGGGCCTCGACAAAGCGTTGACCTGCCTCTAACCCACCGGCGATCTCAAAACTCAACACCCCGCCCGTGCCCAGCGGTGCGTATTTTTGACCGAGTCCATACCATGGGCTCGACTTCAAACCCGCATAGTTAATCGAGAGAACTTCCTCGCGGCCTTCGAGCCATATCGCCACAGCAAGCGCGTTCTGCACATGGCGTTCAACACGAAGTGACAAAGTCTCGACTCCTTGCGCGATCAGGAAGGCATTGAATGGCGAAATCGCCGGACCCAGATCACGCAACAGTTGTACTCGCGCCTTCAAAATGAAGGATAGGTTCACGCCAAATGCGCCACCAACGCCGAGATCGCGGGCATACACCAAACCGTGGTAACTCGGGTCTGGGGTGTTGTAGTTCGGGAAGCGATCCGGGTACTGCGCGTAGTCAAAAGTGCCACCGTCCACTATGGCGCCGGCAATTGACGTACCGTGCCCACCTAGGTACTTGGTCGCGGAATGTACGACGATATCGGCGCCCCATTCGAGCGGGCGAATCAAGTATGGAGTGGCAACGGTGTTATCGATTATCAGCGGTACACCAACTTCGTGTGCAATTTTCGCAACATTCTCGATATCCAGAACGTCATTTTGTGGATTGGAGATCGACTCGCCATAGAAAGCCTTGGTATTTGGGCGCACTGCAGCACGCCAAGAGTCAAGATCATCCGGGTTCTCAACGAAGGTGACTTCAATACCAAACTTCGGCAATGTGTAGTGGAAAAGGTTGTAGGTACCACCGTAAAGGCGCGGGCTGGAAACAATATGATCCCCAACCTCGGCAATGTTTAGGATCGCCAAAGTCTCGGCCGCTTGCCCACTAGCGACGAGAAGTGCACCGACACCACCCTCAAGGGCCGCAATACGATCCTCCACCACGGCGGTGGTTGGGTTCATCAACCGCGTGTAGATATTGCCGAGCTCCTTCAATGCAAACAGGTTCGCTGCGTGGGTGGTGTCATTGAAGGTGTAAGAAGTCGTTTGATAGATCGGTAAGGCTCGCGCGTTAGTCGCAGAATCTGGTGACTGACCTGCGTGGATTTGCTTGGTTTCAAAGGACCAACCGGTGCTCATGAGATTCCTTTCAAAGTTTTTGAATTTTGATTTTGGGTGTACTACATAACTGAGTGCCCGCTCAATGCGGGTTACAGCTTTGGGTTTACCAAGACGGCGCCGGTGGGCGCAGGGCTCAGCGGTTGGTGATTCGACAACAACACATAAGAGGACCTCAATCCAACTCGTGGGGCCTCACCTAGTGCGAGGCCCGCGCTTGCCCAAGAATCTGAGCCTGGTCTTCTCCGGGGCACCCCACCGCGGTTGGAGGGTTGTCGACCAGCTAGCCGGGACTTATCGCTGGCACTCTTGACCTACGCGGAACTATAGCAAGTACCCGCCGAAGTGACAAACCCCCGGGGTCCTGCGGGCGGCTTTTGGCCCGGGCCGCGATGGAAGTGACTACGTCGATTACTTCGTCCAGGTTAAACAAGCTGAGTTTCGCGCCTACCATGCCGTGGTTAGCGATTGGGAGATCGAGAACCATCTGACACTCTTCTAGTCGCAGTGAATTTCAGCACTTCTAGTAACAGAACCGACAGGTGACGTTCCGGTTCGGCACTGCTCCTCGGTGACATCTGCCATCGCCGCCGACCAAAATGCCGGCGGCAACCCGGCCCCCAGACCCTGAGACACTAACTGAGCCAACGAGTAATCGGGGTCAGCTAGCTGGGCCCGCTCAAGGGCGACCAGCGCCCGGGCCCCGTCGCCGGTAAGCCAAGCGCAGATCGAGGTGCAGGTAGCGATGGGCGCGATCATCCCCTCGGGCGCCGCACGCAGCGCCGCGGCCAGCGCATCAAGTGCCGCTCGGCGATCCGACAACTGCACCAAATGCCACAGCAAGGTATCGCGCACGCGAATATCAACTATGCAAAACACAATCCGCGCAATTTCTGAATCACTCAGCTCACGACCATCGGCCGCCACCACCAAGGTTACGATCTCGTCGATGCTCTCACCACGCCAGGTAGTAATTGCCTTTGCGGTCGATGGATCGTCCGCCTTGGCTTCGCCAAGGTTCTTTGCCAAAGCCTTCACAAAGTCCTTCACCAATAATTCAATGCGCGAACTACGATTTGTGTCCGGGTCAAATGCGCGTTGCAAATCAGTGCGATCGGGTAGCGCCACTACGCCCTCGAGGGTAAATCTTGACTTTACGTATAGCAAGACCTGCTCATCAAGAGCAGTACCTGGGCTTTCGATATCACTTTCATCACCTAGGTAACTCCACCATTGCGCGGATGTCTCGCAGGCATCAGCGCCGACGTCTCCAGCGATCATCAGGGCATCGCGGACACGTACACCAAGTCTGTAGAAGTCAACCATCAAAGTAGTGATGAGTGACGTGAATGGCAATCGCCCATCGCGGGCGTTATCGGTGAAGACGCAAATGATCACTTCGTCAGCGGCTGCATTCTTAGCCGCGCCGGCGATAACCTCTGATATTTCTCGGTGCTGGCCGGTGTATACGGCAGGTGGGAGATCAACCCGCAAAGTCAGGAGCACTTGATTCCTACTCAGCCAGAGAATCACCAGGCTTTCACTCGGTTGAAAACCGAGCAGATACGGAACCGCCGCGATCACGGCATCCGGGCTGCGCAGGCTCAATATTGAGTCTGGCGCGGTGCGGTTGAGTGAGTTAGTTGTCATGGAGTCCACCGTGGGCACAACCGCAGTGGTAGACCAGACGCAAAACCTAGGCTGGGGATCCGTACCCATCGAATTGCAAACTTGTGGATTCACGGCTGGTCTTGGCGGCCTATCCAGGCGGATCGAGGCGGACCAGATTTGGCCGCTTGGCGACAATGCCGTCACCTGAAGACTCCCCGCGCAGGCGCCGGGCCACCCACGGCGTCAAGTGCCCCTGGAACCACTGCGCATGGCCTGTGGCACGTTTAAAGGGTGGGGGCGGACTAATCGGAGCCGGGGTCCGCCAACTGGCATCGCCGACCCCAAGGGCCTGCAAAGCACATTGGGTAGCCAACTGGTGGCCAGCTGGTGACAGGTGTAACCGGTCGGCATCCCAAAACTCGTCCTGGTCAAATGCCGCCACTCCCCAAAAATTGACCAAATAGCAGTCATACTGCTGCGCGATCGCCCGCATGGCACTGTTGTAGTCGCGCAACCGGCCCCGAATACGCCCCACCAACATCGATCGTCGACCTGGATCTCCGAAGGCATAAAGCAGGACATCAGAGCCACCGAACCGCAAGGCCCGTACCCCATTTTCCACCGCAGTCGCGGTTCGATGAAGGTTATAGTTTCGACGCAAAGCATCGTTTACGCCCGCGGCGAAAGACACCAAGTCCGGGCGCATCGTTAAGGCAAGGGGAACCTGCTCATCGATCACCTGTTGGGTCAACCGGCCGCGGATGGCTAAATTCGCGTAACTGAAATCTGGGACTCGCTGAGCAAGTACCACGGCCACCCGGTCAGCCCAGCCCACATAGCGGTCGTCCGGGCCGATGTCATCCACGAGCCCTTCGGTGAAACTGTCGCCTAGGGCTACGAAACTTCGCCAAGGCCGCACCTGCCGCGCGATCATCCCGCCGGATCTTTCGTCTGCATCTTCCTACCTATCCGCAAAGATAAAGCCCGGTCGTCGAAGGCTTCCCCTCCCGCGACGACCGGACAAGCACACACTAGAAGATCCCCCCAACCACCACGCACACCGACACGCCGATAGGCGACTTTGGGCCCAGCCTTACTACGCCGACTTCGTTATCTGGGCCGCCGGGTGCTCTTCTTTGGTCGTCGCGAATCTTTCACCAGCTTTGCGGTACCAAAGCAGTAAGGCGATGATTCCGATAACAATTTGCGGAACAAATGAAGCCGCACGCCAGACCAGATCCGCCGCGGTGGCCACACCTGTCGCTACCCCAAATTTCGTCATCAATGCGATCATCGCGGCATCAACGGTTCCGAGGCCACCAGGTGTGATTGGGATCATCATACCAAGTTGGCTGATTGCAAATGCTGCAAATGCCACCAAAATCGACGTGCCGGCAGTATCCCAACCTTCAACACCGCGAAGTGCAAAGTAAAGAATCAAAAACTGGGCTACCGAAACCGCAACTTGAGCCACCGTGATGGCCAGCCAGCGCCTCTTTAGTATCTCGTACATACTGGAACGAAACTCGGTGACCGGGGCCACCAGATCTAGCCCTTTCAGGGATTTGATGCAACCCGCGAACGGCTTGATGAGCTTGGTTCCAAGCTTGCCGACCTTGATCGCCAGTGCCTCTGAGCGCATCACCAGGACAAACATGATTATCACCGCGACGAGAACTCCCAACCCAATCAGCGCCGTCAGTACATACCCGCCACCATTTTGACCAGCAAGGACCACAGCACCGACCCCGAGGATCGGGAAGCCAAGAGTGACGAACGAACTCCACAAGGCGACCGCGGTAATCGCCGTCGTCGATGCGGTCGCGGTAATCCCAAATGACGTGAGCATCCCGTACTGCACCGCTAGGCCGACCGCGCCCCCACCTGGCACTCCATTACTGATCGCAAAAGCCGTTTGGTTTACTTGCTCAGAGCGCCAGTACTTAAGTCCTGGCGCCGCGGCCATGAATGGAAAACCGTAAAAGATCAAATAGATAACAACACTGCCGATGATGAGCGCCATTGATAACGCACCCATCGACTGCAAAGCCTCCCAGGCTTCAGAATAGCTACCGATCTGCGGAATGACCTTCCAGAAGATCAAAACAATGAAAGCCAACCCGACAATGCCAAGGATGATCGACTTTTTCTTATCAAGTTGAGCGGTGGGGGCTTTGGGCGCCAAATCAGTTTCGGGCATGTGACGAGCATGTCACATTCGGCTCAAGTGGGGGGTGCCTGACGGGCCAGAAATGGCATTGGGCAGGATTCCAGTCATGCGTTTGGACCACATCTCATATGCCTGCACCTCAAGTGAACTTGCTGACGTAGTTCAGCGCATCGGATCTGACCTCGGAGCCACCTTCGTCGACGGCGGCCGGCACCCATCATTTGGTACCCGCAACTTCATCCTGCCGCTAGCCGGGGGTACCTACGTCGAAGTGGTTTCCGCACTCGACCACCCGGCCGCTAAGAAAGCCCCTTTTGGCCGCGCCGTCCAAAGCCGGGCTGATGCTGGTGGGGGCTGGCTCGGGTGGGCCGTCGCAGTTGACGATATTTCACCGATTGAGCATCGCTTAGGCCGCAAAGCAAGTCCCGGCCACCGAGTGCGACCAGATGGTACCGAACTACGCTGGCAGCAAATTGGCCTCTTGGACCTGATGGAAGACCCCCAGCTCCCCTACTTCATCCAGTGGGAATGCAACGAAGCCGAGCACCCCTCAGCCGCCGGTGGCCCGGTCGCAATCGGAAAGGTCGAACTCGCCGGCGACCCAAAAACCATTGGAGCTTGGCTCGGTGAGCCAAAGGAGAGCCCCTTAGACGAAGTTGAAGTCGATTGGCTATTTGCCGATGAACCCGGTGTAATCGCGGTATGGTTCAGCACGGCCAGTGGCATGGTGCGGATCGATTAACGTCGGCACACACCGATTCGGCGAAGACGTAAGGGAGCCCCCGTGCCAACAAATGATGGCATCCCAGACACCCTAAAAACAACTGCCGGCATCATCTGGCGGGTTTTGATCATCCTTGCCGGCCTCGCGGTCTTGGGCACGATCATGGGTCGCGTTTTCCCGGTAGTGTTCGCTCTCTTTTTCGCAATGCTGGTAACCGCCTGGACCATGCCGGTGATGAATTTGCTCAATAAGTTCTTACCCAAACCAGTCGCTATGGTGTTAGCGCTGTTGGCAATCGGAGCGTCCATCTTCGTGATCATGGCGGTTGTCGTTACGTCATCAATAAACGAGGGCCCAAAGCTCGTAGCCGCCATTCAAAGTGGCTTCACCGATATCGAAGGCTGGCTGAAGACCGGGCCGCTGCATTACAGCGAAACGCAGGTCGCAAACTTGCTCGACCAGGCTAAATCTGCCGGCACCACCATCGCCAAGGGCGTACTTGGTGATGCCTTGTCGGCACTGGGTTCGGTCGGAACTTTGATCATCGCCGGTTCGGTTTTCATTTTCAGCGTCCTGTTCTTCCTGCTTTCCCCTAAAAAAATCTGGGACTGGATCATTTCCTGGATCCCAAAGATTGCTCAACGCCAGATCGATACCTCCGGCCGCATCGCTTGGGATTCCATCGCTGGATATACCCGCGGCATTGTAATCGTGGCTCTTTGCGATGCGCTACTAGTCTTCATTGGACTGCTAATATTGCAAGTGCCGCTGGCACCGGCCTTAGCGGCCGTGGTTTTCTTTGGTGCCTTTATCCCGGTTATTGGGGCACCGGTTGCAACTTTCTTCGCGGCCATTGTTGCTCTTGCTGAGCGCGGACCGATAATCGCAATATTCGTCATAATCTTGACGGTGATCGTGGGATCATTTGACGGAGACGTCCTGCAACCACTGGTAATGGGTAAAGCCGTAAATCTGCACCCACTTGCGATCGTCATCGCTATAGCGGCCGGCAGCATTGCTCTTGGAATAGTTGGGGCACTTATTGCGGTCCCGATTGCGGGCGCTATCTACGGGGTCGGTAAATACTTAACTAACCGAGATCCTGAGCACCCGTATCTGCCGGCCGCCAGCCCCCCGACACCAAGTTGACGCCTCGACACCTTATCGCAGGTAATAAAACCTCAGCTGCGTCGGTCCACGCAAGAAATCATTTTGTATTGACCCCATGTGCTTGACATGTGTCGACTCCATGTGCGCATCCCATGCTGCCCGGCTAGACCATTTCTCGATAATCAGCCAATCCCCCGGATCCACCGCACTGGCACCCGCGAAGCCCCCTCCAGTCGGTCATGACGTGGGCACCCACGCCGAGCCCGGCGCAGGTGACCTGCGGTTCGACTTTGTCACCACGGACCAAAGTTACCGCAAGCGCCGCAGCGCTGAGGGAACCAGAACACCGCAGCCAGCGTCGGATATGCAGATCCCACCAGCGGAAGGCGTGACAATGACTCGGAAACTAGTGGGTTTAATATCGATACTTGCCGCCTGCCTACTGGTGGCCGGGTGCGGTGCGGGAGGCACCAATGCAGCGGATGCCTCAGCTGGAATCGATTCTGGGCTTACGGCCGAGACGCTACCTGCGGGAGTAGCCACCGCGGACACCAAAATGAATTCCAATCTGGTGTCCACACCACAGGTCATCCGCACGGCCTATGTTGATATTCGTGTTGCGGATGTCGCCGTAGCCACCGCGCAGATAGTTGCGACGACCACCGCACGGGCAGGTTCAATAGATTCACAAAGTGCCAACTCTGATGGCACTTCTAGTTTCGCCAACATTGTCGCCCGCGTTCCGTCAGACACCTTGGATGCCTTCATCGCTAACCTAAGCGAACTAGGCACGGTCATGTCGGTAAATATCAATGCTCAAGATGTCACCACTCAAGTTGTTGATCTAGATGCGCGCATCGGCGTCCTGCGGACATCAATCGATCGACTTAAGGTCCTGCAGGGGCAGGCAACGAGTGTCGCTGACTTGGTTGCGGTCGAGTCTGAATTGGCCAACCGCCAGGGCGAACTCGACTCCTTGACGGCCCAACGCACCTACCTAGGGCAGCAGGTGACCATGTCGACGGTAACCGTCTCACTGTCGCCGATTACTGAACTAACTTCTAGCACGGCACCGGGCTTCTTGGCCGGGTTGCAAAATGGCTGGTCGGCATTTTTGGCCCTTATCGCTTTCCTGATCACCAGCGCCGGCTTTTTGATACCATTCGTGGTAATCGGAGCCATCATCGTCATCCCGGTCATCACTATTGTGATCAAGCGAAAGAGATAGCCAATCCCTTGGACGTCCTGACAGTTAGTGGTGATGGCAGCACTCGTGGTTTTATCCAAGGCCAAGCCCGCGCTGAGCAAATCGTTGAGACCTGGGAAGTGCTGCGCATGCACCTAACCGCAAACGGAGTTGATGTCGCCGCGGTTGCCGATCGACTGCTGCGCAGCGAGTTAGTAGCGACCGCGCACCAGTTCACTCCTGACCTTTGGGATGAAGCCACCGGGATCGCTGCCGGGGCGAATATCGATATCGAGCAAGTCATGCTCCTTTGCTTCTTGGACGAAGTCTGGAGTTTTACCGGCGGCCTGGGCTGCTCGGTCGCAGCCCGCAGTCGAGATGGCTTTATCGGCCAAACCATGGACCTGCCGATTTGGGCGGCGGGCCGTCTAATGGTGCTCCGAGTCCAATCTGACTTGGCGCCGACCGCGCTCATCATGAGTTACCCCGGGATGATTGGTTTATGCGGGGCCAATTCCGCCGGCCTTGGGGTCGCGGTAAATGCGCTGGAACAATTCCAGGCCGATAGCAACGGCTTAGGCGTCGTATTCATCATGCGCCACCTACTCACCTTGACCAGCCTCGCGCATGCGGGCGAATTCCTCGCCAGCGTGCCGCACGCGGCCGGGCAGGCTTACACGGTCTCGGCGCCAGATGGCATCGCAACTTGGGAGTGCGGGCCGGGCCACGTCCAGCGCGTAACCGCCCCTTCGGTGGATCAGTGTGCGCACACCAACCACTTGCTAGCAGACCCAACGAATTCGACCCGTTCGTCAATCCGGCGCCTGACCGCTTTGCAGCGGGCACTTGATAATGATCTAGATCTGCGTCAGACTTTGTCGCACGAGGTGGTGCTCACCGACCCACGCACCTCCAATTCAGGAGTTACTTTTGCGGCATTCATCGCAAACCCACCCGCCGATTACGTGGAATTCGCCGATGGCCTAACCCTGCGAGCTGGGTCCCCGGTTTGGGAATCTATTTACTACAGCCCTAACGCGAGTCACCAGTTAGGTCAGCAATGACGGCGCGCCCCGATTCAAGGCGTGCCACCGGAACCCGAAATGGGCTTGCCGACACATAATCCAGCCCGGCGGTGTGGAAGAAGTGGATTGACTCCGGGTCACCACCATGTTCACCACAGATACCAAGCTTTAGGTCCGGCCGCGCCTGTCGGCCTTCGCGAACTGCGATCTCGACTAGGCGGCCCACTCCATCGCCGTCGAGGGTCTCAAATGGCGAAATTGTCAATACGCCTTTTTCCAAGTACGCCGCAAAAAACGCTGCTTCTACGTCATCACGGCTAAATCCCCACGTGGTCTGGGTTAGGTCATTGGTGCCGAATGAGAAGAAGTCGGCGACTTCGGCAATGCGATGGGCGGTCAGGGCAGCACGCGGTAGTTCGATCATCGTGCCAATCGGCATATAAATTGAGCGCCCGGATTCAGCACTCACCTCCGCGAGGACCTCCTCAATTTCCTCACGAATAAGGATCAACTCCCGAGCGGATCCAACAAGTGGCACCATAATTTCGGGCTTAGGGCTGCCACCGGCTGCCAGGCGCACGACTGTAGCCTCCGCGAGAGCCCGCACTTGCAGTGCATAAAGGCCAGGCACTACCAACCCAAGGCGGACACCGCGCAACCCCAACATCGGGTTAGATTCATGGAGCCGATTGACGGCAGCCAGAATTCGATCATCAGTGGTGTGATCCGCACCGCGTTCCTCAGCCAAGGCAACGCGGACCATCAACTCCGCGCGATCGGTTAAGAATTCATGTAGTGGTGGGTCCAGTAGGCGTATCGTGACCGGCAATCCATCCATCGCTTCTAAAATCTCGATGAAATCTTGACGTTGAAGCGGCATCAGTGCGGAAAGTGCTGCCTCGCGCTCAGCAGTGCTCTCAGCGAGAATAACGTGTTCAATTAGCTCACGCCGCTCACCGAGAAACATGTGCTCGGTTCGACAAAGGCCAATCCCCTCAGCTCCGAGCAAGCGCGCCTTGACCGCATCTTCTGGAGTATCAGCATTCGCGCGAACCTCTAGCTTTCGCACCTTGTCCGCATAATTAAGTAGGCGGTCAACACATATAATGACCGCTGCATCATCTGCACTAAGGGATGGCAGGACAGCATCGACCCCCTCGAGCAAATAGCGCACTACCGGCGACGGGGACACCGGCAATTCACCGAGGAATACTTCACCGGAAGCGCCATCCAAGGAAATGAAGTCACCCTCCCCGATTGTGCGCACCGTGCCATCTGCCGACGTTGCGGTGGCCACCCCTTGGGCTTCATTGACTATTAGCGCATCCGCGCCACAGACCGCCGGTTTGCCCATACCCCGCGCGACCACGGCCGCGTGGCTGGTCTTGCCCCCTCGACTAGTGAGGATGCCAACCGCGGCCACCATGCCGGCTAGATCATCGGGATTGGTCTCACGGCGCACCAAGACCACGGCTTTGCCGGCCTCCGCCAGCTCAACAGCGCGTACCGGATCGAAGACCACCTGGCCCACCGCCGCCCCAGGTGATGCCGCAATGCCTTTAGTGACCAAGGTGCGATCACTACCGAGCATCAATTGCGGAACCAGCAATTGCGATAACTGTGCGCCACTTACCCGAGCCAGGGCTTCATCCTCGGTAATCAGACCTTCATCCAAGAACTCGCAGGCAATTCGAAATGCTGCGCCGGCAGTGCGCTTGCCCACTCGCGTTTGCAGCATCCAGAGTTTGCCTCGCTCAACGGTGAATTCAATATCGCAAAGATCGCGGTAGTGAGTCTCAAGGCGTCGCATCGCCGACGAAAGTTGTTCGGCAACTTCAGGGTTTTGCACTGCAAGATCTGCCAAGGTCAACGGATTGCGAATCCCTGCGACGACGTCCTCGCCTTGCGCATTTGGTAGATAATCGCCGTAGTGCCCGGCCGATCCGGTTGCCGGATCGCGCGTGAAAGCTACCCCGGTACCTGAATAATCCCCTTGATTGCCAAAAACCATGGCACACACATTCACCGCGGTCCCAAGATCATTTGGGATGCGCTCACGACGGCGGTACAGCTTGGCCCGATCACCATTCCAAGACTCAAATACCGCATGCACTGCTAAGTCCAGTTGTTCACGTGGATGTTGCGGGAACTCCCGGCCAGATTTTTCGCTGATAATCGCCTTGTAACGTTCAACTAGGCGTTGCAGGTCTGCCTCATCGAGACCGCTTTCGTTTGGCACTCCGGCGATAACCACCGCGGTTTCGAGCTCGTTGGCAAAGAGCGCCGGCTCAACGCCCATGACGGTACGGCCAAACATCGCGATCAATCGGCGGTAGGAGTCCCACGCGAAGCGGGCGTCACCGGAAATATCCACTAGCCCTTTGACCGATGCATCATTTAGACCGACATTGAGGATGGTGTCCATCATGCCCGGCATCGAGAACACCGCACCAGAGCGCACCGATACCAAAAGTGGGTCATGCGGGTCGCCAAGGCGTCGATTGAGATTGTCCTCAAGGCGCCGCAGGGCGGAGGTCACCTGCACCCGGAGATTCGCCGGCTCCTGGCCATGTCGCAGAAACCAACGACACGCATCGGTGGTGATTGTGAAGCCCGGGGGCACCGGCAAGCCGAGGCGGGTCATCTCCGCGAGATTGGCCCCCTTGCCACCGAGGAGGTCTTTTTGCTCGCGACCGCCTTCGGTGAAGTCAAAGACATACCGGGTTTCAGCCAAGATCAGTTCATGAACTTCAGGCGGACTTTACTTACAGGTTTTCCGCAAGTGAACTGAATAACTGTAATCCCTGAATACTTTGGCACGACAGAGAAAACGATGTAGGCGCCATAACTGCTGCCGCCCGCCGGCGATGGGTCGGGCATTTGCTGGAGCGCTCCAACATTTGCTTTCGCAGTATTCTTCAATGTAGCGATGCTGTAGGTACAAGGCTCTGTTGGTCCATAACAATCACTCGTATTATAGGCAACTCGAAAGCGGACATTGTTACCCGCAGGCACTTTAACCGTCTGCGACCCTGACTCCGGAATTGATTTCACCACTGTTACCTTAGGTGCTGCCTGAGCCGCATTTATGGATGGCACGACCAAAGCAGTGGCAATAATTGCACTTGCTGCCAAAGCGGTTTACGGACCTCATTTTACGCCCTTTCACGTTGTTGATGACAGCATGTAACACCGCTGTGGTTCGACAGCGCCATCAGCCTACCAAACTACACGGCCCAGGCGCGCTCATCTGGAGTGTGGTTGTACTCATCGCAGCGGGTCCTTCCCGGCGGGCTGAGACCTCGGCGCATCCGGCGCGCAGGGGTTAGCAGGTAGAAGGCCCCGCTATGGCCGTGCCGCTGAGTACCCCCCTTGAGTGGTGAGTTCTGCCTCGGAGGATCGGTTGCACTCCGTGGTCGTGCTGGCTATGGGTATCTTTGGCCACGCCATATCTACCTCGGACCATCCGCAAAGGAGTTCCAATGCACCTCGCACCTAATCTGATCATGAACGATGGGCGAGCGATCCCGCAGATCGGGTTTGGCGTTTGGCAGGTACCCGATGATCAAGTAACCGCGGCAACCCTTGAGGCATTTGCTGCCGGATACCGCCACGTCGACACGGCGGCTGTTTATGAAAATGAACGCGGGGTGGGCGAGGCTATTGCTAGATCTGGGCTAGCGCGCGAGGAAATCTTCTTAACCACGAAAGTCTGGAACACCGACCACGGCTACGACCAGACCCTTCGCGCCTTCGATAAGAGCGTTGCCCTCCTGGGCGTTAGCGAGGTAGACCTGTACCTGGTGCACTGGCCTGCCCCATCGACCGGAGACTACTTGCAAACTTGGCGGGCGGTAATGCAATTGCACGCAGAGGGTCGGGCTCGCTCAATTGGCGTTTCGAACTTTCATGAGCAGCATCTAGCCCACATCATCGCAGAGACTGGTGTAGTGCCTGTGGTCGATCAAATTGAGTTGCACCCGTGGCTGCCGCAGACTCCATTGCGTGCATTAACTGCCGAGCTGGGAATTTTGGTAGAGGCTTGGAGCCCGCTGGCATCTGGCGAATTGATCTCGAATCCGGTCATTGCCGCGATTGCTGCTGAGTACGCTAAGAGCACCGCGCAGATCATGATTCGCTGGCACCTGCAACTTGGTAACGTGGTGCTGCCTAAATCAGTGACTCCAGCGCGTATCCGCGACAACATCGAAGTATTTGACTTTGTGCTGACGCCGGAGCACATGGCCGCAATTAGCGCACTCGAAAACGGCCACCGCACCGGCCCGAACCCAGATGGGTTCATGTAAGACTTGAGGTTAAACCCGCCAAGATAACTCGAGGGAACCCGGCCGCCGAAATGCGAACCCAGCCGGCGGTAGTGCACTTACTAGGGTGAGACCTGGTAGCCGGGCAAGAATTCTTTCCACCGCGAGTGCTGTTTGCGTTCGGGCCAAGTGCACACCAAGGCAATGGTGCTCACCTGCTGAAAATCCAAGACCGTGCCTTGCATTGGCTCGGTGAATATCAAAAGTCAGCGGGTCCGCGAATACCTCAGGATCGCGATTAACGGCGATAACCGAGATCCCAACAAATTCTCCGGCGCCGATATTCACCCCACAGGTGGTGAACGGCTTCGCCATCCAACGTTCGATAAACGCGACTGGCGGAATAAGGCGGATCGCCTCATCAACCGCCCCGGAAATTAAGCCCGGGTCGGCCAAGCATTGCGCCAAGGGTTCTGGGTGGGTTAGGAGTAGCAACAATGTCGACATTACCGATGCTTGAATTGTCTCTACCGCTCCGAACATCACCACTCGAAGTTGTGCCACGACTTCTTCATCGGTGAGCTCATTGCCTGGGTCTGCCAACACCTCATTCGTCAAAGATTGCGTTCCAGTTTCCCGATGCGCGTTTAATCCCGCAAGCAGCAATTCGTTTAGCTGCTCGCGAGCCCGCTCGGCTCGCATTACCGGCTTCGGATCCCCGTCATAGACCATGGCCGCTGCAAAATCCGCGTAATAGGAGTCAATTTGCGAACTTTCGCCAAGTGGCAGCCCAATCACGTGCCCAGCAACCGCAACAGCGAACTCGGCAGCAAATACCGAATGTAATTCGGCGGTCCCATCCGAAACGAACCTATCGATGAGTCGATCGGCTTGCTCTTGGATGAACCCACCAAAGACACGATCTACCTCACGGGCACGAAACGGGCGTTCAAAAGGTGCGCGTAGTCGATCATGCGCCGGGCAATCCACCGTCAACATCATGGTGCCCAATGAGGCGCGCACCATATTTTCGTCCGCCTCGACGCTGGAACCTGTTTTGGGTAACAGCAACTCACGCGCGGCTTCACGCTTGGTGATCAACCAGCCACCGACTGCCGGTAGCCAGGTCACGGGCTCTTGATCTCGCAATCCATCAAGTACGGGCTCGCGCCCAGCCTCCTCGAGGTCAGCCATGGTGATCCGCGCCCCCACGGGAAAACGTAATTGCCTTTGGACGTTCTCCGCGTCACTGATCTGCACCTGTGCAATCATTATTAACCACCTCAACTTTCTTTACGAATTCATTAACGATTATGA
>SHUQ01000041.1 GCA_009694585.1 Candidatus Nanopelagicales bacterium | reverse complement strand
TAGTAGACCGCTAGGGTTCGAAAATGCAAACTCAGTGGGCGCCCGCGCGCCGGCCCCAAACTCGAACTCACTCCAAGCGGCCGCATTTCCATCGTTTTCGGCGATTACCTAGATCCCGAGCACGGCACCGGTCTTCAGCCTAGGGGTGCTCGCGCTTGACGCGAACCCAAGTAACATCTTCGTCGTTACCAACAAAAGTTACAGGCTCTTTTACATTCACCGAGGTATCCAAATCCCAGTCGGTGACTCCACCATTACCGGCTTGGTTAACTATCGCGTCCAGACCAAGGGCCCGCATGGTGCCCATACCTCGACACACCAAGCAATCAGGGTGCTCACCTGGATCCACATGCTCACTGTGTGGCCCGCCTACAGTTTGCGCGGCCCAAGTGAGGAGTTGATGCAGCCCACCGACTATCGCCGCCGGATCGAAGGACCGCTGATCATCGCTCACGATTGCGGCCAAATGGCTTCATCAGGCTCGAATGAAATTACTACCTGCCGTGCGCGCACGACTGCTCCGGTCATCACACATCGACACAATACTGGCGGCAGAGCAAGAACCCGCCGAGTCGAACCAACAACTACGATGACGTTGTCTCCAAGGCGACCCACCTTGATGCTTTGACCTGCTGGGTCATCAAGTGGAATCCGCCACTCATATCCAGCAACTGTAGGTAGCACCCCACCAGGGACCCTCTTGGTGAATGAACTATCTGCCCCGCGGCGGCGAACCGACACCGGAAGTTTGCGCAGCCCGGATTTGCCAATTGGTTCTGCGGACTTAAATGGCACGGTGATGATCGGGGTGTTGGCGAGGTCAACGTGCAGTGCGCGAACCCGCTTGCGCTGCTTCTGCGCCCATTTACGAGGCCAGTTGTCGCTACTTGCCGGGTACCGGTTGACGAATATGGCATCAACGTGATGCCCGAGAAGGGTCAAAGTGGCAAGGTGTCTGCGTGTTTCAGCCAACACCACTTTCTCCGGTGTCGAAACAAGTCGCACCACACTGCCCGCACCTGATAGTGCCTGCTTGACGCGACGTAAGTCGGCAGCTAACTCCTGAACCGCAGTGAGCGCGGTTACCTCTGCGGTAACCGGGCCGCGCGCTGCACGGGCAACTGCAAACCTCGGTGTCATGATCACCGCAAGTAACTTCTCTAAAGCCTCAGGCAGAGCTAGCAACCGAGCGGTTTCAGCGGTTGGACCACCATCCACTACGACAACATCAATATTTGGATCTTCAAGTAACTCGGTAACCGCCAGCAACGAAAGTAATTCGTCAATCCCTGGCAGTACCGTCAATTCAGCCGCATGTATCGGGTCGACCCCAGATTCGGTGAGCAATTCCACCGCGATGGCCTTCAGGTCCCGCCACGAGTTGGTGCGCTGGGTGTGTGCGTCAAGGATGGTCACCGAAAGTCCTTTATTAACAACGGTCGGGGCCCCAAGACTCATGGGCAGGTCAAGAACATCACCGCACGAGTGCGCTGGGTCAGTGGAAACCAAGTGAACCCGGCGTCCGGCATCGGCTAGCTGAACGGCAGTAGCGGCCGCAAGGGTTGATTTCCCCACGCCCCCTTTGCCGCTAAACAGAATTAGGCGAATTTGATTCGACACGTTTCTTAAGTCCTTTGAGTGCGGTGTCGACAATCACCCGTTCGGCCTTCCGCTTGATCATGCCGATCATGGGAATCTTCACATCCACGGCAAGTTGATAATGCACGGTCGTCGTGCCGTCGCCATTGTCCTTCAGTGTGTAGCTGCCATCCATCGCGGTAAGCATCTCGGCCTTAGTGAGGGTCCACGAAACCGAATTGTTTTCGTCCCAGTCATATTCAAGTTCGTAGGTGTCTTTGATGGGGCCAGAAGCCAAACTAAAACGAGCATCAGCTGGTCGTGAGTCCTCCTCATACAAGGACAGGACTTCAACCGACGAAAGGCCATCGCTCCACTGCGGATAAGCCGCCAAGTCAGCAATTACCGACATGATCGCTGCCGGTGAAGCATCAATAATGATGCTGGACTCGGTCTTGTCGCCCATGCTGACTCCTTCGAAACCATTATTTGGACCGGAGCCAAAGGTTACTACCTATCAATGCGCGCCTAGAAGTCGACAACGAAGGGGACTTTGCTCCCGTGAAAATGGCCCACATTTATGCATTCGGTCTTACCAATTCGAGTTCGAGCTCTTAGGGGCTGATGAACGTGGCCAAATAGGTGCAAGGCCGGTGAAAACTCGTTGATGTAGTCCAAGGCGGCCTGGCTTCCGGTCTCGAACCGCCGCGCCACGGTGTCATAGGTCAACTGCGGCACCGCGGGCGGAATGTGGGTGAACAACACATCTACCGGGCCCAGGGCTTGGATCTTTTCGGCGTATTGCTCCTCGGTGAGTTCGTACGGTGTGCGCATCGGACTAGCCAACCCACCACCAACGAATCCCATGCGGATTCCGTTGACGGTGACCGCCGAACCGTCAACAACTTGGTGACCGTCCTTCAAGAACTCAGGCCACAAAGCCGGTACATCAACATTGCCATAGGTCAACATTGCTGGCGCGGGCATAGCATCGAATAGACCTTGGTACTGCCGGCGGATCATCACCTCCAGTGCGCCCCACCGATCGGCAGAATCGAACACTCCACGGCCGCGCCAAACAGCCGCGCTGAGTTCACGCGCGTCATCAAAGCGGTTCGCGGTGCGCGCCTCAATGTAGGCGCGGGTGTGATCAGGGCCGAAGAGATCGGCATAGATGCCCCTTGTGGGGTCGTCGTAATCCAAAAAGAGGATCAGATCACCCAAACAAACAAATAAATCTGAGCCAACTGCAGCCCGTGAGAGTGCGTCGCTGGCGCCATGAACATCTGAGACGACATGCACTCTCACCGAGTATCCCCCGGGCGCCGGGCGCCCTCCATCTCATCCTTGAGCGCCCAAACTGAACGCTTCCAAGCCAAGGTGTGGCGAGTCCGTAGTGAATCGATTTGACGCTGGCCGTGTGGGCTGGCCGGAATTGCCCGAGCCAATGCCGGTGAACCCGGTGCAGCCGGGTCAGCACGCAGGTAATAGTGCAAAAGCACGCCATCACCCACCTGTTCGAGCCAGATCTCACTTGAGCCAACCAGAACCCCAGACACTGACCACCTGATGCCATCTACCCCGCGGTCCATGAAAACCGTCAAGGTCAATTCCGGCCACCAGAGATCCCATCTGGCCCGGTCGGCAATCACGGAGGCAAGCAGCTCCCGGTCAACCACCACATAGGTCTCGTCGACGAGATCCACACTGGCCATGCATAAGAGAATGCCATGCCCCGAGGCATTGCGCTTCGCCCAGGGTAAATAACATCATGATTTCCATTGCTTGCCAACCCAAGTTCAGTTACCGTGACGGCTAGATCTATCGAAGTGACCGGCCCAGACCTCAAATAAGGAGCGCCGCCGTGCTAAAGGAATTCACCGTTCCGGTGATCGTCCCAGCCCCCACCTCGGGGAGCTTGGTCGACCACATCACCGAAAATGCCGAGCAGGTACCCGATCGAGTCGTTTTCTCGGTACCTCGCGGTGCCGCATGGGTGGGTATCACCGCCAAACAATTTAGTGACGAGGTCAAGGCCATCGCTAAAGGCATCATCGCCAACGGGATCGAACACGGCCAGCGCATCGGTATCATGTCGCGCACCCGATACGACTGGGCATTGATGGATTATGCGGTCTGGTACGCCGGCGCAACGAGTGTGCCGATCTATGAAACTTCATCCGCCGAGCAAGTGCAGTGGATACTCAGTGACTCTGGTGCGGTTGCAGTATTCCTCGAGACTCACAAGCACAAGGCAGTATTTGATCAAGTTGCGGTAGAAATTCCTAATGTCACTCGCATCTGGGTATTGGATGATGGCATTCTTGACGAACTTAAGTCAGCAGGCCGCGATGTGAGCGATGAAGAACTCGAATCTCGGCGCGCAAGTTTGAACCCGGCCTCCATCGCGACCATCATCTACACATCTGGAACTACCGGACGCCCCAAGGGCTGCATGCTCACCCATCGCAACTTGATGTTCGAGGTCGATAACGTAGTGCAAGGCCTTGACGACGTCTTTCTCGTTGCAGGCTCCTCCACCCTGCTCTTCTTGCCGGTGGCACACGTATTTGGTCGCCTTATCCAATTGGGCTGCGTACGTGCCCGAGTCCGCCTTGGGCACACCGCCGATATCAAGGAGTTGCTCCCAAATCTGCAAACCTTCCAACCCACTTTCTTCCTAGCGGTGCCCAGGGTTTTCGAGAAGATCTACAATTCCTCCCAGCAAAAGGCCAACGCCGCGGGCAAGGGTCATATTTTCGAGACTGCAAGTCAAGTCGCCATTGACTACAGCAAGGCTCTTGATGACGGCGGCCCCGGTATCGGCCTGAAGATCAAGCACGCGGTTTTCGATCGTCTGGTTTACAAGAAGTTGCGCGCCGCGATGGGCGGCAAGATGAAATGGGCTGTTTCCGGTGGTGCACCACTTGGCCCACGATTAGGTCACTTTTTCCGGGGTATCGGTGTGACTATTTTGGAAGGCTATGGCCTCACCGAAACCAGTTTAGCGACAACCATCAACCGGCCCAATGCGCTGCGCATTGGCAGCGTGGGCCAGCCACTGCCCGGAGCCAGCGTCAAAGTCGCCGATGATGGCGAGCTGATGCTCGCGGGTGCCCAGATCTTCGCCGGCTATTGGAACAACGAAGTCGCCACCGCCGAAGCCATCGAGTGGGACGGCTGGTTCCACTCCGGCGATATCGGTGAAATTGACGATAAAGGCTTTGTCTGGATCACCGGACGCAAGAAGGAGCTAATCATCACAGCCGGTGGCAAGAACGTGGCACCGGCGGTGCTCGAGGATCGAATCCGGGCCAACTGGCTGGTTTCGCAGTGCATGGTGGTTGGCGACGCCCAGCCCTTCATTGCCGCACTTGTCACCATCGACCCCGAGGCCTTCCCCTCTTGGCTCAAGCAAGCCGGAAAACTCGAATCTGCAACCCTTGCCGACCTTGTTACTGACGCTGACTTAAATGCGGTAGTGCAAACCGCTATTGACGAAGGCAATAAGGCAGTTTCACATGCTGAGGCCATCAAGAAGTTCGTGATCTTGCCGCACGATTGGACCGAAGAGGGCGGCCAGATGACACCTTCAATGAAACTGAAGCGCAATATCGTCATGAAGGAATGCGAAGCCGATATCGCTGCGCTTTATTCTTAAGGTTCTGGTTCACATAAAACGTTGGTACTAGCCGACTACCCGGCCGATCCCGGTGAAGTGTCGCGCGTACCAAGGTGCGAGAACGTTAGTGACAACCACTCCATCCCTAGGGTTGGCCGCGTGCACCATTTGCCCATTGCCGATGTACAGGCCGACATGGTGCACACTGCCACCGAAATAGAAAACTAGGTCGCCGGGTTGGGCCTGGCTTAAGGGAATCTTGTTCGCCTTCTGGTACTGCGAGTAGCTGTAGTGGGGTAAGGAGACTCCCCCTTGCCGCCAAGCGCTCATTGTTAGCCCGGAGCAGTCAAATGAACTCGGACCAGTTGCTGCGGCAACATAGCGATCGCCCACCTGTGACAGCCCGTACCGCACTGCCGCGATCGCCCGGCTGCTAATCGAGTAGCCCCCACCACTGGTGCTGCTGCTATTAAGTGCTTGTGCCGCGGCGGCGGCGGCCGCCAGTGAGGCTTGACGTTCACTGGCCGCCATTGCCGACAAGCGTTGCCGCTCAGCTGCTTCTAAGGAATTTAAAATCGCCTCAGCTTCTGTGAGCCGATCAAAAGCCTCGCGCTTGGCGTCGGCCATTTCAGCACGCACTTCCCGGGCGGCAGCCTCCTTTTGCTGCAAGGCGGCTTCGCTTTGCGCCAACCGCAACCTAGCGGTTTGCGAGGCCCGCAAGGCATCGGCCTGACCCTTGGCAACTTGATCTAGGGCCGAGGCCTGGGCTAGGAACTGTGCTGGATCTTCAGCCAGCAGCACCTGCAGCGAGGGGTCGACCCCACCACCGGTGTAGGTGGCGCGGGCGAGGTCATCCACCGCACCGGAGATCGCATTGAGCTCACGGCGCTCAACCGCAATTTTGTTCTTTAGGGTCGCCAGTGCATCGTCGATCTCGTTTAGGCGGGCTTGCGCATCATTGAAGCGCTCGTGGGCAGACTCAGCCTTGGCCTCGAGTTCGAAAACCTGCTCGCGAACCTCGCCGAGGTCGCGCGCCGCTGCGGGTGCGGCCAGGGCAATACTCCCGAATCCAACACAGATAACCGCAACCAGAGCGGTGAGCCAGGTGCGGTACCGAGAACCACTTCGATCCAATCGCACCGCTTCGGCTCCCTTCACCGCATTTCGTAACCACAAATAATCAAGCTGCCAAGAACTTGCCTTCGCAACCACGGTAACAGACATCCTGGGGCCGGCTCCCCAGCAGTAACCCGCTGGGTCCCCTGTTCCTGCCCCCCATTTCAGGCCCCTAAACCGACATATCGGACACCTAACTGGTTATCCGCGGTCACCAAGCGCAATGGCGGGATCAGGCCCGAATCGGTCAATACGCCAACAGCCAGCTGGTGGTCATCGGCTATTTGGACCGTGGCCGCCGGTGGGCCCAGTAAAACTGTGACGACACAGTCACTGCAGGCTAGACCGGCAACTTGGCAGGTACCGCAATCAATAATCATGCCCCGAAACTAGTTAGGGGGTCTGACAATTGGCCCAGATCAGGGGCCGCCGTCACCTAAGCCCTCGGCGCTGGGTCCGCCGAATTCTGGGCGCGGCACCATCTCAATGCGGTCAGCCACAGCGCACCAGCGACACCGGACCTGATCAATCACCTCGGTCAGTACCGTGGTTTCTTCCACTACCGGGGTACCAGAAATATCAACATGCCAAAACTCGCTGACTTTGGCTGAGCGCAGCACGTCAAAGCGGGTCAGGTTGCCACAGTGAGCACAGCGAAAACGCGATTTTGCGTCAGGTAGGGTGTTGGCCACGACAGCACCTTACCGGAGTTTGTCAGGCCGGTGCCTTAGCGTGCGTGGCATGCCCAACTTCGTCCCAATCAACCAACAGTTGAGCATCACTGATTTGGGCACCAGACTGCGTGATGCCATCTTTGTTGTGGTCGATCTAGAAACAACCGGTGGGCCTCCAACCGAGGCTGGCATTACCGAATTCGGTGCGGTGAAAGTACAAGGTGGTCAGGTCATCGGCGAGTTCGCCACCTTGGTCAATCCTGGTGTCCTGATTCCACCTTTTATCGCAGCGCTAACCGGCATTACTAATTCCTTAGTTGCCACGGCACCACGACTAGCTACAGTGCTGCCCAGCTTCTTGGAGTTCGCGCGCGGGAGCGTGCTCGTGGCGCATAACGCCCCCTACGACATTGGATTTCTAAAAGGTGCCTGCCTGAAACTTGATCATAGGTGGCCAGGTAATCACGTTATCGACACTGCACGACTGGCCCGGATCACGTTGCATCGCGATGAAGTTGCAAATTGCAAACTTGCGACACTCGCCACCTACTTTCGTACGGATGTAGCACCCACGCACCGTGCATTTGACGATGCTCGGGCCACCACTGACGTGTTACACCGACTCCTCGAGCGGGTCGGAGACCACGGGGTAGAAACCCTTGAGGATCTCGCCGCATTCACCTCACGCGTTAGCCCAACCCAGCGCACCAAACGACATCTAGCGGCAGGCTTACCGGAGGCACCGGGCGTTTACATCTTTCGAGATCCACAAGGTGAGGCACTTTATGTAGGCACCTCGAAAAATATTCGCAAGCGGGTGCGCACCTATTTTACGGCATCAGAAACTCGACGTCGCATGACCCAGATGATTGCCATCGCTACTTCAGTGGATCCAATCGTGTGCGCGACAGTACTCGAAGCCCGAATTCGCGAACTTCGACTAATCGCCGCTAAGCAACCTAGGTACAACCAACAATCAAAGCGTCCTGAGCGCCAATCATGGCTCAAATTAACGGCCGAAGTTGCCCCGCGGTTAGCAATCGTCCGCGAGGTACGCGACGATACCGCTGACGGAGCTTGCTACTTGGGGCCATTTAAGTCGAGTGCGGCCGCTCAAGAGGCGAGCGCAGCACTGCAATTGGCGTTACCACTTCGGGTATGCACCACCAAGTTGGCGCGCAAACCGCGCAGCACCACGGCCGGCTGCGCCCTCGCTGAACTGGGTAAATGCCTAGCCCCATGCACGGCAACGGTTGACCACCTCGCCTATGACAACCTAGTTGCACGCGTGCGCTCGGCCATGTCCGGAGCCGTCGACCCGGTCACTGCAGCAGTTCAGGTACGTATGCGTGACTTAGCCGATCAAAGCCGATTCGAAGATGCAGCACTTTGGCGCGATCGCCTCGCCCACTTCCTGCAAGCCAGCGTTCGCACGCACCGGCTCATGATGCTGGCCCAAGTTGAGCAAGTGGTCGCGGCCAAGACGACTCCTGAGGGCGGTTGGGAGGTGCACTGCATTCGTTACGGCGCACTAGCCGGTGCAGTGACAATCGACCCCGGTGTTGAACCCCTCCCCGTAGTGGAGGCGATGATTTCGACCGCAGACCACATCACCGCTCCAGCAGCCTCGAAGGTCGCCAGCTTGACTGAAGAGTCCGAAGCCATCTTGGCCTGGCTAGATTCTGATGGCATTCGATTAGTGCGCTCCAGTGCCGCTTTGGCACTGCCGATTGGGTGCGGAGGGGCGCTGCTGGCGCAATTGGGTCAGGTTCGCGGTGAGATCCGAGCCCAAGAACCCGTTGATTATCAATGGCTTGCGGCAACGGCTCGGCGCAAAATCGTCACCCGAATTGCGTAGTGAATCCCTACGGTTTGAGGGACCTGGTCAATTCAATCCAGCGGTCCAACAGCACTATCCCAGCACCAGACTCGAGCACCGCGCGGGCCCTTGGCAGTGCTTTCCCCATGCGCTCCTGCAAGGCCAACTCGGAATCGCCAACCCCGATTGCTGCGTCATAAGCAATAAGTGCTGCAGCCGCATTCAACGCGACGGCATCGCGGATTGCGGCCACGCGATCAGCATCTAGATCTGTCGCCTTCACCCCACTAAGTGTCTTACGCAGGAGCTCTGCGTTACGAACCCGATCACCACCGGTTATCAACTCCGCGGCAACAAAATCAATACCAAGGTCACGCGGATCAATAAGCACCTCGCGGATACCAGTTGCCGTTACATCCCAGGCATGAGTCACGGCGCTCGCCGAAATCTCATCAAGGCCATCAGCGCCGTGGACCACGATGGCCTTAACTCCTCGACGCTCGAGCACGTCGGCCATGACCGGCGCTCGGCTCTTATCCGCACAGCCGATCAAGGCACTTTGCGCTAAGGCCGGGTTAGTTAACGGGCCTAATAGATTGAACACGGTTGGTACACCGAGTTCTCGGCGAGCGGTCACCGCATAGCGCATTGCGGGGTGATGTATGGGCGCAAAGCAAAAAGCGATACCAACTTTCTCCGCACATACTTCGACTAGTTCAGGTGGTAGATCAATGACGACCCCGAGCTCTTCAAGTACATCCGCGGTGCCGGTCGAAGATGAAGCTGCACGGTTACCATGTTTCACCACCGGGGCACCAGCTGCCGCGGCAACAATTGCGGTCATCGTCGAAATATTTACTGAATGCGAATTATCGCCACCAGTGCCCACCACATCGAGTACCACGGTGTCTACTTTTACCCGATTCGCATGTGCCAACATCACTTCTACCAGCGCTCGAACTTCGACCGGCGTCTCGCCTTTTGCTCGAAGCGAGGTCACAAATCCGGCTACTTGGACATCGGTGGCATCCCCGTCAAGAATCTGAGTCATCGCCCAGGTGGCACTTTGGGTCGATAAATCTGATCCGGATAGCAGTGTGCGCAGGATTTGCGGCCAGGTCAGCGGTGCCATCGAGGTCAACCCAATCTCAATTTATGACTTAGAAAATGTTCACGCGGTGGCAACAGTGGAAGAAGTAGTCATTTTCGGGCGTAGAAGGCCGGTGACGGCATCGGCCAGCAGCACCGCGTTGATCGGATGCGAGGCCACCGCATCGGCCCTTGACCACGTCGCCAACCAGGCATCTTGTGGCCGAGCGATGAGAACCAAGATCGGCGGGCAATTGAAGATTTCGTCCTTCAACTGCCGTGCCGCGCCCATTCCGCCCACCGGGGTAGCTTCCCCGTCCAAGATCAGTAGATCAAAGTGGCCTTTGTCAACTAGCCCTATTAATGCGGGACCGGTCGCGCATTCGCTGTAGCTGACTTCGGCAAGGTCCCTTGCCGGGCGTTTACCCAATGCCAACATCACGTCCTGGCGCACCTGGCGGTCATCGCTATAGACCAAAACCTCAAGGTTGCGGGTTGTCTCGGGGGTCACGTCGTCGCTCACGGGCCCAACAATAGACCGAGCCTGCGCCCCCCAGAGCCCGTGGGGCAACATCACCAGCGATCTGACGATGACCGTGATGAGATTCACTAGGGGTGGACAGGAAACAACGCCGCTCATCTGTCAGACTGAACCCGTGGCTTCGACAACCCAGGTTCCGGCGGCCTATGAACACGCCCCCGCCAACCGGCCCAATATGGTGGCCGTTGGCACCATCATTTGGCTGGCGAGTGAACTCATGTTCTTCGCGGCCCTTTTCGCTATGTACTTCACCCTGCGGGCGGTAAACCCCGACCTTTGGGCTGAAGAAACCAACTTGCTCAACATCCCGTTCGCCAGCCTTAACACCACGGTCTTGGTGCTTTCTAGCGTGACCTGCCAGTTAGGGGTGTTCGCGGCCGAGCGCGGTGAAGTCAAGGTCCTACGCCGGTGGTTCATCATCACCTTCTTCATGGGCTCCTTCTTCATCGCCGGGCAGGTCACCGAGTACGTCTCGTTGGTGCACGAAGGCCTAACCCTGTCGGCTAACGCTTATGGTTCGGCCTTCTATCTGACAACCGGCTTCCACGGCCTCCACGTCACCGGCGGACTGATCGCTTTCCTCTTGGTTCTGGCCACCACCTATGCCACCAAGCGATTTACCCATGATCAGGCCACCCGCGCGATTGTGGTGTCCTATTACTGGCACTTTGTTGACGTGGTTTGGATCGCCTTGTTCTTCATGATCTACATCCTCAAATAACGACGAAAGGCTTGCCCGCGTGAAGTTCCTCGCCGCCCGACGACGCCAGCCCGTCGTTGCTCTGGCCATGCTGCTATTCGCACTAGTTGCAGTCGGGGGGGGTTATGCCGCCGTTGGGACGGTGCGACCGGCTGAAGCCGCCGGCGCTGCCAGTAGCCAAACCCAGGTCGAAATGGGAAAACAGCTTTATCTGCAAGGCTGCTCCTCCTGCCACAGCCTGCAATCTCAGGGTTCTACCAGAGCGCCGACCCTGATCGGTGTCGGCGCGGCCGCCGTTGATTTTCAGGTCTCCACCGGGCGGATGCCCCTGGCGGCTCCCGGAGTGCAGGCAGTCCCCGGGCCCCGGCAGTACAACGAGGAGCAGACCGCAGCCCTAGCCGCCTATATCGCCTCACTAGCACCGGGCCCTGCCATCCCGAACGCGGAGCAGGTTGACTTCGCCAGCGCCGATGTGGCCGAAGGCGGGGTGCTCTTTCGGGTCAATTGCCAGCAATGCCATCAAGCCGCAGGGCAAGGAGGCGCACTCACTCAGGGCAAGTACGCACCCAGCCTGATGGATTCCACCCCGACCCAGATGTACGAAGCCATGATCACCGGCCCCGAAAGCATGCCGATATTTAGCGATGCCACCCTGCCCGAGGAAAACAAAAAGGCGATCATGGCTTACGTCGATTACCTCCAAAACGCTTCCGACCCCGGCGGGCTGTCCCTCGGCAGACTCGGCCCGGTGACCGAAGGCCTGTTCTTGTGGACTGCAGTGTTTGGTGCCCTAATAGCAGTGGCCGTCTGGATTGGAATTAAGGCGCGATGACCGATATCAGTACAAGCTCTGAGCATGACCACGGCGAAAATGCGCCAGCGAAACTTGGCTACTCCCCGGTTGCCGATATCCCGCACCGCCCTCGGGTAGCCGACACCGACCCCAAAGCCGCGCGACGGGCTGAGCGTCAAGTCGCGTCAATGTTCATGCTCTCAATGCTCTTAGTGGTGCTCTTCTTCGTCGCCTACGTTGCCATTGATAAGTCGGCAACCGTCTACATCCCCGTATTTGGTGTCGTCGGAGCGATGAATATTGCCCTCGGTTTCACCATGGGTGCTGCGATATTTTTGATCGGCGCCGGCGCGATCCAGTGGGCCAAGAAATTGATGCCCGATGTTGAAGTAGTTCAGGAGCGTCACGATCTGTCCTCCCCGACCGCGGCCAAGAACGAAGCCGCAGCGAACTACGAGCGCGGCAAGGAAGAATCCGGGTTCGCACGTTTTAAGATCATCCGGCGCACCTTAATCGGCGCGATGGTCTTGTTCCCGATCCCACTAATCGTCATGTTGCGCGACCTATGGGTTTCACCCCCCGGCAACCCCAGCCCTTCAGAACTGCTAGCCACCACTTTGTGGGCGGACGGCATCCGGGTAGTGACCGATGCCACCTACCTGCCGATCCGTCCAGAAGACATCCCGGTGGGCGGGCTCGTGTCAGCGGCACCAGCAGACCTGATGGAAGTTCAAGAACTTGAGGGCAACCTTGATGCCCGCGGGAAAGCCGCCATCATCTTGGTCCGCATGGACCCTTCCGAAATCGTCTCCCAACAAGGTGACGGCTGGGATATCCAAGGGATCCTCGCTTATTCAAAGATCTGTACCCATGTGGGTTGCCCAATTGCACTTTATGAGCAGCGCACGCACCACATCCTGTGCCCTTGCCACCAGTCCACCTTTGATCTCGCGGACTCAGGACAGGTGGTCTTCGGGCCGGCTGCGCGCCGAATGCCCCAGTTGCCGATTGGCGTGGATGCGGAAGGATACATAGTGGCGAAGGCACCATTCGCTGAACCCGTCGGACCAAGTTTCTGGGAGCGTGGATGAGCACAACTAATCCAACAGCTGCTAGCACTGTTGCGTCGAGCCCAATCGAGGCCGCCGGTGGCGCTGTTGCCACCTATGTAGATGAGCGCGTGGGCAGCAATAAGTTCCTAGGGGGTAACCTCGGCAAGGTTTTCCCAGACCATTGGTCCTTCATGTTGGGCGAGATCGCCCTCTACAGCTTCTTGGTGGTACTGCTTTCGGGTGTTTATCTGACTTTATTCTTCAAGCCTTCAATGGTCGAGGTCATCTACGATGGCTCATTTGTTCCCCTAAAGGGCATTGAGATGTCTGAAGCCTATGCATCAACCCTTGACATCTCCTTCGATGTGCGTGGCGGCCTCTTAATACGCCAAATGCACCACTGGGCAGCATTGATTTTCGTTGCCGCTGTCGCGGTGCATATGTTCAGGATTTTCTTCACCGGCGCTTTCCGTAAGCCACGTGAATTCAACTGGATTATTGGCGTTGGCCTGGCTACCTTGGCCCTAGCCGCGGGCTTCTCCGGTTACTCGTTGCCCGATGATCTGCTCTCCGGCACCGGACTCCAGATTGCCCGTGGCATCGTCCAGTCCATTCCGATTGTCGGCACTTGGGGTGCTTTCTTGCTCTTTGGCGGTGAGTTCCCTGGCGCCGACTTCATCCCAAGGCTCTACGGCATTCACATCCTGCTCGTACCGGGCCTTATCTTGGCGCTGGTCACCGTGCACCTCATGTTGGTCTGGACCCAAAAGCACACTCAGTTCCCCGGCCCCGGTCGCACCAACAACAACGTGGTGGGCTACCCCCTAATGCCGGTTTACATGGCCAAGGCTGGTGGCTTCTTCTTCATAGTATTCGGCATCTGCACACTGATCGCCGGGCTGGTAACCCTGAACCCGATCTGGATATTTGGGCCCTACACCCCAGATCAGGTAAGTGCCGGATCACAGCCTGACTGGTATATCGGTTGGCTCGATGGAGCTCTTCGTATCATGCCGAATCTCGAATCGTATTTATTCGGTTACACCATCTCTTGGAATATCTTGATCCCAGCGGTCATCATGCCTGGCCTTGTTTTCACCGCCCTTGCCCTATACCCGTTCCTGGAGGCTTGGGTCACCGGCGACAAGCGCGAGCATCACCTGCTTGACCGGCCGCGCAACAACCCAACTCGTACCGGCATCGGCGTCATGGCAATCACTTTCTACAGCTTGCTGTGGATCGGTGGCGGAAACGACATCATTGCGACCAGTTTTAACCTGACCATCAACTCGATTACTTGGTTCCTTCGCCTAACCATCTTCATACTTCCCCCGATTGCCTTCTTGGTGACCAAGCGCATCTGCTTGGCCTTGCAGCGCCGCGATCGTGACAAATTACTCCATGGTTACGAAACCGGCCGGGTACTACGGCTGCCCCATGGTGAGTTCATTGAGGTGCACGAGACCATCAACTACAAGGAGATGGCGGTCATCACCTCTAAGACCGACATTGCTCCCCTGCCGGCCCCGGTCAAGGTCGATGCCGACGGTGTTGCCAATCGCAAATACCACCGCCAAGCCCTCCGTGCCAAGCTCAGCAACTTCTTCTATGCCGACAACATCGCAAAGCCCACCGCGGCAGAGATTGAGGCGGCCCAGCACCACGTTGACCATGAAGCCGCCCTAGAGGCCCCGCTACATGCCTATGAGGATGCTGATGAGATCCGCAACGCCCACGGCGGTGTGCTACACCATCCAGGTATGGCAAACACCAACACTGAGCAGCTAGCCGGGCGTACCGAGCAGTAAGGGCCCGCTTTCAACTCCCTAATTACGCATCGCCCTCGAAACACCCAGCACCACAGTCCTAGATCCGGCCCAGACTGTCTCCAACACCCCCAGCAGGAGTTTCAACCCCTTTCACTGGCCGGTGGCCGAAACCGGTCACCGGCCAGTTGCGCAAAGGTTTCAAGGGGTACCGGCCCGATGGGGCAGCAATCGTCGGCACCAGTAGCCCTGCATAAATCTCAATTTTCTGGGGTTCAAGTAACCGCTTTGAGGGTGAACGACGGCAATAGGCCCCTGAGCAGGGGAAATGCCCATGCAGTCCTCAAACAATCCTCAGTACCTTCGAAAACACCCATGTGCGTAGCCTGACACATCCCCGCTCCATTACATCTCCACAACTGAGCGGACTACTTTCGCCGAAACAGCCGGCCCATGACGCGCCTACCTACCTGTCACAGGATGAGCGGGTTCGCCAAAGGAACCCCCGCTCAGGTCCAGTCACTGCAGCAGTACAGGGCACCCCACGGCCTCGTCAGGACAAGCGGGCGTGTGCTTATACCTCCGCCCATTCGTGAACACCAGTAAAGGCCCCTAGGGACCCTCAAGTCGTCTGAATGTTATGACCGGGGCTCTGCCTTGCCGCCCCGCCCCTATACATATACATAGGTGCTCATTTAGTTCATGTCACAAGAACTCGGGGTTCATCCTTAGGGTACGTATTGCCATAGAGGGGCTGGGGAGAAAGTTTCATCAAACCGTAGGTGTATGAGGGTTTGTGACGTACCGTAAGGAGGTGCCCGACCGGGCAACTAATCGCTAGCAGGTCAGGAGGACCAAATGCCAAGTCTTGAGGTTAATGCACCAGTTAGTTCAGC
>SHUQ01000040.1 GCA_009694585.1 Candidatus Nanopelagicales bacterium | reverse complement strand
GTGAAATCTCCTTGCCTTCGTTCAGCTCTAGGCGGGCCGCTGGCGGCAGCATGATGGTAGGAACGTGCGCGAGAATCCCAGCGCCAACAACTTCACCCATTGCGATCTCCCTTACTTCCATCCGGTTGGTGCATAGACGGTGTTCTTAACATCTGCATAGAAATCAAATGACCAGGTGCCGCCTTCACGGCCAACGCCAGATTTGCGGGATCCGCCGAATGGCGCTTGTAGATCACGCACGAAGAAGCAATTTACCCAGATGGTGCCGGCAACCAGATGCTTGGTGAATGCCTCGGCGCGCTCACGATTGCTGGTAACCAGCACGGCCGCTAAGCCGAACTCGGTGCCATTGGCCATTGCTAGGCCTTCGTCATCGGTTTCGAAAGTTTGCATCGTGAGCACCGGCCCGAATATCTCGTCGGTCAAAATCTCGCTATCGATCTTGGCATTAGTTACCAAGGTTGGGCGGTAGAACAGGCCGCCGAGTTCGGTGTTGCGTTCACCGCCAAAGGCGATGGTGGCCCCATCAGCTCGGGCTCTGTTTACAAAACCTTCGATGCGATCAACGTGCTCGGCATGAATATTGGGCCCAATCTGGGTTTCTTCATCACGTGGATCCCCTTGCCTAATTTGCAAGGCCCGCTCGGTGAACTTCTCGGTGAATTCGTCAGCGACACTTGCCTGCACCAGCAATCGGGTACCAGCAAGGCACACCTGGCCGGCGTTGTCGTATTGCTCGACAGCCAAAGCGGCAGCTAGATCCAGATCAGCGTCATCGAGCACGATGGTCGGGCTCTTGCCACCAAGCTCGAAGGAGCAGGGCGTGAGGTTATCGGCGGCGGCGTGTGCGACCAATTTTGCGGTTGGCACCGACCCGGTAAATGAGATTCTTGAAATACCCGGATGGGCAACAAGTGCGGCGCCGGCTTCTTCGCCGAGTCCCTGCACCACGTTGAAGACGCCGGCGGGTAAGCCAGCTTGCGCGGTTAGGTCGGCAAAAAGCGAGGCCGTAAGTGGCGTCCACTCAGCCGGCTTGAGGATAACGGTGTCGCCCGCGGCAAGTGCCGGAGCGATCTTCCAGGTAGCTAGCATGAGCGGCGCATTCCACGGTGTGATGAGTGCGGCAACACCTGATGGATCCCAACTGACGACATTGGTGTGATCACGGGTAATAAATTTCGGGTGGTGGAGTTCGTTGATCGCCCAGTCTGCGAAGAAGCGCAAGTTGTGCACGACACGGGGCATTACGCCGCGGCGATGTGAGCGGAGTAGGGATCCGTTATCGGCGGTTTCGACCTGAGCAAGTTGCTCTATATTGGCTTCTACTAGATCAGCAATTCGATGAATAATGACACCGCGCTCACTTGGGTTCAGTGCTGCCCAAGCCGGGAAGGCTGCCCGAGCTGCGGCCACTGCCGCATCAACCTCGACTTTGCCACCGCGCGCAATATTGCCCAGTGGCGAACCATCAATGGGGCAGATGTCAGGAAAGGTA
Organism: Candidatus Nanopelagicales bacterium; assembly: GCA_009694585.1. Classification (GTDB taxonomy): domain Bacteria; phylum Actinomycetota; class Actinomycetes; order S36-B12; family S36-B12. The sequence continues at coordinate 14,155 of SHUQ01000040.1, read as the reverse complement.
GTCGGGGACGCCAACCGTGAGCCACCGATCCAGTGCCTGGTGTCTACTTCCACACCGGCAACGTTCGTTTTGCTCATAATCACCTTCCAGCCAAAAGTTGAGTTAGATCGTTCGGACCCTAACGGAAAAAGCCTGGAATGACCAGACGAACGGGACCTCTATTCCTAAGTGGCCCACCTATTCGGTGGCGCGGATCAAATCTCGCAGGATTTGGGCGGCCTGAGGGAGATCGCTGGTGGTGATGTGCCGGGTGATGTTGCACTCCTCTTGGTTGAACTCGGGGAAAAGCTTCTTCATCAGCCGCCGGCCGGCCGGGGTCAAGTTCACCAGCACCAGTCGGCCGTCAGCCGCCGAGCGTTCGCGGGTTAAGAATCCGCGCCCCTCAAGGGTGGTAAGCACCCCGCTCAGGGTGGCTTTGGAGAACCCACCTTCGGCGGCAATCCCCCGAGTTTCAATAGGTTCCCAGATCCAGACCACCCATAGCACCACGAATGCGGTCCAGGTCAGGTCGGATTTGGCTAGAACGGTGCGTTCTAAATGATTTCGGACAGCGTTGGCGGCCCGAAACAGGTTTGACGTGACCGCCATTGCCTCATAATCCAGATGCAGGCCCCCCAGTCGGGAGACGACTTCATTCTCGGTCTCATTGAGCGTGTGCTGGCCGGCCATGTTCCTACTCTCTCAAAAATTCGCCCTATCGGACACTCGTTCGGGGGCGAAAGTTCGATAAGAGTTCCCATCCCCGGGACTCAAAGGCTACGCTTAGCCGATAATTCGGGCCCGAACGAATATTGGCCACCGGCAATGGAGGGTGAATGAGCACGAAAACGGACATCACGTTGGCCGATCTGGATCTGTTTGCTGATGGGGCTCCGTGGGCAGTATTCGCGGACCTACGCAAAAACTCACCCGTGCACTGGAATGTCGAGGATTCACCAAATCATGGCTTCTGGTCCGTCACTCGATATCGCGACATCGTAGACGTCCTGCGCGATACCCAGACATTCTCCAGTGAAATTGGAGCCGTGAGTCTTGAAGAACTTGATGAGCGTCAAATGGAAATCCGCCGCTCGATGATCGAAACCGATGGTGAGCGACATCGTGCTCTGCGTAAGTTATTGCAGCCACAGTTCACCCCGCGCGCTCTCGCAGGCTACGAAACTTTCCTGCGCGGCATCACCGCTACTACACTTGATCGCGCGTTAGTCAAGGACCAGTTCGACTTCGTCGCAGATGTTGCGGCTGATTTTCCGAGCCGGGTGCTCGCTCAACTTCTTGATGTTCCCGAGTCTGATATCCCCAAGCTAATCAAGTGGGGTAATCGTATGATCGGCAACACTGATCCAGAGCATGCCGATGTGCTCGCGAACAGTGAAGAAAGTGATCAATACAAGGACTTGCCCTTCCGCTCACCGGCCGCGCTTGAGGTTTTCAATTACGGATTCGAGCTAGCCGAGCAACGTAGGGGCGGCAGCGGGACCGACCTCGTGTCAACACTCATAAACCAAGTTCCGAGTGACGGCATCGAGCTAGATGATCGCGATTTCCGCAACTACTTCCTGCTGCTCGTGATCGCGGGTAATGAGACAACGCGCCACACCATCACCCACACGATGAACAATCTGATGGCTAACCCCGATCAGATCGAGATCCTGCGTGAGAGGCCCGAGTTGATACCGTGGGCGGTCGAGGAGTTCTTGCGCATGGCCAGCCCGGTGCATCACTTCCGTCGCACGGCCCGCCAAGCAGTCATCTTCAATGGCCAGGAGATAAAGGCCGGTGACAAGGTCGTAGTTTGGTTCGGTTCGGGCAATCGCGACGAAGAGGTGTTCAAGGATCCAAACGTCTTAGACGTCCAGCGCCTCCCCAACGAGCAGATGTCTTTCGGTCGCGGCGGACCGCACATGTGCCTGGGCAACTCCTTAGCCCGGCTCGAGATCCAGATAATGTTTGAGGACCTCCTCGCCCGCGGCGTAGATCTGTTGCCCAATGGCAAGCCCGATTACGTGCGTAGCAACTTCGTTCACGGCTTCAAGCGTCTGCCAGTGCAAAAGGCGTAGGTTGCCCTTCCACCGGATTTCGTGTGCTTGCGTTAGCCGCCCACGAGGTGGCCGAGGCCGGCAACCTGACGCAGGAAACTGTCGACGAGCGCATGCGACCGTCCGCGCGATTTTGATTCCTCCGCACGGGTGAAGGCCAGCAGGATTTCTGGATCTTGGCCGTCCTTGATGATCAATTCCCGGCCGCCGCCGGGTGAGCCGCACCACCTCTCGAGCATGTCACCGGTCAGCTCCGGATGAAATTGAAGTGCCAGGTTCTTACGCAGGGTAAATGCCTGTGAGGCGCGCGAGGTGCGGGCGATCTCGTTGGCTCCGGGTGGTAGTTCCCACCTGTCGTAGTGGAATGAGAACCAAGGGCCCGGGGGAATGAGCGACTCGTTATCACTCCAAAGGCTCGTCCAGCCAATCTCGCAGTCCGGTGCTCTACCTACGCTGCCGCCATGCGCTCGGGCGAGCAGTTGGCCACCGAAGCAAATACCAAGTACCGGCACCCCGACCGCGTCGGCTTGCTTAAGCCACTGCAACTCCGGGAGTAGCCACTCGCCGATGGTGGCATCGTCCCAGGCACCCCAGGGCGAGCCCATCGGGACGATAACATCGAAGTCGGCTGGATCTGGGAATTGGTAGGTGACGACACCGGGAGTGTCATATTGGCCGGCACCGACTATCAACTCCTCGACCACCTCGAATCCGTGGTCGGCGAAGCGCTCTGATACCAATCGAGGCGGGCTGAAGGCATCGTGCTGCATGAAAAGCACCCTCATGCGGTGAATCCTCTCTGAAATCTTCCCTGATCAGCCAGTATTAGCCATACTATCCTGAGATCGTTGGGGGCCGAACGATGTGCACAAGATGATTGTGGAATCCTAGGGCACCAAAGACTGCGCGATCGAGGGGTAGCACATGCAACAGGAGTTAGCGGACGTTCGCCGTGAGTTGGAATCTCAGGACATCGACATCCTGCGCCTCATTTGGTCGGATGTCTTGGGCCTGACGCGATCGAAGGACCTCACTGTCTCGCAGCTTGAGCGGGCGGCCGGGCACGGCCCCGCCTTCTGCCAAGCGACCTGGACCACCACCACCCGTGGTGATGTCCTTGATGGCCACGGCAGCTTGCGGGACGGCCTCTCCGACATGGTCTCGCGCCTTGACGCGTCGACCATCAGAGCATTGCCGTGGGAGCCGGGCGTTGCCTACGTCATCGCCGATATCGATGAGCCGGACGGCACCCCCAATGAGATCTCGCCGCGAGCGCTGCTGCGCCGGGTTGTTGAGGAGTACAAGGCACTTGGTCTCCTCCCCGTAGTTGGGCCCGAGCTCGAGTTCTACTTCGCCCATCGACCAAATGACAAGTGGGAACGGATAATCAACAAGACCGGTCGTGTCTATCAGACCGGCTCGCTAGTGGATCCAGACGGCACCTTCTTGCACTTACTCCGCATGATCGATCGCCTGAACATCGGGGCATTCGCCGGCAACCACGAGTTTTGTCCATCGCAGTACGAGATTAATCTCTGGCACGGTGCTGCCCTAGACGCAGCAGATCGAACATTCCTGTTCAAGACCGCCGTGAAGGACATCGCAAATCGCCGAGGAATCATGAGTACCTTTATCGGAAAGCCCTTTGGGGATGAAGGTGGTAGCGGATTCCACCTGCACTTCTCGGTGACCGATGTCAACGACACGAATATGATGCGCGACCCCGACGGTGAGCTATCGCTAATCGCGAGGCGAATGATGGCCGGGGTGCTCGAACATGCGCCGGCGCTGGTCGCCTTTTGCAACCCGACCATCAATGCTTACAAGCGACTAGGCCCGGACACCATGGCGCCGTATCGAGCGAACTGGGGGTACGACAACCGCACGACCTTCGTCAGGATCCCACCAGAGCACGGCGCCGGTTCTCGCATTGAGGTGCGCATCGGTGATGGCGCGGCGAACCCGTACGTCATGATCGCCGCCATCTTGGCCGCGGCGCTCGACGGCCTCACCCGTCAGCTCGAATGCCCGCCACACTCAGAGGGTTGGTCATACACCGACGAGAGCCGTCCGGTGCTGCCGATGTCGCTCACCGATTCGCTAAACGCGATGCGTGCTGACACCTTCCTCGTCGGCATTCTGGGCGAGCCGTTTGTGCAGGCATTCGAGACGCTCAAGCGCGATGAGGTGCGCCGCTACGAGGAGGCCGTCGAAGACCCGTCCACCCGCGAGGTCACCCAGTGGGAGATCGACGAGTACCTAGAGGACTTCTGAGCCTAGCCTGTGCCCTCGGACGGCTGCATGGGCAGACCTTCGTTACGATGAATGTTGATCGGGACGATCATTGTTCAGCCAAGAGCATTAACCCAGACGCCAGAAATGTAACTCAGTGGGAGATTAACGAATACTTTGAAGCCTTCGAGTAGATACATCCTGACTATCAAATGCCCAGATAAAGCGGGCATTATTTACCGCGTTGCCGGGGCCCTGATCGAGGTCGGCGGCAACGTGCTGGAGCAGGCGCAGTTCACCGACGAAGACTCCGGTGTGTTTTGCATGCGTACCAAGTTTGAATCACCTGTTGCAGACCTCGCGGCGGTACGTGCGGTAGTAAGCGCGCGGGTAATGAGCCTGGGCCCGGAGTTGACTCTGCGTCATGAGGCGGACCATCGGCGGGCAATGATTTTGGTTTCTAAGCATGACCACTGCCTGCTGGATCTCCTGTACCGATTCGGCAATGGCGAGCTGCCGATTGATATCCCGGTGATCGTTTCGAATCACGAAGACTGTCGTGAAATCGCTGACCGGTATGAGATTCCATATGTCTATTTGCCGGTCAACCTAGATATCAAGGCGGAGCAAGAGGCACGAGTTCTAGAACTAATTGAGGAGCACTCGATTGACGTGGTGGTGCTGGCTCGTTATATGCAAGTTCTGTCAAGTGAATTCTGCGACAAAATGTCTGGCCGGGTCATCAATATCCACCACTCTTTCCTGCCGGGGTTCAAAGGCGCGCGCCCGTATCAAAGGGCCCATGAGCGGGGCGTGAAGTTAATTGGAGCAACCGCGCACTTTGTGACCGGTGATCTAGACGAAGGTCCAATAATTGAGCAGAGCGTGGAGCGGGTTAATCATGGGCACACCGCTTCGGATTTAGTCGAAATTGGCCGCGATGTCGAGCGTGTGGTGCTATATCGCGCAGTGCGCCTTTTTGCCGAAGACCGAATAATTCTTACCGGTCAACGCACCGTGGTGTTCTCTTAGTTTGTTAAGTCAGTAACCCGCTTAATTACCTCGGCGCAGAACCGCGCGTGGTCGGCCCGCTCATCAATAAAGATCGAGGGCTTGATGCAAAAAGTCCTGAAGCCCATCTCTAACTGAGCCGGAATTCCCTCGAGTGCTTGAGGCAGCGGTGCCACGCTGTTTGCATCGGGGAACTCCACCCGGGTGCCACCTACCATTTCGATCTCGTCGATGGATCGGCCCACAGCCATCAAGCCGGCCTGCAACTTCGCAACGTCGTCGGCTTTGGGCCGGCCCAAGGGGTGGAAGCCGCTGCCGTATTTCACCAGCCGGCCAAGCACGGGGTCGGTGAGGGTGGCACCGCCGAACCACATTGCCGGGCCCCGTGACGTGCGTGGCTTGGGGTCGACGTACACGTCGGTGAAGTCGAAGAACTCGCCATGGAAGGAGGCGGGCGACTGAGCCCAAACCCGCTGCCAGATCTCAAGCTCTTCGTCAAGAATGGCGCCGCGCTTTGCGAAGGGCACACCGAGCGCTTGGTATTCATCGAGGTGCCAACTAACCGTGGGTTGGATGACCAAGCGTCCTTCCCCTAGTAGGTCAAGGGTGGCTAGGTCCTTCGCCAAAATAAGTGGATGCCGCAGGGGTGCGATTAGTGCAATCGCTCCAAGGCGAATCCGAGTTGTTGCTGCGGCTATCGCGGCGAGCAGCAGCAATGAGGTGGGCCATGAGGTCGATGGATCTTGATTACCAGGCATTGCATAGTCTCGCGGATTCGCCATGCGCCCTTGGTCTCCGGCTGCCGGACCGAGTATCACATGGTCGCTGATCATCACCATGTCAAAGCCGGCGTCTTCGGCTTCCTGCGCCATCCGAACAACGCTGCGTAGATCCCGCGGATCAGTCATCGTCCAGTTCTCGGAGAGCACGCTGACCATGCGCGGTGCTGTCATCAGACTCAGACTGGTTGCGACATGTCGTCAAGCAAGGTGCCGCCGGCGAAAGTGACTCCAACCTCGCGGTAGTACCCAGCAATGATTTCGTCAACCGGAAGCAGCGCGGCGGGTTCGTCCCACGGCGAGTTAAAGAGCGTCAGCTCGGCATCTCCCACCCAAGGGGCGCCAAGATCTGCATCAACCCCACCCATGGTGGCAATTTGCAGGAGTGACATGCCGGCGCCCGGGGTGATTGACGGCATGTATCTGTGGTGCACCATCGGATGGCCGTTTACAAAACCGTTGGTTGGGCTGGGTTCACGCAAGGTGACCTTCGCGGTGGCAAGACGGTGGTCATAGGCGGCCAGTGATGCGCCAAAAGTGCCACCTGGTGCAACCCGCGGTGCGGCCCTACCGTGGTTCATGGCCCGCGTGACGTGCATGCTGCCAAGCTTCTTCGGGTAGCCCTGGAACCAACCGCGGCCAATGGCAAAGTCGGTGGTGACCCAGATCAGGACGCAGCGGCTGTAAGTGACACCTTTATATACGCAGCGCACGACGGCGAAAGTTTCTAAGTACTGCGAACGTGCCGGGTCTAAGAGTTCGGCTCCGCCGGTGCTGCAGGATTGCCAGTCGGCCCAGATGAAGGCGACAGCCCCTGGATCTTCGGGGGCAAGTTCAAGTTCTGGTGGTAGCAGGGCCCGCACGTGGGCCGGGTCGGTTCGATATTCCACCGTGAGCAAAGTGCCGGAGTAAAACCACGGCATTGGAGGGACGAGGGCCGAGCGGCCCGATGGGGAATATGGGGGCAGGAATCCACTGGTATTAGTCACCGGCACAGGGTACCGGATATCTTTCGCGACCGAATGATTATCAGGGTCAACGAATTGCAGTTAGTGCGGGATCTCGTACCGGTACTAATGTTGGGATTGTGGTTAAACCCCAGCCCGCTGAGGAAAAGCGCATCCGCCTCAATCGGGAGGTGATTTGCTGTGCGGCCGCCGAGTTGCTGGCCCAGACTGATGCCGCAACTTTTAGTTTGCGGGCCCTCGGTGATCGATTGGGTGTTGATGCCACGGCCTTTTATCGGCATTTTGCGGATAAGGACGATCTACTTCGTGAACTCGGTGATCGCTCGCTAGCGCCGGCAACCCGGGGGTTCCAGCCAACCGACGACGCCCGGGATGACATCCGTCGGATGTGCTTGGGGCTGCGGCGCACCCTGCTGCGCGACCAGGTTGGCCTAAGTATCACCTCACTTGGTCCGACTCGCCGAGCCAATGAATTGAAGATCACTGAGATACTCCTTGACGCACTGATGCGTGCGGGCCTTGCTACTGATCGAGCAGCGATGGTCTATCACGTTTTCATTGAATATACCGTCGGATCAGCTGCACTTGATGCACCGCTCGCAGCTAAAGGTGCAAGACGCGGTGCGACCTATCGCCAGTGGCGCGCTGACTACCAGAACCTCGCACCAAGTGACTACCCGGCAATCAATTCGGCATTTCGGTCTCTGTACCCATCAAGTGACCAAGTCTTCGAAGAGGGGCTCGAAGCTCTGATCGGCTCTTTAGTTCCACCGCGCGCTGCACTTCGTTGAGTTCAATATCTCGTCACTCAAATTGCCCCGGGGCTTCCCCTTCCTTATTCGTCCAATACGTGTTCAAATCTTGGTTCCCGTGGTCAAACTCTCGGCGCTACCGGCTGGGGGGGGTTCCCCGTTACTCAGGTGCGCATCGCCGCGCTTGGAAAAAGTTTCAGCAAACCCTTGGTGTGTGAGGGTTTGTGACGTACCGTAAGGAGGTGCCCGACCGGGCAACTAATCGCTAGCAGGTCAGGAGGACCAAATGCCAAGTCTTGAGGTTAATGCACCAGTTTGTTCAGCGCCATCCGATCGGCTCGCGCTCGGTGTGGGCTGGGTGCGCCCGGGTGTGGCCGGTATCGGCGGCACCCTAAACCCCTCCCTTCACCCGGGGTGGGGCACCGCGGGGATGTGCTGCTTTGAGGGTAATGAAGAGTAGAAACCTAAACAGGTAAACGGGTATTTTGCGAAGAAACTGACCGGCACTGAGTTATTACTTCACGCAACTTGGTGACGCGAGCTCTATGGGTTCCCGAGTTGCTAGTAAACGCGCGCGTACTCGTGCTGCTCCCAATCGGTGACTGCGGCCTCCCAACGTGACCACTCCTTTCGCTTGAGTCCGACGTAAACCTCTATTAGGTCGGGCTCGAAGAACGCACACAGTTCAGCGTCGGCCTCAAGTGCATCCAAAGAGTGTGCCAAAGACGAAGGCACATGTCGGTCGGTATTTGGCTTATCGTCGGCATCACCAACCTGCGGGTCTGCGAGTGGCATTTTCTCGCGCACGCCGTGCAAACCGGCGGTGAAAAGTGCAGCGGCGAGCAGATGCGGGGATGCCGTGCCGTCAGCCATGCGATGCTCGATGCGCGTGCTTTCACCGCGCTGCCCCGGCACGCGCACGGTGCAGAGTCTGTTATCCAAACCCCAGTTGGCCCAATAACCACTGAGCATGCCGGGGGTGAGTCGCTTATATGAGTTAACGGTAGGTGCCGCGAATGCAGCCAGGGCTTCATGGTGGTGAAGTAAACCCGCGATGAAATGTCGCGAAAGTGCTGAGATACCGTGCTGATCATCGTCGTCAATGAAGGCATTGCGCCCGGTTGCGTCCGCCAAACTCATATTTAGATGCAAGCCACTACCGACCGCATCACCAAATGGCCTGGCCATAAAGGTGGTATCGATTCCGCGTGACGTTGCAATTTGCCTAACGAGTTCACGGAAGAGTGAGGCATTATCTGCCGCGGTGAGAGCGGGCTGGTAATGCAAGGCCGCCTCAACCTGACTGGGCGTGAACTCACTGTTGACGCCTTCAACCTGGAGCCCGGCACGCTCAGCGGCCGCCGCTATTACTTCGAGGGTGCCGGTGGGGTCGGCACCTGGGCCGATGCCATAAACCCGGTGGTCTGGAACATCTAATTTCACTAGCGGCTTACGTGACTGGAGCAGGAAAAATTCCATTTCGAATCCAGCAATTGGCTCAAGCCCAAGGGCACGCCAGTGATCACAGATCGTTGAAAGCTGCCGCCTCGAGTCCAGCAGTAGGTCGCGGCCGTCGGCGCGGTGCAGGCTCGCTAGCCCAATGCGGCGGTCGCCAATCCACGGCCGCACTGTCTCAGGATCAAGTCGGGCCTCCATATCGGGGAACCCGGCACTTGCTGAATAGGTGTCGGTGTCTAAGAACTCAAGGTCGAGGCCTTGCACCATGACGGTGATTGCATAGTGGGTTGGGTAATCAGCGCGATGACTCGGCACGGTCTTGCCGTGTAATAGCCCAAGCAGATCGGGGAAGACCACATCTATTTGATCGGTCACGCGCTAGCACCCTTCTTCGCGATGCCACTTAGTGCGCCTTCGGTTACCACCTGGTGATCGTCAAGAAACACATTGCAATTGCGCATCGGGATGTCGAAATGGCAAACGCTGAACCTCTCGGCGTTCTCATTGGCGCCGGTGCTATACATGAAGTTGCCCTCGAAAGCCCTGGCTTCGGTGCCGTTGTGCTGGGCGCGATCGTATAGCTCGAGATAATCCCACCGGGCCCCTGGGTTCATCCCCCAGCCGACATGTGATGTCGCGTAGGCGTCCTTGTCGAATGCCGACATATACGATTTCAGCATGTCCGTTTGATAGCCACTGCCGGCGATGTCAACAACGTAATCATCTTCGATCGTCAAAGTTATCGGCGATTGCACATAGTGTTTGAACGTGAGGTTGACATCGCCAGGTGCCAGCACGACGGTGCCGTTGACGCGATGGCGGCCGGGGAAGGCCAGTACGAGGCCACCCGGCCAGTGCGCAATTGAGCGAGGGCCGCTGACCACACCGGTAGATCCGGCGGTGAACGCATCCGCTAGTTCGACCGTGAGGTCAGTTCCGGAATCGCTGGTTGCCCGCATTATTTTCGAGCGGGTCATGAGATCGTGGGCGTCGCTGATGCGCTGGGCGACCTCAGGGTTATGACGTAACCGTTCGTATACCTCGGGGCTCTCGTTGCTGATCATGAGCACCCGGCAACCGGCGGCCAGGATGGGGCGTAGTTCACGTGAGTGCAGCAAACCTTCTTGGGTGATATCAATTACGAAAGGCACCGAAGAAATCGCTGTTACCGCCGCTGACATACCGCCCAGTGCAAGCGAGGTACCGGTGGAGCGAAGTGCGACGGGGCCTTCATTAGCCGGGCTGCGCATGACGATCTCGAAGGGGCGGGCACCTAGTGACTCCGCGGCTAAAACCGCGGTAGCCACCAACTCTGGCCGGCTTGAACTTTCGGATAACACCACGCATTCGTCACCGGCGCCGAGCCCGGACAACTTGAACTGATCTGCAAAACGCGAGATCCAGCGCCATTCACTCGGGGCGTGACGGCTCATATCTTCTCCCAATGTTGAATGATTACTGCATTGACTTCGGTTGGCGCTTCCAGATTGAGTAGGTGTCCGGCGCCGTCGATAATTGCCAGGCTGGCACCGGGGATCAGGTCGACGATGGCTTGACCATACGCGGGCGGGGTTTCGGTGTCCTGCGCTCCTACCAGCACGGCTGTTGGTGCGGTGATAGTTGGCAAAATCGACCGTGAATCATGGGTAACGATGGTTTCCAGTGCGGTGAGGAAACCCGCCATTGGGATTCGTGCCATTGACTCGATCGCCTCTGGCACTACGTGTGCGCCATTCGGCCCGGCCAAACTCGGCAAAATCGCTGGCGCTGCTGCGGCCGGCGAGCCAGCGGTGTCCAGGCCAGCGAGTCGAGCGGCCCGCCACTTGACCGGGTCGGTACCGTCAAGGCCGAATTTTGGGCTCGTGCACAGCAGGGTCAAAGTGCGCACAAGTTCTGGATAGGTCGCGGCTACGTATTGCGCGATCATGCCCCCGAATGACATACCGATCAGGTCAACTGGTGCACCGGGTGATACCTCCGCAATGAGTTCGGCGACCCGCTTGGCATAAGCGGTGAAAGTTGGTTGATCGATTGGCTGCGAGTTCCCGTAGCCGGGTGCATCCCACGCTACGCACCGACGCAGGTCAGCAAACTCGGTTAGCTGCGGCCGCCAGCCGGTGCGGCTGCTGCCGATCCCGTGTAGGAAAAGGGCAACAGGGCCCGCGCCAACCTCGCGCCAGGCGGTGGGCAGGTTGTCTACGTCCACGGGAATTTCCATAGGTAGACCATCTTCGCGCATCCGCGAAACCTAAGGCACCGAAACGAATTATGTCAACAGTGTTGACAAATTGGATTTATGCCCTATTCTGTGCCAATGTCCACAACCACAACGATCGCCCCCCATGAGGGGGCCAGCGCCGGCACCGGAGCACCAAGTTCGGCTCCGTCCAACCTGATCCGGGATCAGATGGTTGCCGCCATCGCCGAGATGGGCCCCAGGTTTGCCGAGCGGGCTTTTGCCGTGGATCGCGATGCCGTCTTCCCTTTTGAGAATTTCGCTGATCTACGTGATGCCGGCTTCCTTGCCCTTTGCGTGCCAAAGGAATACGGCGGTATGGGTGCCACCTATTCGGACTATGTACGAGTATCCGAAGAGATCGGGCGCCACTGTGGGGCGACTGCTCTTACGTTCAATATGCATAACGCGACGATGCTGTGGGCTGGTCAAGTCAGCGACCTACTTGAGATGACTCTCGAGCAACGCGAGGTACATGAACGTCGGCGCGCACGGATGTTCCGAGATGTTGTTGAGAAGCACATAATTCACTCGCAGCCATTCAGCGAAGGCCTGAACCCCAACGCACTGGCCAGGGTCGCGACCGAGGCTGTGCCTGTGGAAGGTGGCGGCTACCGGGTGACCGGGCGCAAGATCTTCGCATCGCTAAGTGGCGCCGCTAATCGCTACGACGTCACGTGCCAGGTACCCGGTGAAGACTTCCTACGCCTCCTGTCAGTGCATACCGACGCCGAAGGCGTCGAGATCGTTGATGACTGGGATCCACTTGGCATGCGCGGCACGGTCTCGCGCACTTTGCTGTTGAAAGACGTTTGTGTAGATGCAGAGGATGAAGTGCTGCCCGGTGGCCTTTATGACCAAGCAGCGAAGCGGTTTCCGTACCTCTTCATGTCCCTAGCGCCGTCCTACCTCGGATTAACCAAGGGAATTCTTGATTTCACTCGTCAATATCTGCGCGGTGAAGTTGCTGGTGCAGCAAAAGGCACGGCTCGTCGCGACAACCCGATCAAGCAAATGGGTTGGGCGGAAATACAGATCAAATTTGAGCAAAGCCGAGCACTGCTTTACAGCACCGTCGATAGCGCGGCACTTGATCCAGATGAGTCACAGATGGTTTCAGCGTGGGCTGCCGTCTACACCACCATGGAGATGGCAAACGATGTAGCGCGACTTGCGGTCCGGGTTTGTGGTGGTCAATCCATGCTGAAGCACATGGCGCTGGAGCGCATGTACCGAGATTCTCGGTTGGGTTCGACCATGCTGCCCTGGAGCGCCGAGGTGGCTTTGGAGCGCATTGGTAAGGCTCGGCTCTACGACAACTGAGGAAAAATCAAGAAACAGGCCCTAAAGGCTTGACTCCGAACCCGGCAAACCCAAGGATCAATAAATCATGCGGCCCCGTATGACCGAATGTTGCTAGCAGCGGAGGCAAGATGTCCCAAAGAGATCACCTGCCGGAATCTGATCAGCACCTTGGTGCTGGTGACCCAGAGACCAAGCAGACGAGTCTGAAAAAGGGCTCGCTAGGCCTTTTAGGCATCGTGTTCTTCGTCGTTGCCGCCGCTGCACCATTAGCCGGGCTCACAGGGGCGTTCCCGGTCGCGATCGGTGTGGGCGATGGCGCCGGAGCCGCAGGTATGTATGTGGCCGTTGGCATTGTGTTGCTTCTATTCAGTGTTGGTTACGCGACCATGAGTCAATACGTAACCAATACCGGTGCCTTCTTCGCCTACGTGGGCCGCGGCCTTGGGATCGTGCCAGGTGTCGGGTCCGCATTTGCCTCGCTCGTTGCTTACATCACCGTCATGTGGGCCATCCTCGGGTTCATCTCCGGGCAGATGAAGTTTCAGTTCGCGGCCAAGTTCGGCTTAGACCTACCGTGGTGGGTGTACTCATTTGTCATCATCGCTTTGATATTCGTCCTCTCGGCAACCTCGGTTAATATTGGCGCGAAGTTGCTTGGCATCCTTCTATCGATTGAAATCATTGCCCTGCTCATCGTGGGCATCGCAACTTTGATCAATGGTGGGCCTGAGGGTATAAATGTCGGGGCATCATTTAGTCTAGGATCCATCTTCGAGGGTGGCTTTACCGGTGGCGCGGGTATCGCGTTCGCTTTCGCACTCGCTTCCTTCATCGGATTCGAAGCAACTGCGATCTACGGTGAGGAATCCAAGGATCCCAAGAAGACGGTACCTCGGGCCACCTATATTTCGGTGATAGCGATTACGGTGTTGTTTGCGATCGTTGGCCTAGGGCTGGTCACCAGCCTCGGTGCCACCGACATTGCCAACAAGGTATTTGAACTAACGGCAATCGACGGGGTGCCGTTGTCTGACCCATCAGCGGTCCTCTTCAACGCTTCGACAACTTATGTCGGAGCTTGGATGACCGAGCTCTTCGGCTGGATCATCTTGACTTCGCTATTCGCTGGTGGTCTGGCCATGCAGAACTCGGCGGCACGGTACTTCTTCGCCATGGGTCGCGCCGGAGTGCTACCCAAGGCCCTTGACCGCACGAACAAGGCACAGGCACCATGGATTGCGACGATCTTGGTTAGCCTCTTAGCGTTGGCGATCACTATCATCTTCATCCTGTTCAATTTGGATCCGATCGTGCACATGTTCTTCTGGTTCGGTGCCGTTTCCGTGCTCGCCATCGTGCTCACCGAAATCTTGGT
>SHUQ01000039.1 GCA_009694585.1 Candidatus Nanopelagicales bacterium | reverse complement strand
CGCGGCGACATATTCCATGGCTTTGTTGACGCCATCAAATTGGCTTTGTGCGACGGCCATATCGGGTTCGTGGCCCGGTACACCGACGTACTTGTACTGCACCCAATCACCCATTGTGACGAATGCGGCGTTATCGAACACCGCCGGATTCAACGAAGTCCCCCGATCGCGCTTTTCAGCTTCGCGATGCTCCCCGGAAAGTGCCTTATTCGTCTGCAGTAGTACCAAACTGGTGCGAGTTGCGTTGAATATCGCATCGGCAAGCACCTGCACCTGGTCACCTTGCATTGACACCAAAGGCAGGCCACGCCCTTGGTAACCGCCCCAGTAAGCCCCAACCTCCACCGCATTTCCGGACCACCAGTAGTAACCAGCAGGCGCACCTACTCGGTCATCCATGATTACGCCCTCGCTCTTGGCGGGGTCCCACTTGTCGACAAATGGCTTGATGCTGAAGTTCGCGTCTACCGTGTACTCAGCTGGCCGGGACCGCAGCTCGTCAAGCAGTGGTGCCCAGATTTCCTTGGCCTTGGATATTGGCAGGTCCAGAAACGAGGTGCCTAGGTCAATCTGGTTTTCGCCTTTTACGAAAGTTACCCCTTCACCCCAGGCCGGGCTATTAAGTGAGGTTTCAATGAGTGTTAGGTATCGACGGATGAGTTCGCGGTAACTGGCGTCGGAGTTTGCCTTAATTGAACCAGATAGCCAACCGGCGGTGCTCGGCATTGGATGTGTGAGCAAGGTCATGCGGCTGACGATGCCGAAGGTGCCGCCGCCACCGCCCCGCATCGCCCAGAACAGATCCGCGTACTGGTACTTGTTCGCTACTCGCACTTTGCCGTCGGCGGTGATGACCTCAATTTCAAGAACCCCGGCGGCGCCACTCCCAAATCGCTTGGAATACGAGCCGAAGCCACCGCCGAGAGCGAAGCCACCGCAGGCCCCGACGCTGGTGCAACCTCCACCTTGTACATAGCGGCCAGCCTTGGTCACCGCTTCGTAGGCCTCGAGCCAGCGGTTCCCGGCCGATACTGAAACCGCCTGCTCGGCGCGCAGTGAACTAGGCGCACCGGCCGGTCGAAAGCTCTTGTGAATGGTGACCTTTCGCATATTGTGCGTCCACACCAGCAATGAGCGCGGTGCGGATGATCGTCCGAAGTAGTCGTGCCCGGTGCCTTTGACGACGATCCTGACCTTGTTTTCGCGGGCGAAGTTGACCGCCGCCACGATGTCCTGGTTACTTTCTACCGCTACCGCTTGGGTGCTTGCCGTCGACGTCCACGCCTTGAACATGCCAGTTGATTGGGTGGCACCTGGTTGTTCCTCTAGATACCACGGGTTCTTTAGACGGGCCGGGATGATCGCCGATTTAAGTGAGCTCCAAGGCGTGACCGGTTGCACTAACCGTCCACCCACTTGTGCGTTAAGGCGCGCCCACATGGCCTTGCTGGGCCAACTAGCTTTCGGTAGGCCGGCTACGGCGGTTCGGCCGGGAAGAACAGCGGCGCCTAGAACGGCTGCTGCGGCACCAAGGAATGAGCGACGGGTTATCCGGGTAAAGTCCACGCAGGTCATTATACATCTGGAAGCGTCAAATATGAGAGGTTGTTTCAGTGGGACTCAACGAAACTGCCGGTTATTTACTGTTCGGCGGGTTCTGGGTGTTGGCGGTAAACGTGTTGAGCTTCGGCTTGGTGTACTGGTGGATAGACGGGGGCGGGCCAAAAATACGCGCAGCGGTTTCGGTGACGACCTGGGATTTCCAATTTCCGCAGCAAGGGCTAAATTTCTATTCATAGTTCAGTCGGCGGTATCACTGGTAACGATCTTGGTTACCGTCTCCCGAGCGATTAATCTGATTCCTGACTGATCGCGGTTGTGATCTTTTGGCAGGCGTCGCCAAGGGCTTTGAATTCGGATTTACTCAGGACATCGACCAAGTGGGTGCGCACGCCGGTGACGTGGGCCGGTGCCGCATCAGCCAGTGCTTGCCAGCCGGCTTCTGTTAGTACTGCAAATGAACCTCTGCGGTCTTCGGTGCACTCCTCGCGAGTTACTAGTCCGGCGGCTTCCATTCGCCCCACTTGATGGGAGAGGCGGCTGCGGGATGCCAACGTCGACTCGGCTAATTCGCTCATGCGCATCCGGCGGCACTGCGTCTCGCTGAGCCGCACCAGAATCTCATAGTCGGCGATGGTCAAGCCATGTCGGCTTTGGAGGTCGTCGTTTAGTTGGTGATTGAGTAAAGTCCAGGCGGCGATGAATGAGCGCCATGATTGCTGCTCATCAGCGCTTAGCCACTTAGTCACCTGCTAAGTGTACTTAAATTAGTTGAAATTGGTACTTTCCCTCGAGGATTTTTAATTGGAGTGCGCTCACCAATTTGTCGCGCCGGTCGGCAGTGTCAAAATCTCAGCCCCGGCCGCGGTCACGACCAAAGTGTGCTCGAACTGAGCGGTCCGGCGCAGATCCTTGGTTACGACTGTCCAGCCATCAGACCACATGTCGTAATCGTAGGTTCCCAAGGTCAGCATTGGCTCGATAGTAAATGTCATGCCGACCTCCAAAATACGATCGGATCCGGGGTCGTCGTAGTGCGGCACGACCAAGCCAGAATGAAATGCGGTGCTGATGCCGTGGCCGGTGAAATCCCGCACCACTCCATAGTTGAAGCGACGGGCGTAACTTTCGATGACGCGACCAATGACATTGAGTGGGCGGCCAGGTGCGACGGCCGCGATTGC
Organism: Candidatus Nanopelagicales bacterium; assembly: GCA_009694585.1. Taxonomy (GTDB): domain Bacteria; phylum Actinomycetota; class Actinomycetes; order S36-B12; family S36-B12. Next base: position 12,922 of record SHUQ01000039.1, on the reverse strand, counting down.
GCGACGGGTGGCCTCGCGGGTGCGGTCAACCAGCAGCTTGGATTCCTCGTCGACGTCCGCACCAACCAGAAAGGTGGCATTAGTGTCGCCATGGACCCCGCCGATGAAGGCGGTGATGTCGATATTGCAGATGTCTCCATCGACTAGCACGGTGGAGTCTGGGATGCCGTGGCAGATGACTTCATTAAGTGATGAGCAAAGTGACTTGGGGTAGCCGCGGTAGCCCAAAGTCGAGGGGTAAGCGCCGTGGTCGCAGAGGTACTCGTGCCCGATCCGATCGAGTTCGTCTGTGCTGACTCCAGGCGCAATATGTGCCCCTACTTCGACCAAGGCATCAGCGGCGATACGCCCGGCAATTCGCATCGCGGCCACGGTTGCCTCATCTTGGACATCAGAGCCGGTATAACGCTCGGGCGCTGGTTTGCCTACGTAGGGCGGCCTGGGGATTTTGGCTGGCACCGCGCGTTCGGTTGAAACTTTCCCCGGGGTCAACGGAGCGCGGGTATTGGTTGGCATGGACTGAAGTCTAGGCAGGGCCAACTTTCACCCGCGCTGCACCAGAACAATTCGGGGTGCAGTTGAAGTGAACCGGTAAAACAACTTGGCAATGTGAAAGGCCCGCACCAAATCGGTGCGGGCCTTTCACATTCACGCTTGGGGCCGAACTAGGCCTTCTTCGCGACGCGACGACGAGCGGCCTTGCGCGCTGGGCGCTTGGCTGCCTTCTTCGCGGCCTTCTTTGCTGGGCGCTTTGCAGCCTTCTTGGCTGGGCGCTTCGCGGCCTTCTTTGCTGGGCGCTTTGCAGCCTTCTTTGCTGGGCGCTTTGCAGCCTTCTTTGCTGGGCGCTTTGCAGCCTTCCTGGCTGGGCGCTTTGCTGCCTTCTTTACTGCCGCCACGTTGCCTCCCGTGTCGTAGGTCCCGGCTCTGGTGCAGGAACCTTCAGGAGAACTCTGACAGAAAACATGGCAAAAATCGAGCATATTCATGTCGGTGTGTCATTTCGTGTCGCGGGCGTGCTGTGCGACGAACTTTTCCGTTAGACGAATAAGTGACGGCAAAGTCCCGATTCGTGGTTTTTTATAGCATCTGGCATTATCTCGCTTTATGACTGATGCCGTAGTAAATCCTGACCCACGCGCACTTCCTGACGTTGCCCATTTACGAATTGGCGTGCTCGGTGGCACGGGCGAACAAGGCCGAGGGCTGGCTCGGCGATTCGCAATAGCCGGGCATCAAGTCGTTGTTGGTTCGCGTGATGCAACGCGGGCGCAGGATTCCGCAGCGAGTTTGGGTTATGGCATCACAGGGGCCAGCAATCAAGATTGTGCTGCCAGTACTGACGTAATTATCGCCGCTATCCCGTGGGATGGCCACGGTGAATTACTTGCCTCGCTGCGGGCAGAGTTGGCTGGGAAGATCCTGATTGACTGCGTAAATCCGCTGGGTTTCGATAAGCAGGGGGCCTTTGCGCTTACTGTTCCTGAGGGTTCGGCGGCCCAGCAGGCGGCTAACTTGTTGCCCGATAGTCAAGTCGTGGGGGCATTCCACCATATTTCGGCAGTGCTCCTGCTCGACGAAACTGTTGATTCGATCGATACCGATGTCTTGGTACTTGGCGATGATCGGGCCGCGACTGACATCGCCCAAGCGCTAGTGAACCGCATCCCAGGCATGCGCGGGATTTTTGCGGGCCGGTTGCGCAACTGCCAGCAGGTGGAGGCACTGACCGCAAACCTCATTGCGATGAACCGTCGTTACAAGGCGCATACTGGGGTCCGAATCACCGACGTCTAAACCCTTATTTATAGGTGTGTTCTTCTGCCGGATAATCGCCACTTGCAACTTCACTGGCCCAGTCGGTAACCGCTTCGGTCATGATCGAACGCAGATCGGCGTAGCGTTTGACGAATTTTGGTGCCGGCCCTGAGGTCAAGCCGACGAGGTCTTGCCAGACGATGACCTGGGCATCTGTATGTGGGCCGGCGCCGATACCGATAGTCGGAATCGTGAGGACTGCGCTGACTCTGGCGGCAAGATCAGCGGGCACGAGCTCTAGTACAACCGCGGTCGCACCGGCGGCTTCCATGGCTTTGGCATCACGGACGAGCAGCTCGCCGCTTTCGCCGCGTCCTTGCACCCGATAGCCACCGAGCAGATTGACCGACTGGGGGGTTAGGCCCAGATGGCCTATCACTGAGATCCCGGAATTGGCTAGCAGTTCGATCTGGGGGAGTACCGCGGCACCGCCCTCGAGCTTGACCGCATGGGCGCCGCCCTTTTGCATAAAGAACACCGCGGTTTCCAACGCCTGAGCCGGCGACGCTTGGTAACTGCCAAAGGGCAGGTCGGCTATCACCAGGGCGCGTTTTGAGCCCTTGACGACGGCGCGTACCAGCATGACAAGTTCGTCGACTGTGATCATGATTGTCGTGTCGTGACCGAAAACCACCATGCCGGCCGAGTCGCCTACTAATAGTGCCGGGATACCAGCATCATCAAAAACCCCGGCACTGAGCGCGTCATAGGCGGTGATCATGGGCCAGCGCTGGCCTTTATCGGTGGCCGCTTGGAGGTCGCGCATCGTAATACGGCGGGCCGGATCGGCTCCGTAGAGAACGGGTTGGGTGGCACTGCTCACAAGTGGCGTGCGAACTAACTTCATGGTGCGCTCCAATCTCGAGGCTCCCCACGGAGTCCCCGGACGAGATAAGCATGGCATGAAAGCCTCAGGTATGGCTAGTGGCGCCCCGAAGCGAATTACGATACGTTATCGTTTCGAATTGAGGATGGGCCGACTGTTGCTACGCATTACTTATTCGTGATGCCAAAAGGAGTCCAAATGACCCAGCAGGTCAAGCCCGATGAGGCGTGGATGGCTTCTGGCGAGGGCCACCCGCGGCGCTGGGCAATTCTGAGTGTCTTGGTGGTCAGCTTGCTGGTGGTGGTGCTCGACAACACCATTTTGAATATTGCGCTGCCAACTATTCAGCGGGATCTAAATGCCAGCCAAGGTGAACTCGTTTGGGCGGTGGACTCGTATGTCTTGGCTTTTGCCGCGCTGCTATTTACCTGGGGGGTGCTTGGGGATCGGATCGGGCGCAAAAAGATTCTGATCATTGGATTGGTGCTGTTCGCTTCGGCTTCGGCTATCTGTGCTTTTTCGTCTAGTGCAGGCATGCTCATCGGCTTTCGAGCGGTAATGGGGGTAGGTGGTGCGGCGGTGATGCCAACTACTTTGGCCATCATCACTGTCGTCTTCCCCCCGCACGAGCGGGGTAAAGCCATTGGTGCGTGGGCCGGCTCGGTAGGGGCCGCGGTGGCGCTGGGACCGATTCTTGGTGGGGTGCTGCTTCAAAATCCGCAGTGGTCAAATTGGTTGACCGGCAATGATTGGGGCTCAGTGTTCTTGGTCAATGTGCCAATTGTCATCGTTGGTCTGATCGCGATTATTCGGGTGGTGCCCGAAACTAAAGACCCAAATCCGCGACGCTTGGACCTGCCGGGTTTGGCGCTCTCGGTCATTGGTCTCACCGCATTGATCTACGGCATCATTAATGCGTCCGCAACTAAAAGCTGGTTGGATCCCGGGGTTGTGATTCCAGTGCTTGCTGGTATCTCGGTAATTGCATTGTTCTTATTCCTTGAAGCCCACAGTGATCATTCCAGTTTTGACGTCTCATTGTTTCGGAACCGAGGCTATGCCGTGAGCTTGGTGGCCGTATCTTTGTCATTCTTTGCGCTTTCAGGCATCACTTTCACCTTGCCCTTCTATCTGCAAATCCTGCGTGGTTACGACACATTGATCGCCGGCCTTTGCTTCGTGCCATTTGCTCTCGGCCAAATCATCGCCGCACCGCGCAGCGCAAAGACGGTGCTGAGATTTGGCTACCGAAAAGTAATGACCGGTGGGCTGGTACTTGTCTCGCTGGCCCTTATTGGGCTGCTCTTCCTGCAGCTAGACACCCCGATTTGGATGCTGCTGGTCGCTTTCTTCGTATTCGGCTTCGGCATGGGTAATGTCATCGCGCCGGCTTCAACGGTAATGCAAAATGTGCTACCTCTAGCGCGTGCCGGTGCCGGCTCTGCGGTGCAGAACACCGTGCGGCAGGTGGGTGGGGCCTTGGGCGTTGCCATCATCGGTACGGTGTTGGCGACCCAGTACGCGGCAAACCTAAAGGGCTCATTGACGCAGCTGCCGTCGCAATTCCCCGATGCGGCCAAGCAGGCGGCAGCAGAGTCGGTCATCGCAACCGTGGGTGTCCTAAACCAAGCAGAGGCAAGTGGCTTGCCGGCCACCATCGCGAATTCGGTACGCGAGGCGGCTTATGCGGATTTCTTGGCCGCCAGTAACGTGGCCTCACTAATTTCAGTGATTATCGTGGTCATCGCGACTCTGGTGGTGGGCTTTGGGCTACCACACATCACACCATTAACCAAGAAAATTGCGATGGAGGAGGGGCCGGCTCCGGTCGATGCCGCCGATAACTTGGTTCAAACCGAAGCGCAGGACTATCGCGAGCAGGCCCAAAGTGAATACCCGACGGGTAAAGAGCAGGTGTAGTTGTGTTAACCCAGGCACCGACGCGGGCTAAGGGTCGACCGCGCAGCTGCGTTGCTGACTCAGCAATCGATACGGCGGCATTGGAGCTTTTCGCCGATGAGGGTTTCGAGCGCTTTTCAATTGAGGCGGTAGCGTCCCGGGCCGGGGTTGGCAAAGCGACGATTTATCGGCGGTTTGCTAATCGTGATGAGCTACTCGCGCATGCCATGCAGCAATTAGATGCAGATGTACCAGTGATTTCCGAACTTGGTGACTTTTGGCAGACCCTTACCAAGTTATTGGATGACATACGCGAATCCTCATTAGATTCGCTGAAAAGCCGCATCATGATCAGAGTGCTCAGTGAAGGCGCACGTCATCCGCAGCTACGGGCCATGGTTACCGAGCTGGTGATTCGTCCGCGCCAAGCTCGCTTACGCGCGGTTTTGGCGCACGGAATCCAGGTAGGCCAATTGCGTTCAGACGTGGATATCGAGGCGACCGTAGCCTTGCTGATCGGACCGATGGTTTGGTTGAAAATGCTGGGGCTAACCCCGGAGGCCGGCGCAGCAAGTACCGAATCTATTGTCCAGGTACTTCGGACTGGTTTGGCTCCCGCCAGCCGCTTGTGATTGGCAGTCGGCGATCGCGCCCAAATGCACGCAAGGAAATTTTAGTGCCCGGGGGTGACTGCCTGCGCTTGTATTCGGCAGCGTCCGTAAGTCGTAACACCCGATCCACCAAGCTTGACTCGAAACCAGCGGCAACCAATTCGGTGGCGCCCATGTCACCTGAAACATAGGACTCAAGAAGTGTGTCGAGAACTTGGTAATCAGGCAGTGAGTCACTGTCTTTTTGGTCTGGGCGTAATTCGGCGCTCGGTTCCTTATCGATACTGCTTGCCGGAATCGGCGGAGTTTGCCCGTTTGCGATTGCGAAGGTATTACGCCACCGTGCCAATTCCCAGACCAGGGTCTTGGGCACGTCCTTGATAGGCGCGAACCCGCCGACGGAATCCCCATAGAGGGTTGAGTAGCCAACGGAGAGCTCGCTTTTGTTGCCCGTAGTGAGAACCAGGTGACCTTCTTGATTCGAAAGAGCCATCAAAGTGGTGCCACGTACGCGGGCCTGCAGGTTCTCCTCGGCTAGTCCAGTCAAGGACATTGACTGTTGGTATGAGTCAACCATCGGGGCGATAGCGATAGTGCGCAGGTTTAGTCCGGTGCGCTCCGCTAGGTCGCTGGCATCGTCCTTTGAGTGTTCTGATGAGTAGACACTGGGCATGGAAACCCCAAAGACATGCTCAGCCCCGATGGCATCGCAGGCAAGTGCGGCGACCAAGGCTGAGTCAATGCCACCAGATAGCCCAAGAATCACACTTTGAAAACCATTCTTCTTGACGTAGTCCCCAAGGCCGAGTGTCAACGCTTGGTACACCTCCTGCGGGTCGGCGAGGCTGGGGGCGATACCGGGTTCACAAGTGACTTGGTCTTTCCAAGTGATGGGGGCTAGGTCAATGCACGCTCTTGGCCGAGGGCTGTTGGACATCTCAAGGTCGATAGTTAGCAAGGCGGGCTCAAATTGTGGGGCCCGGGCCAACAAAGCGCCATGTCTATCGACCACGAGTGAGTCACCATCGAAAACAAGTTCATCTTGGCCCCCGACGAGATTTACGTAAGCGAGGTCACAACCGGCTTCGACCGCTCGCAACTGGCACAGCTTTAGTCGGGTGTCGTCTTTATTGCGTTCATAAGGGGACGCATTCAGCACCAAGAGTAGGTCGGCTTCGTTATCGCGAGCCCAAGTGACGGGCCCACCGGTCTGCCAGAGATCCTCACAAATCGCAATAGCAACCGTCGCGTCATTAAGGCGCAATAGCAGGGGCTCGGTGCCGGGGATGAAATATCTGGCCTCGTCGAATACTCCGTAATTTGGTAGGTGGTGTTTGGCGTATCTGGCGACCACTTCGCCTTGGTGCAAGACCGCCGCCGCGTTGATCGGCGCATTGCGCGGGCCGGCCTTGGCGTCAACGTCCAACCGGTCTAGGTAGCCGACCAGGCAAATGAGTTCACCGAGCCCGTCGGTTTGTAGATCATGGGCGAGGGTGAGAAGAGCGGTACGGGAAGCGGCCTGAAAGGAGGGTCGAAGAGCCAGGTCTTCGACTGGGTAGCCGGTCAGCACCAGCTCGGGGAAGGCGATGAGGTGGGCCCCGGCTGCACCGGCCTGCTGGGCCGCAGCCCGCACCAACACGGCATTTGCCGCTAAATCGCCTACTTTGGCGTTCACTTGGGCGAGCGCTAGCCGAATGACACTCATGGAGGCAGGCTACTTCAGGCGGTTTAACCCATTCGTAACACGGCCTAGTCCACTATTGGCACATGGATAAGCAGGCGGAGTTCGTCCTTAGGACTATCGAAGAGCGCGATATCAGATTCGTCCGGTTGTGGTTCACCGACGTTTTAGGCACCTTGAAGTCGGTGGCCATTGCCCCGGCTGAACTAGAAGGAGCATTTGCCGAGGGTATTGGCTTCGACGGTTCGGCGATTGAGGGCTTTGCCCGCGTTGCGGAGTCGGACATGTTGGCTAAGCCAGACCCCTCAACGTTTTCGTTGCTGCCTTGGCGAAGTGAAGGCCCGGGGGTGGCTCGGATGTTCTGCGACATCTTGACTCCAGACGGCGCTCCGTCATACGCCGATCCGCGGTATGCACTCAAGCGCACCCTTACCAAAGCCGCCAATCTTGGGTTCACTTTCTATACGCACCCAGAAGTCGAGTTCTATTTATTCAAGGAGTCACCGGTTGCGGGTCAGGTGCCGATCCCGGTGGATCAATACGGTTACTTTGACAATGTCCCAAATGGGGTTGGTCATGACTTCCGACGCCAGGCAATCACGATGCTTGAGGCAATGGGGATCTCGGTCGAGTTCTCCCATCATGAAGGCGGTCCCGGTCAGCAGGAGATTGACCTGAGGTATGCCGATGCCTTGACGACTGCTGACAATTTGATGACTTTTCGTTTAGTCGTGCAGGAGGTTGCCCTCGAGCAAGGCCTGTGTGCGTCATTTATGCCAAAGCCTTTCCGTGACTATCCTGGCTCAGGTATGCATACCCACCTTTCGCTTTTCGAAGGCGACCGAAATGCATTCTTTGAGGCCGGTGCCCCTTATCAACTGTCCAAAGTTGCTCGGTCGTTCATTGCCGGGCTAATTGCCCATGCACCCGAAATCACCGCCGTCACCAATCAGTGGGTGAACTCCTATAAGCGACTTGCCGGTGGGGCAGAGGCACCTTCGTGGATCTGCTGGGGGCACAACAATCGCTCCGCTTTAATTCGTGTGCCGATGTACAAGCCGGCTAAGGGCAACAGCACCCGCATCGAATTTCGTTCAATGGACAGTGCCTGCAACCCTTATCTGGCGCTAGCGGTATTGCTAGCTGCAGGCCTCAAAGGCATCGAAGAAGGCTATGAACTACCCGATGGTGCTGAGGATGATGTTTGGGGATTAAGTGAGGCTGAACGCAAAGCAATGGGCATGAAGCCGCTACCTTCTAGCCTCAACCAAGCAACACAGATTATGGAGCGTTCAGAATTAGTTGCTGAGGCCCTTGGTGAGCATGTCTTTGATTTCTTCCTGCGCAATAAGCAGGCTGAGTGGGATGAATACCGACGCCAGGTGACGCAGTGGGAACTGGACCGCTACCTTCCACAGTTGTGACAACTGATATCTACCCCGGTTCAGCGCCGTTGGTGCTGGCCATTCAAAATGATCCAACCGACCCACCGCTCATGGTCGGGCAATGGTTGGCCGAGGTGGGCATCACCGTGCAGGTCATCGCGGCGTGCTTCGGGGAGCAAGTGCCGGCCGTGGTACCAACAGGGGTGCACGGGTTGTTGCCCCTTGGGGGTGTCATGGGGGCGACCGATGATCAGGTAGCGCCATGGCTGGTGGCTGAGCGGGCGCTGTTGGCCGATGCGACTGAGCGGGGCATTCCGGTCCTCGGTCTTTGTCTTGGAGCCCAACTACTGGCGGCTGCGACCGGCGGCCGCGTTGAGCTAGGGCCGGTTACCGAAATCGGGGTGGTCAGCGTTATGCGCACCGCTGATGGCCTAACAGATTTTGTCATGGGTGCAATTGGGGCTCCCGGTGATGACATTCCCGCCGGCCAGTGGCATCAAGATCACATAGTCGAACTGCCTGCTGATGCCGTGCTCCTGCTAACTAATGACAGTTGCAGAGTGCAAGGCTTTCGAATTGGCGACAATGCCTACGGCCTGCAATTTCACCCGGAGGTCGACGCCGAAACTTTCTTCTCCTGGGCGGGGATGGCCGATGAAGCCCTGGAGCGTTCGGGGCGCGATATACCGAAGGCATGCGCGCAGTTTCGAGCTGCTGAACCCGACCTAATTCGTGCTTGGCGCCCGATGACGCGCGCCTGGGCTGATTTGGTGTGGCAATGCGCCGCAGCAGGCTCTCGCTAATGGACAGCAAGAGAATGGCAACAAGTAGGGCAAAATTGGCCCGCCTAGGTTTTTGCGAGTTGGACCGCGCAACTCGACTTCTTGAAAGTCCGGCGCTTGTCGAATTACTTGCCGAAACTGGGATTGTTGATGGTGACAGCCAAGGTGATGAGGCAAGTGATTTTCTTACTCAAGTTGCCGCTGCGGCGGACCCTGATCAAGCACTTTTGTTACTGACGCGTTTCCTCGAGGCTTGCAGTGATCAGGTGCGCCGTCGAATTACTTCGACATTACTAGCTGATCGGGACACCCTGAGCCGGCTGCTTGAAGTCTTGGGAATGTCTGAGGCACTAGGTGAGTTCATCATCGGCCACCCGGAGCATTGGGCAATCTTGGGTGACGCCGAAGCACTTGCACTGGCGCCGGCGGCGAGCAAGGTGCGGGCGGCGTTGCTGCAAGCGGTGGGAGCCGATCCGCAGTTGCTCGAACCGGTGGCCGATGGCAACACGGCGAAAATATTGGACCGGTTGCGTATTGGATATCGCACCCACCTATTGGGTATTGCGGCACGTGACCTTGCCGGCTTGGCGCCAATGGAGTCGGTGGCTTCATGGCTCTCAGACCTAGCTGATGGTGTCCTCGAGGCGGCATTGGCAGTTGCCCGCGCTGGTTTGCCTGAGGGTGCCCCTGATTGCCGGTTCGCAATTATTGGCATGGGCAAGTGCGGTGGACGTGAATTGAACTACGTAAGTGATGTTGATGTGATTTTCGTGGCCGAGGCCGTAGGTGCTGACGAGTTAGGTGCGTTGAAGACCGCCACGGACTTGGCGACTGGGGTAATGCGCGCCTGCAACTCGGTCACTGCTGAAGGTTCAATCTGGGAGGTTGACCCCGCGCTCCGCCCAGAGGGTAAGCAAGGTGCGCTAGTGCGCACTATCGAGTCACATGTTGGCTATTACGAGCGCTGGGCGAAGACTTGGGAATTTCAGGCACTCCTTAAAGCGCGACCGTCGGCTGGTGACATGGAACTAGGTAGCCGCTATGTGGACGCGGTGGCACCATTTGTCTGGAGTGCTGCCGATCATGATGGATTTGTGAGTGATGTGCAGGCGATGCGCCGCCGTGTTGAAGAGCACCTTCCCGCTCGCATCGCTGAGCGTGAGTTGAAACTTGGCCCCGGTGGCCTTCGCGATGTTGAGTTCTCGGTGCAGTTACTTCAATTGGTTCATGGCCGAAGTGACGTAATGCTGCGTAGCTCGACAACCCTTATCGCGCTCGAGGCGCTGGCCACCTGGGGTTATGTTGGGCGCGATGACGCATCGACACTTGATGATGCTTACCGGTTTCTGCGCACACTTGAGCATCGGCTACAACTTTATCGGTTGCGCCGCACCCACACCATGCCTGAAGATGAACGTGATCTCCGCCGCCTAGGCAGATCACTTGGATATCGTGGTGATCCGGTCGGTGAACTTCATGCGCAATGGCGTAAGCATGCGCGGGAGGTGCGCCGGCTCCACGAGAAACTGTTTTACCGGCCGTTACTGCAAGCTGTTGCTCGACTTGATGCCGGTGAAGCCCGCCTGACACCGGAAGCCGCAGAGCAGCGCCTGCGGGCTCTGGGCTATCGAGATCCAGCGGGGGCACTTAGGCATTTGGAGGCACTTACTTCTGGAGTCAGTAGGCGGGCAGCGATTCAACGCACGTTGTTGCCTGTGCTTCTCGGGTGGTTCGCCAATGCGCCGAATCCAGATGCCGGTCTACTGGGTTTTAGGCGGGTTAGCGACGCACTGGGATCAACCCACTGGTACCTGAGGCTACTTCGAGATGAGTCAACGGCCGCCGAAAGAATGGCGCAGGTGTTGGCCTCTAGTAAATATGCCACGGAGTTACTGTTGCGGGCTCCGGAGAATGTGGCCATGCTCGCCGAGCACACTGAATTAGAGGCTAGACCCTTGGAGACACTTCTGGCCGAAGCGGAGTCTGCAGCCGAACGACACGATGATCCGATGGTCGCCGTTGGGGCGGTTCGCTCACTGCGCCGTCGCGAGCTCTTTCGTATTGCCGTCTCGGAGTTGCTGCATGTAGCCGAAATCGATCGAGCACAAGTTGCGTTAAGCGATGTTGCCACTGCGACGGTAGCCGGCGCCCTGCGCGTTGCAGAGCGCGTCGTCAGCGGTGGTTCGCAATTGCCAATGCGATTCACAGTTATTGGCATGGGCCGCTTTGGCGGGCGTGAGCTGGGTTTGGGCAGTGATGTTGATGTCATGTTCGTGTATGAACCAATTTCAGGAGCCGATGATAATGCGGCGAATTCAGCGGCCTTCGCGGTAGCAAATGAGCTACGCACGCTTTTAATGGCGCCCACCAATGACCCGCCATTGGATGTCGACGCGGACTTGCGTCCGGAAGGACGTCAAGGTCCGCTGGTGCGCTCCCTAGCGTCCTATGAGGCCTACTACGGGCGTTGGTCATCTGCTTGGGAGGCCCAAGCGCTCTTACGCGCTCGCGTCGTTTCCGGTGACAACGATTTGGGTGCGCGCTTCTTGGCACTTATTGATCCGCTTCGCTACCCCGATGGTGGAATCCCGGAGATGCAGGTGCGGGAGATTAGGAGTCTTAAGGCGCGCATGGAGGCAGAACGGCTGCCGCGCGGCGCGGATTCGACCTTGCATACCAAGCTGGGTCGAGGTGGGCTAAGTGATGTTGAATGGGTAGCCCAGTTGCTACAAATGCAAAACGCGTGCGCATACCCGTCCTTCCGAACTACCGAGACTTTGCCGGTTCTTGCTGCGGCAGAGCATGAAGGGCTCCTTAGTGCTACCGATGCCGACGCACTTCGTGTCGCCTGGCGATTTGCCACCACCGTCCGAAATGCTGTCATGCTGGTCCGAGATCGCGCCTCTGACATGGTGCCAACTGACCTGCAGGAGTTGGCGGGAGTTGGCTACGTAATTGGTTACCCGCCGGGGGCGTCAGGTCAACTCGTTGAGGATTACCGGCGGGTTACTCGGCGGGCCCGCCAAGTTGTGGACCGAGTCTTCTATGGTGAAGATTCACTAGGGTGAGAGCGGCAAATTAGCCAAGAACTGAAAACTATCTCGCTTAAAAGGGTAAAGAAAGCGGTCGCAGCCTTCTGCAAATGACGGGTCAAGTTTGCGGCACAGCGGAGTGCCGTTCTTCTTGTGTCGGAAGTAGAAGCCAGCGGTCCACCAGTTGTTCATGTCGAGAACCATCGCCTCTTGGACGCCGGCTCCCACCAAAGTATTGGCCAGCCCATCGGCCGAAAGAAATGGTGATCCGACATAAATGATGCTGCCATCGGTGCGTTGGCCAATTGCGGCACGCCAAGTCAAACTCTCCTTGTCGGTAGTTGCTCCCCAAACCACGTTATCGGTTGGACTTGAAACTTTTGATTCACCTTTGTCGACGATCAGGTTTAGATTCTGCCGAACCGCTTGAATATCATCGGTCATCTTGATGTCCCGGCCCCACTTGCCGACTTTGATCGAGCCGTCCTTGTACAAAACAGTACTCGCCTTGCCGTCGACGAGTGGTTTAACCATTTCGCCACCGTAGTAGTAACCCCCCATTGAGTCTTCCAAGCGGAATGCGCCATTGAAGTTTGCCAGCACAATGGGCCAAAGGTCTTTGGGAAGTGCTCCATTGAATGGATTCGGGCCGCCGGGTTCTTCGTATCCTGGGATGTACATAGCATCAGCAAGCAAGGTGTCGATCCAAAGTACCGAGGCGTAGTAACTGGTGTGCACATTGTCAACGCGCACCCGAGCGACATACATCGCGGGGAGACCGGCCACCCGGCTGCCAACCGGCTGCCAGAGGCCTTCTTGTGGTTCGGGATTGGGCACCGGTGAGGTAATGGGCGGTGGCGGATTTAGGTGTTCGACAACCGGGGTAACAAT
>SHUQ01000038.1 GCA_009694585.1 Candidatus Nanopelagicales bacterium | reverse complement strand
GACTTGGATCAGCCTGCTTATGGATCGGATCGGGGCCGATCCGGGCGAGCACCGCTGCCATCTCGTCATCAGTGACCACCTCGCATACAGCGGGGCCACGTAATTGCGCGAAGTTCGTTGCCGAGGTGATGCGAAGCCGAATCAGCCCGTTGTCATCAGTTTCAATACCCTTACCGAACTGCCACTTACCGTAGAGGCCAAGGTGTATGTGTATCCAGCGCCTGTTGTCGAACTCAATAAATAAGTGCTTGCCGCGGGCTTCAGCTTTAGCGAAAGTTTCGCCGTCCAAAACCTTCGCGCCCGCCGTAAATCGCCCTTGCGGACTAGTTACCCCAACCGGCTCATCCTTGAATGCTTGAGTCAACTGCCGGGCTTGCCTATGAACAACGTGACCCTCGGGCATTAGTCGAAGATCGGTGCCACGGTGCGGGTGCGTTTGATCTCATAAAAGCCCGGCGTTGCGGCCACCAATAACGTGCCGTCCCAAAGCAAGCCGGCCGCCTCACCCTTGGGTGCGGGAGTCATCACCGGGCCAAAGAATGCCACCGGGTTGCCATCGGGGCCCGGGACACAAATCACCGGGGTGCCGACATCTTCACCAACGAGCGCAATCCCACGGTGGTGGCTCGCGCGCAATTGCTCATCGACCTTCGTGGTGCCACCAACTTCAGCCAACTGCGCCGGTAAACCCACTTCAGCCAGCGCCTCCACGATAACGGCGTCGTAGTCCTTACGTTGATCGTGATGAAACCGGGTACCCATTGCGGTGTAGAGCGGCAAGACCACCGAGTCGCCGTGCTCCAACTGGGCGGCAACAATGACGCGCACCGGCGCCCAGGCGGCGGTCATCAACTCCACATATTCCGGCGGAAGTTCCTTGCCCTCGTTCAACACCGCCAAGGACATCACATTCCAGTGCACCTGAACGTCTCGAACCTGCTCTACCTCGAGCATCCACCTTGAGGTCATCCAGGCCCACGGACATAAGGGATCGAACCAGAAGTCAGCCGTTGTAGTCATGGGATGACCTTAATGGAAGGATCAGAACATGACAGGCACCGAGAACATCACTAGGGCGACGGCGCAGGAGCGCGCGTGCGTGATCGAGTCCCGCTCCTACGAAGTCAATGTCGACCTCACCGGTGACACCGTATTCACTTCGGTGACCAAGGCGGTCTTTGGCTGCCGCACCCCCGGTGCTGATACCTGGATCGACCTGATAGCGCCTCGGGTTCACTCGGTGGTACTAAATGGCACGAGCCTTGACGTAACGCAGGTCTTTGATGGTAACCGCATCGACTTACCGAACCTGCAGGCCGAAAACGAAGTTGTCATCACCGCCGATTGTGCATACATGAACACCGGTGAAGGCCTGCATCGATTCGTGGATCCCGTCGATAACGAGACCTACCTATACACGCAATTCGAGTCGGCCGATGCCCGCAGAATGTTCGCCTGCTTTGAGCAACCCGACCTGAAAGCGACATTCGCACTCACTGTCACCGCGCCTTCGCACTGGAAAGTGGTCAGCAACTCCCCCAGCCCTGAGCCCGAGGTCCTCACGTCCACCACCTCGCGTTGGTCCTTTGCTGCCACGCCGCGCATGTCAACTTACATCACCGCATTGGTGGCCGGGCCCTACTACGAAGTTCGCGATTCATATACCGGCGCTTTTGGCACGTACCCACTCGGTATCTTCTGCCGCAACTCACTCGCTGAGTACTTGGACCCTGACGACATCTTCGATCTCACCAAGGCCGGTTTCGAATTCTTCGAGAAGCAGTTCCAGATCGGGTACCCATTCGGAAAGTACGACCAGCTATTCGTCCCGGAGTTCAACGCCGGGGCAATGGAGAACGCCGGCTGCGTAACCTTCTTGGAAGACCTGATCTTCCGGTCACGTGTTACAGACGCTGCCTACGAGCAACGCGCAAACACGATTTTGCACGAGATGGCCCACATGTGGTTTGGCGATCTAGTGACCATGACCTGGTGGGATGACCTATGGCTTAATGAGTCATTCGCAGAATGGGCCGCGCACTACGCCAACGTCCACGCCACCAGATATGTTGATGCATGGACGAGTTTCTCGAATCAACGCAAGGCCTGGGCCTACCGCCAAGACCAATTGCCGTCGACCCACCCGATCGCCGCCGACATGGTCGACCTCGATTCGGTGCGAGTTAACTTCGATGGCATCACCTACGCAAAGGGTGCATCCGCGCTTCGTCAACTCGTGGCTTGGGTTGGTGAACCAGAATTCCTCGCCGGTGTTCACAACTACTTCGTCAAGCACGCCTGGGGTAACACAGAGTTATCCGATCTCCTAAGTGAACTCGAAGCCACGTCAGGTCGAGACCTTACAGGCTGGACAACTGAATGGCTCCGCACCAGTGGTGTCAACCTAATCCGGCCCCAGTTTGAGGTCGCTGCCGATGGCACCTACTCCGAATTCACTATCACTCAAGAGCCACCGAGTGCACCTGCCGGGCTGCCGCCAACCTTGCGATCACATCGCATCGCTGTTGGTCTCTATGACCTAGTTGATGGCGCGCTCACTCGACGTGAGCGCCTCGAACTTGATGTGGTAGGTGCCAGCACGAAGGTGCCTGCCCTAGTTGGGCTTAAGCAGCCAGCCTTGCTGCTGCTCAATGACGATGACCTGACTTTCGCGAAAGTGCGCTTGGATGAGAAATCTTGGCGCACCGCGGTTGAGCACCTTGGCGTGATCGACTCTTCGCTGGCACGCGCAATCATCTGGGGCGCGGCCTGGGATATGACCCGCGATGCCGAAGTCTCTACGGGCGACTTCCTCGCACTGGTGCTTAGCGGTATCGAGCAAGAGTCCGACATCGGCGTGGTCCAAGGGGTGCTGCGTCAACTCAAGTCCGCCGTCGACCAATTCGCGGCTCCGGTACATCGCGAGGAGTACCTAGAGCGAATCGCAACCGGCGTACTCGGTTTTGCGAAGCAGTCTGAACCCGGCAGCGATCATCAGCTCGCCTTCGCGCGGGTGTTCACCGCCTGCGCAACTATGCCAGCGCATCTTGATATCGTCGCCGGACTACTTGATGGAACCACCGTTTGGGATGGCCTGAAGATCGATACCGACCTACGCTGGTCGCTACTGCAGCGGTTGGTGGCAGTTGGCCGACTTGCCGAAGATGCTATCGAGACCGAGCTTAGAAGTGACGACACAGCTACCGGACGTCGTCAAGGCGCCGTTGCATTCGCCGCGCGACCCACGATGGTTGCCAAGGAGTTGGCGTGGGCCGACATCATCGATCGCACCGATCTACCAAATGCGATTCTCGAAGCCACCATCGGCGGGTTCGTGCAACCTGACCAAGTTGAACTACTTGCTGATTACCGAACCAAGTACTTCGAGGCCCTGCCACAGGTTTGGGAGCAGCGCACCATGGAAACCGCACAGAGCATCACCATGGGGCTCTATCCGGTGTTCTTGGTTGATGCCGAAACGCTCGCCCAAACCGACGCGTTCCTCTCCCGAGATCTAAATTCAGCCCTGCGCCGATTGGTTAGCGAAGGTCGCGATGGTATTGAGCGGGCGATTCGCGCCCGGGTCGCTGACGCCGCCAACTAACCCAGACCAACACCGCGTTGCGTGGTGAGTTAGGCGGGGTCGTTTAGGTGCAGCACCTTAGGCGCCCGCGCATGCTCAGCGAGCAGCATTAGCCCATCGCGAATACCACCGGCCAAATCATCGGCCTGGAACGAAGATCGCATGGCGAACACGCCGAGTTCACAGGATCGATTATCAAGTAGGTGAGCAGCGGTAGTGCCGGTAACAATTTCGATGATCTTGCGGCTCGGATCCACACCGACTAGCACCGCGCTTTCGGGGTCGGCCAATTTGGCATGGGCGGCAATGGCCGACTCGCGCTCATTGGGCAGGTCTCCAACATACACCGCGAAGCAAAGTCCGGAGATCTCACGAGCAAGATCTAGGGCACGCTGGATCTTGTCACGCTCGCGATCGGTTACGCCATTACCAACGGTCACTTGCTCCACCCCCAACAAATGACTTAGAAACCATGTCGATGGCATCGGGGACCCTCGAGGGATCCGGAAGGGTCGCCGCACTAGAAATGAAGAGCGCGGCCCCTGGCAGATTCGCTTCATCAGGGCTTGAGCGTCGCATCCAGCCACCGGCTGAAACCGCAACCGCGAAGAACGCGGCAAGCGCTAATGGGATCCCGGCGAAGAGCAGGATTGCTTGAAGTGAACTCACAGCATTAACCCTAGACGCTCGCCATTTCGCTGCTCCCCTTGGACCGCACCTACCAATCGCATCAACAATTCGGGCTTGGCGAACAGGTCTTCGAGCACCACCACCGCGCCGGCGCCGTCACTGATCGGTACCCGCCAATTTGGGTACTCTTGATCGGTGCCCGGCTGGTTTTGGGACCGGCGGTCACCGAAGACATCGGGCAATGACACCCCGAGGAGTCGTGCTGGTGACGCAGCCACCGCACGATGCAGGGCCACGACAAACTCTTCTAGCCCCGCGTCGGTGCCTAGGTCCACGTCAAGTGGCAGATAGCCATCGGCACTGAGCAACTTGGCCCAGGAGTCACGCTCGTGGGCGGCGGCCAACTCCTCGTCGACCGGGCAGGTCAGTAAACCAAGTTCGGCGCGAATCCGCACATGCTCGTAGCGCAAGAAGCCCGCGGTCGGGGGGAGGTCATGAACCGAGACACTCGCCAGTACCTCGTGCCGCCACTCGCGCGGTGGTTTCGCGGTGCCATCTGGATTGGCCTCGAACCACAAAATGCTGGTGCCCACGATGCCGCGATCAACGAGCACCTCCTGCACCCAATCTTCCACGGTGCCTAGATCTTCGCCGACGACAATGGCTCCTGCCCGCTGCGCCTCAAGGCATAAAATCCCGAGCATCGCATCGTGATCGAGTTTTAAGAAGGTGCCCACATTCGGCGGCATCCCCTCCGGCACCAACCAAAGACGAAACAGGCCGAGCACATGATCGATCCGAAGGCCACCGGCGTGCCGCAGCACCGTGCGTAACATATCGCGGTACGGCACGAATGCCGCTTCGGCGAGTGCTGAGGGCAGCCACGGTGGCTGTGACCAGTCTTGACCCACTTGGTTATACATATCCGGGGGCGCGCCAACACTTACCCCCCGCGCCAGCACCCCTTGCAGTGACCAAGCATCGGCGCCCTCGGGGTGCACGCCCACGGCCAGATCCTGCATCAAACCAATTGCCATGCCCGCACCCGTAGCCGACATTTGAGTGCGCGCGAGTTGTTGATCCATCTGCCATTGCAACCAGCAGTGAAAATCAATTAGCTTCACATGGGTGGCGCAGAACTCGAAAACGCTTTCGGTACCGGGACGCGATAAATCACTTGGCCACTTATCCGATTCACCGCCAAGAGTGTCACTGATCGCACACCAAGTAGCGAAATCCAGCAAACCTTGGCCTTCAAGCGCCCGGTACTCGGAAAACTCCTGAACGCGAGCCGCCGTTCTGCTGACTTCGAATATGGCCTCGAGGGCCACTCGCTTGGCCGCCCAGACCGCATCGCGGTCAAGTAGTTCACCGGTGCGATTTCTTTGCTGCATCGTTTGCGCTAACTGCGTTATGCGCTCGCGCACCGGGGCGGACAACCCATCGAACTCAGGGATATCTTCAATACGCAAATAGATTGGGTTCGTAAATCTCCTGGTCACCGGTAGATACGGAGAAGGTGCCATCGGCGGTGTCGGCGACGCCGCGTGCACCGGATTGATTAACAAGAATCCCGCGCCTAGCTCGCTACCGCTCCACGCCGCGAGTGATGCGCAATCATGTAGATCGCCAAGCCCCCACGAGCTCCTTGAACGCGTCGCGTACAACTGCGTCATGAAACCCCACTGCCGATCACCGGTAATCGCCGCCGCGTCAAGCCGGCGCGGGGTCATCACCAAAGGCATTGTCGCTATTTCATCAACGGTGACCGCGGTTGCGGTATGCCACCCCAGTGGCAGATCTGCAGGTACCGCAAAACTCGCCTCCCCGATGTAGCGGTCACCTAGGCCAACTGGTTCGACATACCAATCCATTTGCTCCAGATCAACCCGACGCCCATCTTCAAGATCCACCTGGACGCGCACTTGCTGCCCGTGGGTCACGTGCACCCAAAGGCGGCGCTGCTCTCCTTCACGTCCGATGAATACCGGCGGGAGCATGCGGCGCCAATCGCGCAACCGGACAACTTCCAGTTCCCTTGCTATGGCATCTGGGCCACTTAGGTCGACACCTTGGGAACGCAACACCGCCTCGACAGCGGTGGCGCTGACAGACACCCGATTGCCGACTTGATCCCAGTACTCGATCGCTACTCCATGTGCTATCGCTAGGCGCGCGAGGCCTTCACCGACCGCAATGAATTATGCCCCGCTCACCACATCACCGGATGCCGGTGCGTCCAAGGATGTGCCCGCTCCAGTTGCCCGGCCAAGCTCAAGAGTGTCACTTCATCAAAGGGCCGCCCCGCCAACTGCACCCCAATCGGCAGGCTCTGCTCAGTCCAATAAAGGGGCACATTAATCGCCGGCTGCCCGGTCATGTTGTAGGGCGCGGTAAAAGGCGTGAATTGTTTTTGGGCTTCGAAGTCAGCCGCAGGATCGCTGTCATTGCGCAATTGGCCAACTTGTCGCGGAGTCTGGGCCAGTGCCGGAGTCAAAATCACGTCGTAGGCGCTGTGCAAATTGATCGCACCACGTGCCGCATTGCGTAATGTCCAGGCCGCACTTGCCAATTCACCACCGGTGACGCCTCGTCCGCGCTCACGCAGCCACTGCGACAGCGGCATCAACTCCGGCTCCCGCTCGGGCGCCACCGGAGTGATTAGTGCCAACGAACTCCACACCGTCTCAAATGCGCTGGTCAAATCAAGGCTGAACGGCACGGGCACATCTTCGACTTCGTGACCAAGTTCAAGTAGCAAAGCGGTCGCCCACTCATATGCTGCCAAACATTGGGCATCGACTCCGCAGTCGGTAATTACCGGCGTGCAGTAGCGGCCGATCCTCAACTTGCCCGGGTCACGGCGCGCCGCGGCGAGAAATGTCTGGCCCGGGCCAAGTGGCGGTGCCAAGAAAGGGTCATCGACGAAGTGGCCAGACATCACATCCAAGAGCGCCGCCGCATCGGCCACGGTTCGGGCCAAGGGCCCGTTAACCCCGAGGTCACCGACACCATCGCGCATTGGGCCGTTCGAAATACGCCCGCGTGAAGTCTTTAGGCCAACCAAACCGCAGACACTTGCCGGGATCCGAATCGAACCGCCCCCGTCTGAGCCTTGGGCGACCGGCGCCAGCCCTGCCGCGACCGCGGCGGCGGCGCCACCACTTGAACCACCCGCCGAGCAGGAGAGATCCCATGGGGTACGAGCTGGATTTGTCACCTGATTTTCGGTGTAGCAGGACAACCCGAACTCCGGGGTGTTGGTTTTACCCGTCATCACCGTATTGCCTTGCCTTAACCGCGTGACGACATAGTCATCGATAGGCGGGGTGATGCCAAATACTTTGGATCCAAAAGTGCAGTGGACACCTGCAACAAAATTCAAGTCCTTCACCGGCACAACCACCCCGTGCAAAACTGGCAGTGCACTTCGATCAGAGGTTCGGGCTACCACCTCATCGGCCGCCCACGCCTGGGCCAAGGCCAGCTCTGGGGTCAAGGTGATAAAAGCGCCTAATTCGATGTTGTGGGCTGCGGATCTCGCGAGGTAATGCTCGGTTAGTTCGACCGCCGAAATCTCGCGAGTGGCAATGGCTCGCGCCTGCTCCAAGGCGGTGAGGTCGTGCGGCGCGGCCATAGGGGGAAGCCTAGGGTGGACACCGTGACCACTTACCCGCCAACCCCGCGCCTAGATCTAATCGAGCAAATGCACGGAATCGCGGTGCCTGACCCGTACCGCTGGCTCGAGGATCCAGCAGATGAGCGCACCGCCACTTGGGCCGCAGCTCAGGGTGAATTGATGAACGCCGAGCGTGACACTTGGCAAACGCGGGAGCAATTTGTTAAGCGGATGGACCAACTTCTCGGGGCTGGCAGCATCTCCCCGACCTACTGGCGCGGTGATCGCTCATTTTTCATGCGCCGTGATCCAAGTCAGCAATTCGCTGTGCTTTATGTGGTCGAAAATGGCGGCGGCGAACGCGTGCTGATCGACCCGATGGTCCTTGATCCCGAGGGCTTGACAACCCTTGATTCGTGGCAACCCTCCAAGGAGGGTGACAAGCTTGCTTACCAACTCTCCGAGGGCGGCACCGAGGAGTGCGATGTCTACGTCATGGACGTCGCGACCGGTGAACAAATCGATGGCCCAATTGACCGGTGTCGCTTCTCCCCCATCGCTTGGTTACTCGGCGGCGAAGCGTTCTATTACGTACGCCGCATCGCCCCTGAACTGCTACCTGAATCCGAACGCAACTTCCACCGCCGCGTTTACTTGCATACCGTCGGCACTTCAACCGACGAAGACGTGATGGTTTTCGGCGCGGGCATGACCATGACGAATTACTACGGTGTTGAAGTGAGCCGAAACGGTCACTGGCTTCAGGTATCAGCAGCCGAAGGCACCGAGCCGCGCAATGACTTGTGGCTTGCAGACTTAAGTGCCTGCGACAAAGCTGCGCCCGCATTCAAATTGATCCAAGGCGACGTAGATGCGCAATCCTCATTGACATTCGGCCGCGATGGGCGGGTATTTGTGAATACCGACCGCGGGGCACCGCGGGGACGCATGGCAGTGACCACACCCGATGCCCTAGAATTCGAAAACTGGCGTGACCTCGTGCCCGAGGACGATGACGCGGTACTCGATGGCACCGCCATCCTTGACGGACCAGATCTATCCGAAGACCTGATGCTGGTGGTGAAAACCCGGCACGGGGTCTCGGAGATGTCACTGCATCGGTCCGCGGACGGCACCTTCATAGAGCAGGTCGAACTTCCGGGCGTCGGAATCATCGGTGGGCCCCTAGAACATATTGACGGTGGGCCGGTCACTTGGTACGTGTATTCAGATCACACGACGGTGCCCGTCATCTATTCCTACGATGCACGCACCAGAACTTCGGCAATCCATGCGGTACCACCGGGCAAGGTTGATGTCCCGAAGGTGTATTCCAAGCAAGTTATTTATCGCTCTAAAGACGGCACCGAAGTTCGAATGTTCATCCTGTCGGGCGCCGATAAACCTGATGAGCCAAAGCCAACGGTGCTTTATGGCTACGGGGGCTTTGGTATCCCGATGGCGCCCGGTTACTCCGCCGCAATTTTGTCTTGGGTCGAAGCCGGTGGCGTCTGGGCCATCGCGAACCTGCGTGGTGGCGGCGAGGAGGGCGAGGATTGGCACCGGGCGGGCATGCTCGGACAGAAACAAAATGTCTTCGATGACTTCCACGCGGCAGCTGAGTACCTGATCGCCGAAGGCTGGACCACGCCAGCGCAACTTGGTATTTATGGGGGCTCTAATGGCGGCTTGCTTGTAGGCGCGGCCATGACGCAGCGGCCAGAGTTGTTCAATGCGGTGGTCTGTGTCGCACCACTTCTCGACATGATCAGGTACACCACATCTGAGTTAGGCCCAACCTGGACGGTCGAGTACGGCGACCCCGAAGATGCCGAGCAGTTCGGTTGGCTCATCAACTACTCGCCCTACCACCGCGTCACCCAAGGCACCGACTACCCCGCGACAATGTTCGCGGTATTCGACAATGACACCCGCACCGACCCAATGCACGGCCGCAAGATGTGTGCCGCAACTCAAAATGCGACCAGCGGGGATCGGCCAATTCTGCTGCGCACCGAAGGTGATGTCGGGCACGGTGCAAGGTCTATTTCGAAAGCGGTCGAAGAGTCTGCTGACACATTGGCTTTTCTCGCGAAGTGGACCGGGCTTAACTGATGCACTCGTCACTGGTGATCTTGACCAAGGCTCAATCTTGGTGGGAGGCGGCCCGGGATTGGATCATCGGCGTGCCGTTGCAGTTCGTCAGTATTTTCGTGGTTGCCCTGATCGCGCAGATAGTCCTGCTCTGGACGATCCGTCGAATTGTTCGGCGCACCACCGAACGGGCCCGCCGCGAGCGACTTGAAGATAGCCGGCGCACGATGCGCACCGCGGAGTTAAGTGATGTGCTACTGAATCAGCGAACCGAGCAGCGGGCCGCTGCGATTGGATCCCTGCTAACCAGCGTGGTGAGCATCTCGGTCTGGGTGATCGCGCTACTGACGGCTCTTCCGCTATTAGGTGTCGACATTGCACCGCTGTTGGCAAGTGCTGGAGTTATCGGCGTCGCACTTGGATTCGGCGCCCAGACTTTGGTCAAGGATTACCTGTCCGGAATCTTCCTGATCATCGAGGACCAATTCGGAGTCGGTGACGTAGTCGACCTCGGACCGGCCATCGGAACCGTCGAAGAAGTCGCACTGCGATACACCAGGCTGCGTGACCTTTCGGGCATCGTCTGGTACGTGCGAAACGGTGAAATCTTGCGGGTCGCGAATAAATCACAGGGGTGGACCCTCGCCGTTGTCGATATCCCCGTCGCCTACAACGCCGATCTCGACAAGGTGCGCGACATCATCGAGAACGTAGCGATCGATATGGACGAAGACCCGACCTACGACGACATGCTGCTCGGTAAGCCCATGTTCGCCGGCGTGGAGTCGATGAGCGGAGATGCCGTCTTCCTGCGAATCACCGCAAAGGCCGTACCAGAACAGCAAGTGCCCTTGGCGCGAGCCATCCGGGAGCGAATG
This sequence comes from Candidatus Nanopelagicales bacterium, assembly GCA_009694585.1. Lineage (GTDB taxonomy): Bacteria > Actinomycetota > Actinomycetes > S36-B12 > S36-B12. The sequence goes on along the minus strand of SHUQ01000038.1, from coordinate 4,884 downwards.
AAGTTGGCCTTTGATCGCGCCGGAATCGTGATACCGGTACTGGTTCGCCCCCAGCCCAACATGCCGGGAACCTCCCCAGGCCCCAGAATGGAGCCATGAAAAAGCGCTGCTTGGTCACCGGAGCCACCGGCTATGTCGGTGGCCGACTAGTCCGTAAACTCCTCGAAGCCGGATATCAAGTCCGAGTGCTGGCCCGATCCCCCGAAAAACTCCGCGATATCCCCTGGGCTGATCAAGTGGAGATCAGCGTTGGCGATGCCGGTGACCCGATAGCGGTAACGGCCGCACTGGCCGATATCGATGTCGCCTACTACCTATTGCATTCACTACAAGAAGGCCATGATCTTGAAACTGCAGAGCAGTCGATGGCGCAGGTTTTCGCAACCAGATGCGCCGAACAAAATGTTGGCCGGATCATTTACCTAGGCGGACTTGCTCCTGAGATCGCGCAGGACAAGCTGTCACCGCATATGCGTTCTCGGGTGCTAGTCGGCGAGGCGCTCAGGAATTCCGGAGTGCCCACCATCGAATTCCGGGCGGCAGTAATTATCGGCTCGGGTTCTGCATCATTCGAAATGCTGCGCTACCTGACAGAGCGCTTGCCCGCGATGATCGCCCCGCGCTGGGTGCGCATGAAGACCCAGCCGATTGCCATTCGCGATGTGCTCCGGTACCTAGTTCTTGGTGCTGAGCTCCCACCAGAGATAAGCCGGACCTTCGATATAGGTGGCCCCGAGGTGATGTCTTTCCAGGACATGATGCAGCGCTACGCTGCGGTCGCTGGGTTACCCGCCCGCATCATCTTGCCGATCAATCTGCTCTCCCCACAACTATCGAGTCACTGGGTGAATCTCGTGACCCCGGTACCTAAAGCCATCGCCAAACCACTGGTGCGCTCCCTACGCCACCCGTCCGTCTGCCAAGACCACGACATCGCGCAATTCATCCCGGATCCGTCCGACGGGTTACTTACTTTCGAGGACGCAGTGGCGCGCGCACTCACCAGAATCCGCGATGCCCAAGTTGCGACCCGGTGGTCGGGTGCATCCACCCCGGGCCGATCAAGTGATCCATTGCCAAGTGACCCAGAGTGGGCTGGTGGCTCACTCCACACCGATGTCCGGGAATTGCGAACACAGGCGTCGCCGGAAGCACTTTGGGCGGCCCTAGATCGAATCGGTGGGGTGCACGGCTGGTATTCGGCCCAGTTGCTTTGGCAGATCCGCGGCAACTTCGACCGACTAATTGGCGGTGTCGGACTACGCCGCGGACGCCGCAACCCAGACACATTAATCGTGGGCGACGTAGTGGACTTTTGGCGGGTGGAAGAACGAATCCCCCCGAAATTGCTGCGCTTGCGCGCGGAGATGAAGATGCCAGGGCGGGCTTGGCTGGAGTTCACCGTGCGCGAGGACCCAGCCGGTGGCCTCATCCTCTGCCAGCGTGCCGTCTACTGGCCCAAGAGTTTGATCGGGCATATCTACTGGTGGTCCATCGCGCCATTCCACGCGATCGTGTTTCCGCCGATGGCCCGGCACATCATCGAGCAAGCCGAATCCGGCGGGCCAGTACGGCTGAATAATGCACTATCTGACGAGGCGGTGACCGCTAGGTGAGTTCAGGTGACGAATCAGCGGCGGCGGGCGGCGTCTCCCGGTATGAGGCCTTGGGGGGCAGCCCTTTCTTCACTGCACTTGTCGCTAACTTCTACCAACGCGTTGCGGCAGATCCGATTCTGCGACCGATATACCCCGATGCCGACCTAGCCGAAGCCGAGCGCCGGCTATGCCTTTTTCTCGAACAGTATTGGGGCGGGCCCCAGACCTACAGCCTTGAGCGCGGCCACCCCCGGTTGCGCCTTCGGCATGCGCCCTATCAAATCGATGTCACCGCCCGTGACCGGTGGATGGAATTGATGGCGCATGCGGTGCATGAACAACATTTACCGCAAGATCTTGAAGACATGCTGTGGGAGTACTTAGGCAGCGCCGCAATGGCTATGCAAAATGTCTAGCGAACAACCTGCAGTCCAATACCTGCACGACCACCATTTGCTCTAGTGAAAACTTGGCCGCGCGCGGTAGCCAAGCGCTTCCAAGGCCCACTGGTGGCAGCACTCACCCGTGATTGATCATTGGACATCATCCCCAAACGTCGAGCGGCATGCAGCACCCGCATCGGCAGCGCCGCCCAAGTTGGTCGCTCCCAGATTTCATCAGCGATTGATTGCTGCACCGGTTCTGTTTGCCCCGCCGATCTCGTAGTGAACTCAGCCACCGCCGTATCGACATGCACCATGAGATCACCGGCAAGTGCCTGCATCGGCATCTGCCAGCCATCGGCTGGCGGCAGGTGTGTGACGCTCATAGCTGAGGTCACCGGCACAACTACCTCGCGCAAGCTCTCAACTTTAATTGCTGAACTAAATTGAATAGTCGCATCGAACTCAGCAACTAGCGATGCGAGTGACACGGTGAAGTCGATTGGGCCACCGGTTATGGTCGCAGGCACCGCAAACAGCGCCAGCACATTCAAGGGTGGCGCCGTATAGAGACCTACCGAGGACGGGGTCGACACAATTCGCACAGGCAGTAGCGGATCCCACGCCAATTGCCGGCGGCCAAAAGCGGCGAGTACCCGCGCATCATCAACGGTCAAGGTGAGCGTGGTGACAGACACTGATTAATCACCTTCCATGGCTTCAACTAGTGCCAATCGGTAGTCAGCAGGGATCGGCACTGACCCTTGAGTAGCAGGATCAAAGCACACCATGACACTTGTCGCATCCGCAGCGAGGGTACCGTCGTCATCGAGAATCCGAAAACCAAGTGCGTAGGAGGTACGGCCAACCGAGGTAACCCAAACTTCGACGATCAACGGCTCGGGTCGCAGCACCAGCGTCTTTCGGTAATTGATCTCCTGGCGCACCAAGACCTGCGGGAAATAGGGATCCTCAAAATCACTGCGCAGCTCGGCCATCAGTCGAATACGAGCCTCTTGGAGGTAGTCGTTATACACCACATTATTGATGTGCTGGAGCATGTCGAGATCGCTGAAGTGTCGTTCGACATTAACCCGGAAGATCCGCACGCTTAACCCCTGGTGAGTTTTCGATAGGTCGCCCGGTGTGGCCGCGCCGCATCCGCGCCGAGCCGCTCGACCTTGTTCTTCTCATACGACTCGAAGTTACCCTCGAACCAGAACCATTGCGAATCACCTTCGTAGGCGAGGATATGGGTCGCGATGCGATCCAAGAACCAGCGATCATGTGAAGTGATCACCGCGCATCCGGGAAACTCGAGCAGCGCATTTTCAAGTGAACCCAAAGTTTCGACATCTAGGTCGTTGGTGGGCTCATCGAGCAGCAATAGGTTGCCGCCCATCTTTAGAGTGAGGGCCAAGTTCAGGCGGTTACGCTCGCCACCGGATAACACCCCTGATGGCTTTTGCTGGTCAGGGCCTTTAAATCCAAATACCGAAACATAGGCTCGCGATGGCATCTCAACATTGCCTACCTTGATCCAGTCCAATCCATCAGATACCACCTCCCATACGTTCTTGGTCGGGTCAAGCCCCGAGCGCGACTGATCGACATAGGAAAGTTTTACGGTGTCGCCGATGCGAATATCGCCCGAGGTTGGCAGATCATCCTTATCCACAACTTCGCCCTCGGTCGCCGCAACAATCATCTTGAAGAGGGTGGTCTTACCAACACCATTGGGGCCGATGACGCCAACAATGCCGTTGCGCGGCAGGATGAAAGAAAGATCGTCAAGCAGCAGTCGATCCCCAAAACCCTTGGTTAGCCCTTTGGCTTCGACCACCAAACTGCCAAGGCGCGGGCCAGGCGGGATCTGAATTTCTTCCATGTCTAACTTACGGGTCTTGTCGGCCGCGGCCGCCATCTCTTCATACCGGTCCAAACGGGCGCGACTCTTGGTCTGCCGGGCTTTCGCGTTCGAGCGCACCCATTCCAGTTCATCTGTCAACCGCTTTTGCAGTTTGACATCCTTTTGCCCCTCAACCTTCAAACGCGTGGACTTGGTGTCTAGGTAGGTCGAGTAGTTGCCTTCATACGGGTATGCGCGACCGCGGTCAAGCTCAAGAATCCACTGGGCCACGTTGTTGAGGAAGTAGCGGTCATGGGTAATCGCGATCACCGTACCCGGATATTTCTCGAGGTGTTGCTCGAGCCACTGCACGCTTTCTGCGTCTAGGTGGTTGGTCGGCTCATCTAGTAATAGTAGATCCGGCTGCCGCAGCAGCAGCTGACATAGGGCAACTCGGCGTTTTTCACCACCGGACAAAACACTGACATCGGCATCTGGTGGCGGGCACCGCAGCGCATCCATCGCCTGCTCGAGTTGCGCATCGAGATCCCAAGCACCCCGGTGATCGATGACCTCCTGCAATTTGCCCATTTCGGCCAGCAGGGTGTCATAGTCGGCGTCTGGGCTAGCTAGTTCAGCGGAGATCTCGTTAAAACGGTTGATCATGCCCTTGGTCTCGGCGACTCCATCTTCGACGTTTTCTAAAACTGTCTTGGTCTCATCAAGCTTGGGTTCTTGCTGCAAGAAGCCGACGGTGAAACCCTCCATCAGTTTCGCCTCACCATTTGAGACGTCATCAAGACCAGACATGATCTTTAGGAGCGAAGATTTACCGGCGCCATTTGGGCCCACCACCCCGATTTTGGCTCCGGGGAGAAAGGACAAGGTGACGTCGTCCAGGACGACCTTGTCGCCATGGGCCTTACGTGCTTTATAAAGGGTGTAGATGAACTCAGCCATAGTGCGTGAGCCTATCGCTGTGAGTTATCGCCGCCGGCCGCGAGTCAATGTCCAGCAGATCTCTAGAAGACCGCGAAATCACAGCGCGGGCCGG
>SHUQ01000037.1 GCA_009694585.1 Candidatus Nanopelagicales bacterium | reverse complement strand
AGAACGGGATGTTCACCCTGGGGCGTCCGGCTTATGTCGACGCGCTGCGGGCGTATGCATCGGGCACCATGGCCGGCTCATCGGCCTACCTGATCTGGTTCGGAGCCGCCTGCGCGCTGGGTGCGAAGGCGGTCACCGTCTAGGAAGTTGCGCCGCCCCCACTCCGAAGTAAAAATGGAAGTAACCAACGAAAGGCACTGGTGGCACGCGCATTCAGTGCGGTTGCCGTGGGCGCGCGCGTTTTCGTCGTGAAACCGACCAAAAATCCAGGTTTCACGACAAAAACGCGCGCACTCAGACCAAATGGTGTCGGTGGCCGGAGATTTCAGGATTTTAGGCGCGGGTGACGCGGCGGCGGGCGTACCAGGCAATACCAAGTGCGACCGCACCCAAAGCTACGCCGGCACCTGCGGCGGCCGCCTGTTTGGTGTCGATTGTTTTCCGTAATGCAACGGGAGTTTGAAAATCCAATACCGGCCATTCGCGTTCCGTGGCGACTTTACGCAATTCGGAATCTGGGTTCACTGCGACAGGGTTACCGACGAGTTCAAGCATCGGTAGATCTGTTTGTGAATCTGTATATGCGTAACAGGCGGCGAGGTCGTAGTTGTGTTCGGCGGCAAGGGCCAGCATGGCTTCGGCTTTGCCTTCACCATATGCGTAGAACAAGATCTCGCCGGTGTAGTGGCCGTCCTCGACTGCAACTTGGGTGCCGATTGCAATGTCGACGCCGAGGCGTTGCCCAATGGGTTCTACGACATCAGTGCCCGATGAAGAAATGATTATGACGTCATGGCCCTCGGCCTTGTGGTCTTCGATGAGTTTGATGGCCTCGTCATAAACCATGGGGTCGACGATCTCGTCGAGAGTCTCAGCAACTATTTGTTTGACTTTGTCGACATCCCAGCCGGTAACTAGCTTCGACATGTAGGTGCGCATTGACTCCATCTGGTCGTGGTCGGCGCCGGAGGCAAGATAAACAAATTGCGCGTAGGCACTGCGGATAACATCACTGCGGCCGATCAGCCCGCCCTTATAGAAGGGGCGCGAGAAGGCGAATGAACTGGACCTAGCCAAGATGGTTTTATCGAGGTCGAAGAACGCCGCGGTTTTCACCCCTTGACGGTACTCCGCTCGGGTGAGTTGCAGTGGCACCCACTGGGTGGTGGGCGCGAACGCGAGGTGAATCGTTATCCACAACCCTGAAAAGATCTGTCCACAACGGGTGCTTTACCGCTGGTCATTCGGGTACGTGGCGCTGAAGGTGGACCAATGGAAACTAGGCGCCCACTGCTGATAACTAATGACACCGACCTAACCGAAGACATCCTGCGGCTGGCTGCAGCGACGGGTGTCGATATTCATCTTGCCGCTCATGCTGACTCGGCTCGCGCGCAGTGGGCGACCGCGCCGTTGGTGCTAATCGGCGTTGATCGCCTCGCCGATTTCAGCCAAATGCCAAGGCGCCGTGATGTCGTTGTCATTGCCCGAGACCTGAGCGGTGGCCCCGACACCCCACCGATGCCTGATTCAGTTTGGCGCGATGCCATCGCCATTGGCGCCGAGCAGGTGGTGTCATTGCCCGATGCTGAGCGTTGGTTGATCGAGCGTCTTGCAGATTCAGGTGAAGGCCCATCAAGGCAGGGGGCCGTGATTTGTGTGCTCGGGGCCTGCGGTGGAGCTGGTGCTTCAACCGTTGCCGCCGTGATGGCAACAGCGGCGCAAAGTGAGGGCCGGCGGGTGTTGTTGATCGACACCGACGTCACCGGTGGGGGTCTTGACCTACTACTAGGAGCCGAGCAGGCGCCGGGGGCTAGGTGGGCCGATCTCGCCGAGGCTCGCGGTCGACTAAGTGCCACTACTCTTAATGAAGCATTACCCCATGTTGGTGGGGTTGCAGTGCTGTCATTTGGTCGTCAGTATTCGGGCTCACTAAATGCCGAGGCACTTACCTGCGTACTTGACGCGGGGGTGCGCGGTTACGACCTCGTAGTAGTTGACCTAGTGCGTGCGATCGACCCGGTTGCCACCATCTCCCTCGGCGTGGCGACAAGCGCATATGTGGTGATACCGAATTCCGTGCGCGCGGTAGCCGCGGCAGCGTCACTGCTCCCAGCTCTGGATTTCGGTGGGCCACTGACACTGCTCATGCGCAAGTCACCGCGTGGATTGGGGGTCGGTGACATGGAGCGAGCATTAGGTCAAGGGTTTCTAACCACCCTAGTGGAGGACTCGGCAATTGCGGCTGGTGCAGAGCAAGGTGAGATACCCGGGCCGCGCACCCAATTTGCGCGAGCCTGCATCGAAGCATTGAGTGGCTCAATTTCCCAATTGAGCGTCGCGTGAATACCCCGTTACTTGATCGGGTGCGCACGCGACTAATCGCGGCGCATGCGGATGCGACGCCGACCCGGGTGGCTTCGGCCCTGCGCGCAGAAGGTGTAGTGCTCGGTGATGCTGCGGTGCTGGGATTAGTCGAGTCATTGCGCCAGGAACTGGTGGGGGCTGGCCCTCTTGAACCACTACTTCGCACCGGCGAGGTAACCGATGTCTTCGTTAACGGACCGAACAATGTTTGGATTGACCGAGGTAACGGAATTGAGCGCACTGATGTCGTGTTCCGCTGCGATGATGATGTGCGAAAGTTGGCGCAACGGTTGGCTGCATCTGTTGGCCGCCGGCTCGACGACTCGACACCATTTGTTGACGCCCGATTACCCGATGGCACGCGATTGCATGCGGTGATCCCGCCGGTAGCCGTCGAAGGCACCCTCATCTCGATTCGGGTCCCGCAGCGTCGAGCATTCACTCTCGATGAACTTGAGGTAATTGGCAGTATCGACGCCACCGGGGCGCAGTGGTTACGCATGCTGATTGCTCAACGTCTGGCATTTGTCATCAGTGGAGGTACTGGCAGCGGCAAGACCACAATCCTTTCAGCCTTGCTCGGGCTGGTGCCACGTGATGAACGCATAGTGATGATCGAAGACTCCGCTGAACTAATGCCAGACCATCCGCACGCCGTGCGATTGCAATCACGGGTCGCCAACGTTGAAGGTGCCGGGTTGATCACCATGCGCGAGTTGGTGCGGCAGGCACTTCGAATGCGCCCAGATCGAATCGTGGTAGGTGAAGTACGCGGTGCCGAGGTGGTCGAATTGTTGACCGCTCTCAACACTGGACACGAGGGCGGGTGCGGCACCGTGCATGCGAATTCAGCAGCGGATGTGCCGGCGCGATTGGAGGCACTTGGTCTCACCGCCGGTCTAGACCGTCTCGCCGTGCACGCTCTAGTTGCAGCCGGTATTGACGCAGTGGTGCACCTGCAACGTGACTTAACCGGGCAACGAGTTGTCGAGGGTATCTATGTGCTGGAGCGCGGTGCGGATCAATTGGTGCGGGCAGTGCCGGCCTTACGGCGGCACGGGCGAGCGTTATTGCCCGAACCCGGTATTCGGCGGTTGACCGACCGGGTCGGCGGTACCGCCGCCGCCATCGATACTCCGTGATTTTCGCCAGCGCGCTACTCATCGCGGCCACCGTTGCACTGCTGATGCCGGTTGATGCGAGCTGGCGGCTGGCTAATAGTGGCCTCGTTGCACCAACTCCGCGTCGGGAGAATCTAGCCAGTTTCCTGCTCGCACGCCTTGGGTTCGGGCCGGCGTCGCGACGAGCGATCACCTCGCAACGCACCAAGGTGGTAGAAGCACTTTCGGCACTGGCCGCTGAGCTTCGTGGTGGGCAGCCACTCGGGGTGGCCCTGACTAATGCAGCTGGCTCCCCACCGGTTTGGCCCGCAACTTTGGCGGCGCTGCGCCTTGATGGTGATGTCACTTCGGCCCTGCGCCTGGACGCGAAGGCGCGACCGGTCTTGGCGGCGCTGGCCGCATGCTGGCAGGTGAGTTCAGCATCGGGAAGTGGATTGAGCACTGCGGTTGAACGATTGGCGGCATCGGCACGGGTTGCCGAGGATGTGCGGGTGCAACTGGAGGCACAACTTGCCGGGCCGCGGGCCACCGCGCGAATGCTCGCCACCTTGCCGCTGATCGGGTTGGCGATGGGCATGCTGATGGGCGCGGATCCAGTGCAGTGGCTATTGGGTACCACACCCGGGCTGCTTTGCCTGCTCGGCGGGGCGCTGTTGACCGTGGCCGGTATGGCCTGGACCTCGCGGATCGCTACGGCCGTGGAGCACCAACTGTGAGTGCACTAGCCGCCGCCGCCGCCTTCGCTGCAGTTTGGCTTTGGTTGCGCCCTAGTGCAAATGGGCGGTTGAATGAACTTTTTTCTCGGCCTAAAGTCACGCGACGGATGTCACGCGGGGCTTTGACGACAACCAGTGCAATTGTGTTCGGTGTTGGCGTCGCCCTGCTTGTCGGCGGTTCTGGAGGTGTGATCCTCGGGGCGGCTATCGCGGTAGTTGCGCCGAAACTAATTATGCGGATGGAGTCGCGCGCAGCACGCACTCGGCGTACCGCGCTGATGAAACAGGCCCCGGATATTGCCGACCTTCTGGCCGCCACCTTGGCCGCCGGGGCACCACTGCGCGCTGCATTGCATGCAGTTGCTGAAGCAGTGGGTGAACCGAGTTCAGAACTGCTACTTCCGATAGGTGCGGCATTGGAGTTGGGGGCAGATCCAGCCGATGCCTGGGCCAACCTGCGCGATGATCCCTCACTTGCCCCGATCGCCCTCGCCTTTGTGCGATCAACTACATCTGGTGCACCGCTATCAACCCTGTTGGCTGGCACGGCCGATGACTTAAGACGAAGGCATCGACTCGCTGTGGAAGTTGCGGCGCGTGCTGCTGGCGTTCGCGCGGTGGCACCACTTGCAGCATGTTTCTTACCGGCTTTTTTGCTGCTCGGGGTGGTTCCTGTTGTTGCGTCAATGGCGAGTGATCTCTTCTACGGCTGAGGTTATCCCCAGATGGCCGCGGGTTTGCCGGCGCATCCACAGTCTAAGAAGTGACCCTGTCGCCGATCGCCAATCTAAAACAGAGTGGGACTTGCCAATAGGCATCACGCGCCGACCGTTCGTCGGCAAAGCACGTGTTTTCACGGGCATTAAGGAGAACAAATGCGCATCCTGCTATCTCGATTTGCAAAAGACGAGCGCGGCCTATCAACTGCCGAGTACGCCGTCGGCACCGTTGCCGTTGCCGGCCTTGGCGGCATTTTGATCAAACTTCTTACCAGTGACGCGGTAAGAGAACTTATTTTCTCTGTCATTTCGCATGCCTTCAAGGCCATCTTCGGCGGATGACGAAACCATGCGGGGGAGAGGTGGTGGGCCCCAGTGGCCCACCACGCCACGCGATCAAACTTCTGCTGTCACGTGATCGTGGAAGTGTGCTCCTCGAAACCGCTATTGCAATTCCAATGCTGTTCGGCATAGCGATGTCACTTATTTGGGCCCTTGGTGTTGCGACTACGGCGTTGTCACTGGGAGACGTAGCTCGTGAGTCAGCTCGCGCTATCGCGCGCGGTGAAAACGTCGAGGTCATCGCCCGAAAAACCAGTGAACAAGCCCCCAAGGCGCAGTTGAATATCGATCAATCGGCCGACAGCGTGCTGGTTGAACTGACCCAGTACGTATCGCTACCGGTGCCGATGTTTGACGGCCTCGGATTAACCGTGCGGCGCTCTGCGGTGGCCGCCCGTGAAAACTTCAACTGGTGATTTACCTCCACTCCGACCGTGGCTCGGCGACCATTTGGTCCCTAGCGCTTACTTTCATGCTGCTACTTGGTGGTTTCGTGGCAATGGCCACCGGCCAAGTGGCGGTGGCACGTCAGCAGGTCAGTACGGCGATGGACCTAGCCGCTCTCGCGGGTGCGCAATCAGGTGGCCAGTCGTGCGATCAGGCCCAGTTGGTCGCGCAGGCCAATGGAGCGCTACTGAACACCTGCTACCTAGACAGCGGTGATGTGTTTGTCAGTGGCACGGTGCCGGCGCCCGGGTTGCTGGAGCGTCTTTTTGGCTTCCTCGGCCAGCCACTTGCTGGTATCGGGGCAAGTGCCCGGGCGGGCCAGCCCGAGCAATAGCGTGCATGCTGAGCGGCCATGTGCAAGAGTGTGTACGTGGATTTTGCCGTGCATTCCCGTGCAGTAGGTGCCGTGACCGTCATCGCCGTGAGTGGTGAGCTTGATATCCACACCGCCCCGGATCTAACCGAGGTGCTGAGCCCGGCCATTGCGGCCGGTCAGCCGGTGGTAGTTGACCTAACAGATGTCACTTTCATGGATTCATCGGGCCTGAGTGTTTTCGTCACGGCCCTGAAGCGGGCCCGCGAGGCCGGCACCTCGCTGATCTTGGTGGTCGCCGAGTTCCGGGTTATGCGGGTGTTCTCGATCACCGGGATCGACACCCTGATTGACATTCATGCGACGCTGGATTCGGCCCTAGCTGCCGTCTAGCACACCTGTTACGCCCTTTGGTAAGACCCCTGCGTAGACTCCGCCCGTTCCCTATGTCCGCGTTGTCCCGGTAGGTCAGGAGACCCATGATTGAGTTATCCGGCACCAACATGACCCTCGTTGTCATTGTTGCCGTCATCGCGTTGGCCGCACTTTGTGTGGCAGCCGTTCTTGTCCGCCAGGTGCTGGCGGCCAGTGAAGGCACCGATCGCATGAAGGAGATCGCCGGCGCGATCCAAGAAGGTGCCTCGGCGTACCTCACGCGGCAGTTCAAGACCCTCGCGATCTTCGCGGTTATCGTCTTCTTTGTCCTGTTCCTACTCCCGGCTGAAACCACCGGTGAGCGCATCGGACGCAGCATCTTCTTCCTGGTTGGTGCCGTATTCTCCGGCACCACCGGTTACATCGGGATGTGGCTCGCGGTGCGCGGAAACGTGCGAGTGGCCGCAGCCGCAAATGACGCAGGCGGTGAGCAGAAGGCCATGAAGATTGCCTTCCGTACCGGCGGCGTTGCGGGCATGTTCACGGTGGGCCTGGGCCTATTTGGCGCCGCCCTCGTAGTGCTCGTATATAAAGGTGAAGCCCCGAAGGTTCTTGAGGGCTTCGGCTTCGGCGCCGCCCTGCTGGCCATGTTCATGAGGGTCGGCGGCGGTATCTTCACCAAGGCTGCTGATGTCGGCGCTGACCTAGTAGGCAAGGTCGAGCAGGGAATCCCTGAGGACGATCCCCGCAACGCGGCAACGATTGCAGATAACGTCGGCGATAACGTCGGCGACTGCGCGGGTATGGCAGCTGACCTCTTCGAGTCCTACGCCGTCACTTTGGTTGCCGCACTCATCTTGGGTAAGGCGGCTTTCGGTGAACTTGGCCTAGTGCTGCCGTTGATCATTCCCGCCATCGGGGTGCTCACCGCTGTCATCGGCATCTTCGCGGTCTCACCGCGCGCCAGCGATCGCTCTGGCATGTCAGCCATCAACCGTGGCTTCTTCATCTCTGCTGCGATCTCTGCGGTACTTGTGATCGTCGCTGTCTTTGTGTGGGTGCCGGCCGATTGGGCAGGTATCGAATCACTCGGTGGCATTGCCGCTGATCTGACCGGTGCGTCCTTGAACCCACGGGTCTTCGTGATCGGTGCGGTATTCATCGGCATCGCACTTGCGGCTTTGATTCAGCAACTCACCGCCTACTTCACCGAGACTAATCGCCGCCCTGTTGATGATGTCGCCAAGACCTCGTTGACAGGCCCGGCTACGGTGATCTTGTCGGGTGTTTCACTTGGCCTTGAGTCAGCCGTCTACTCGGCGCTGCTAATTGGTGCTGCGGTTTACGGTGCGTTCTTGCTCGGTGGTGGCGTGGTGCTGCTCAGCTTGTTTGCCATCGCACTTGCTGGTACCGGGCTACTTACCACCGTTGGCGTCATCGTTTCGATGGATACCTTCGGTCCGGTATCTGACAACGCGCAGGGCATCGCTGAGATGTCCGGTGATGTGCACGGTGAAGGCTCTGCGGTGCTAACCCGACTCGATGCCATCGGTAACTCCACCAAGGCGATCACCAAGGGCATTGCAATTGCCACCGCGGTTCTTGCCGCGACGGCCCTGTTTGGCGCCTTCCGCGACACGGTTATTGCCGCCGCGATCAGCACCGGCTGGGAGCCGAGCATGTTGGCCGACGGTTTGGGACGGGTTGTTCCTGAGGGCTACCAGTTCTTCGGTGTTCTTGACGTTGCATCACCAGCTAACCTTGTCGGTTTGATCATCGGCGCTTCGGTTGTCTTCCTGTTCTCCGGGTTGGCGATCAATGCCGTATCGCGTGCAGCTGGTGCGGTCATCTTCGAGGTGCGCCGCCAGTTCCGCGACATCCCCGGCATCATGGAAGGCACCACCAAGCCGGAGTACGCCAAGGTCGTTGACATCGTCACGCGCGATTCGCTGCGCGAGCTCGTCACCCCGGGGCTCCTCGCGGTGCTCACGCCGATCGCCGTTGGTTTCGGCCTTGGTGTTGGCGCACTCGGGGCCTATCTTGCGGGCACCATCGCAACCGGTGTGCTCATGGCGGTGTTCTTGTCTAACTCCGGTGGGGCCTGGGATAACGCCAAGAAGTTCGTTGAAGACGGTCACTTTGGTGGTAAGGGTTCAGATGCCCACACCGCAACCGTCGTCGGCGACACCGTCGGCGATCCATTCAAGGACACCGCCGGCCCAGCTATCAACCCGTTGATCAAGGTCATGAACCTGGTCGCGCTGTTGATTGCACCGGCGATCGTGACTATGTCACTTGGCACGGGGGCTAATACCACCCTGCGCTGGGCGATCGCGGTGGTTGCTGCGGCAATCGTCATCATCTCGGTTGTTATCTCCAAGCGGCGACCAATTGCGGTCGGCGACATGGCGCAGGCAGCCAGTTAGAAAATTGCTCCACCTGGCCGCCCTGTGTTCCGATATCCGGACGCAGGGCGGTTCATTTCGCCAGTCCCATGGGAGAACGAACGTCAAGGGTTCGCTTCACCGGGGGCGGATGGATTTGACAGCAGGGGCTGGCTTAGCGTCAGACTCCGCCTAGGCCACCGGTGGTGGCGGGTCAGGAAAGGGTGAACGTGTCAGGCAAAACCTTGGTGATCGTCGAATCACCGGCGAAGGCGAAGAAGATCGCCGGCTACCTTGGCGACGGCTATACCGTCATGGCCTCGGTTGGTCATATTCGCGATCTCGCCTCCAAGGCCTCCCAGTTACCCGAAGCTGATCGCAAGAAGCCCTGGGCCAAACTTGCCGTCAATGTCGACGATGAGTTCCAGCCGGTCTATGTCGTTCATGAGTCAAAGAAGGCTACCATCGCTGTACTTAAACGGGCGCTAAAAGATTGTGATGAGCTCCTGCTCGCAACCGACGAGGACCGCGAGGGTGAAGCCATCTCCTGGCACCTACTCGAGGTACTTCGGCCCAAGGTGCCGTTCCATCGCATGGTGTTCAACGAGATCACCCCCGATGCGATTCGCGAGGCGGTAGCAAATCCACGTGGCCTTGATATGGCCTTGGTTGAAGCTCAGGAGACCCGCCGGATCGTCGATCGTCTCTACGGTTACCCGGTTTCTGAGGTGCTGTGGAAGAAGATCGGCCGCGATGCAAAGTCGGCGGGCCGCGTCCAGTCGATTGCCGTGCGACTTGTTGTTGACCGGGAGCGAGATCGCATCGCATTCCGCTCTGCGGGCTACTGGGATATCGAGGGCACTTTCACCCCGGGTGACTTTGATGCGAAGTTAACAAGTGTCGACGGGGTGCGCGTAGCTGCCGGCCGGGACTTCGATGAATTTGGCGCCCTGAAGAGCAAGGACTTGGTCCTGCTGGATGAAAGAGCAGCTCAGCAGCTAGTCACTGGCTTGTCGGATGCCACATTCACGGTGCGTTCGGTGGTGCAAAAACCAAGCGAGCGCTCACCGAAGGCACCGTTCATTACCTCGACACTGCAGCAGGAGGCATCCAATCGCCTGCGCTGGGGGGCGCAGCGCACGATGCGCATCGCGCAGAGCCTCTACGAAAACGGCTACATCACCTATATGCGAACCGACTCCGTCCACCTCTCCGATCAGGCAATTAAAGCAGCGCGTGATCAAGCTCGTGAGCTATACGGCGCTGACTATGTGCCCAATGCGCCCCGCAAATACTCGAGCAAGGTCAAGAACGCCCAAGAGGCCCACGAGGCCGTCAGGCCGTCAGGTGATTCATTTCGCACCCCGGGTGAAGTGTCGGGAGAACTAAATGCTGATGAGTTTGCCCTCTATGACCTCATCTGGAAGCGCACCGTGGCATCACAGATGGTCAACGCGAAAGTTGCCACGACCACGGTTAAGTTCGGTGCAGCCAGCAAGACCGGAATAGATGCCGAGTTCACCGCATCGGGCACCGTGGTCGTTTTCCCCGGATTCTTCGCGGCGCTCAAGGATGTCGATGATGATTCGAATGAGGATGACCGCGAGCGCGAACTGCCGAGCCTGGCCGAAGGGCAAACCATCAAGGCAACAAGCCTGGTGGCTTCCTCACACAGCACTAATCCGCCAGCGCGATTCACTGAGGCGAAACTTGTGCAACGCCTTGAGGAGTTAGGCATCGGTCGCCCGTCGACCTACGCATCCATCATGTCGACGATCATTGATCGGGGTTATGTCTGGAAAAAGGGCTCGGCCCTGGTGCCCAGCTTTACCGCGTTCTCAGTAGTGCGACTACTCGAGGAGCACTTCGAGGCTTTGGTTGATTATCAGTTCACCGCGAACATGGAAGAAGTCCTCGACCTAATCGCCAATGGCGAGTCAGATCGGGTGCAGCAGTTACGGGCATTTTGGCGAGGCGGCGAAAGTGTTTCCGGGCCATTCCCCGGCATTAAGCCACTCACCGAAGATCTATCGGCCATCGATGCACGTGAAATTGCAACCAGCCCAATTGACGGCACCGATGCAACCCTTCGCGTAGGCCGCTATGGCTCTTATGTCGAACGCGGCGAGGAGCGGGCGAATATCCCGATCGGATTAGCACCGGATGAGCTAACGGCGGCGAAAGCCGAAGAGCTACTGGCAATGCCGTCGGGTGATCGCGAACTTGGGGTGGATCCCGATACCGGCCTAGACATCGTGGCCAAGACCGGGCGCTACGGCCCGTACTTCACCGAAGTACTGCCGGAGGGTTCGCCGAAGTCGGCGAAGCCGCGCACCGCTTCATTGTTCTCTGACATGACCCTTGACACCGTGAACCTTGAGGATGCCTTGCGCCTTTTGAGTTTGCCACGAGTTGTTGGTGGTGATACCGCAACCAGCGAAGACATCACGGCGCAAAATGGTCGCTATGGTCCGTACCTGATGCGCGGGGCGGACTCCAGGTCACTGGCAAATGAAGCCGAGATTTTCACGGTCACCTTGGAGCAAGCACTAGCTCTTTATGCCCAGCCCAAGCAACGGCGCGGCCGCGGCCAAGTTGCTGCGCCAATCCGCGAAGTGGGGAATGATCCAACCACCGGCAAACCGATAGTGGTGCGCGAAGGTCGCTTTGGACTCTATGTAACCGACGGTGAAACCAATGCATCACTTCGCACCGCCGATGATCCGACAACCATCTCCGTCGACCGAGCCAGTGACCTGCTGTCCGAGCGGCGCTCGCGCATTGCCCTAGATGGGGGAGTGAAGAAGACCACCAAGCGGGTGGTTAAGAAGGGCGCTTCTAAGGCGGCGAAGAAGGCGGCTACCAAGCGCACCTCGAAGAAGCCGAACAAGAAAGCCGTCAAGCGGGCCGCTCTGGCTCCGGCGGGTTCGCGGTAACCATGCCGACCAGCCCCGGTGTGTTCATTGCCTTTGAAGGTGGCGAGGGCGCCGGCAAGTCAACGCAGGAGCAGCTACTTGCTGAGCACCTAACCGCGGCCGGCCACGAGGTGGTGCGCACCCGTGAACCCGGTGGTACGCCGGCGGCTGAGGCAATGCGAAATATCGTGCTCAGCCCTGAGTTTATCGGCCTTGATGCCAGATCAGAGGCATTGCTATTTGCCGCATCGCGCGGGGAGCACGTGGCGCGCGTCATTCGACCGGCACTTGCTCGCGGCGCCGTCGTAGTGTGCGATAGGTATCTGGATTCCTCAGTTGCCTATCAGGGCTACGGCCGAGATTTAGGCGTTGAAAGAGTTCGCGACTTAAGTTTGTGGGCAACTAACAACTTGCTTCCTGACCTCACCATCGTGCTTGATATTGATCCGGTGATTGGTTTAACTCGCATCACCAATCCAGATCGTTTGGAAGCAGAGCCAATTGAATATCACGCGCGGGTGCGTGCAGCGTTCTTGGACATCGCAAAAGGTGATCCGGACCGCTATCTCGTAATTGACGCAGTATTGCCGATCCACGAGATAGCAAAAGAAATACATGAGCGCGCCGACCTGCTGATGGCAGTACCTCGATGACTATCTGGGATGCCCTTGTCGGCCAAGACGAGGTGGTCGAGCAGCTTAAGCGGGCGGTGGCTGGTGCCGAGGCCATGACTCGAGGTGAACCCGGGCCGGGGATGACCCATGCTTGGCTATTTACCGGCCCACCTGGGTCGGGGCGCTCAACGGCGGCAACTTGTTTTGGTGCCGCACTTATCTGCCCAGAGGGTGGTTGCGGGGTCTGCCAAGCCTGCCGAACAGCGCCCTTAGGTGGGCATCCTGATGTTGATGTCATCCGCCCCGAAGGCCTGAGTTATAGCGTTGATGAAGCCCGGGATTTGGTGAAGCAGGCGGCGATGTCACCGGCTGGTAGTCATTGGCATGTGGTGATTGTCGAAGATGCTGATCGGTTGACCGATCAAGCGGTTAACGTGTTGTTGAAATCGATTGAGGAGCCACCACCTCACACCGTTTGGTTATTGTGTGCACCTAGTGTTGAAGATGTGCTGCCGACCGTAGTTTCTAGAACTCGTCACATCCCACTTCGCACCCCGTCGACGACTGAGGTGGCAAGGGCGCTCACGGATCGCTACGGCGTAGACGCTGCGATTGCGGCGTTTGCTGCTCGTGCCTCCCAAGGTCATATCGGTCGGGCTCGGGCCCTAGCCACCGATGAGCATGCGCGCATCCGTAGGCAAGAAGTCTTGCGGGTGCCCCTGGAGTTACGTGATTTGCAGTCATGCTTTATCTGTGCCGCCAATATCTTGGAGGCCGCGACCGAAGATGCCGAGGCAATAACCTCGCCCCTTAATCAGGCGGAGATCGAAGACCTTGACGCTAGTTATGGAGTTGGTGGGTCGGCGGCGATCAAGGGCCAACTCAAAAGATCGCGCGATGCAGCGCTGAAAGATCTGACGAAGAGACAAAAGACGCGAAGCACCCGCACGGTTCGTGATCAAGTCGATCGAGCACTACTTGACCTCCTAGGTCTCTACCGCGATGTGCTGGTTATTGCGATGGATGCAGCCGTCCCATTGATCAACGAGGAGATGCGGCCCCAGATCCACCAGCTTGCTGCTAACAGCACGGCTAATGACACCGGCCGCCGACTGGGCGCGATCAATTACGCGCGAGCTCAGATCCAAGCGGGTGTCACTCCGTTAGTCGGGTTGGAGTCCTTGATGGTGGAAATCAAAGATCCTTGGATCCGCACCGCTTCTACATAGTCGCGCCGGCGGGCGCTGCAGTAGCGCAGCTAGGCCCTCGGGTTATGGTACGAAGTATGTCGGTGCAGCGGGTATCAATTCTGTTGCTGGCTCTAGCCTTCTCGCTGACCTCATGCGGATTCCCCCGCAGCCCAGAGGTAGCACCCCCGAGTGCAAAATCCCCTGCAGCGCCAACGCCGCCGGGCCTTGAGGCTTTCTATAACCAAGAGGTTATTTGGCGTAATTGCGGTGCTGCCGATTGCGCAACGATTATCGTCCCGGTTGATTATGCGGAGCCCGAGGGGCCGACAACAAAACTCGCAATCACCAAGGTTAAGGCCAATGGCGAACCGATTGGTTCGCTGTTCGTTAATCCAGGTGGCCCAGGTGGAAGTGCATTTGACTACGCGAAAGCCGCCGACTACATCGTTAGCCCTGAGATCCGCGATAACTACGACGTCGTCGGTGTTGACCCGCGCGGGGTCGCGCATAGTTCACCCATTGTCTGCCTTACCGATCAGCAACGCGACGATATCCTCGAAGTCGACGGAACACCTGACACCCCGGAAGAAGAACTGCAGGTGGTCGAGGTCTCGGCCGAGATCGGGAAGTCCTGCAAAGACAAAGCGGGTGCACTCGTCGCTCATATGGGAACTATTGACGCGGCACGTGATCTAGATGTTGCCCGAGCAGTAGTTGGTGACCCGGTGCTCAACTACCTAGGTAAGTCTTATGGTTCAGACCTTGGCATTGTCTATTCGCAGTTGTTCCCAACCAATGTTGGCCGCATGGTCCTTGATGGGGTCTTGCCGCCGGACCTAACCTTGGAGGAGGTCTCGAAGCAGCAGGCGGAATCCTTCGAGGTCGCCGTCAATGACTTTGCTGATGATTGTGCAACCCAAAGTGACTGCCCATTTGTTGGTGACGGGCCGGCGATAGCGAAACAATTGCGTGACTGGTTACAAGGCCTCGACTCAAAACCACTCACCGAAAATGGCCGCATCCTCAGTGAGCCGGTCGCCACCTACGCGCTGCTTTCCTACCTCTATTTCCCGCCGAGTGATTATGCGGAACTGCGCCCAGCACTTAGTGCGGCAGTTGCCGACGGTGATGCCAAACAACTGTTCGAACTCCTCGATGCACGAATCAGCCGAGGTGTTGATGGACGCTACCTCGACAACTCAACCGAGGCCTTCTACGCCGTTAGTTGCCTCGATCGTCCATTCTTAGGTGATAAGGCGAAAGTGCAACAGCTCGCGAAGGAGTGGGCGGTAACTGCACCGACGTTTGGGCAGGCGCAGGCGTGGGCCCTATTAAGCTGCGCCAACTGGCCGGCCAAAGCTACCGAGCAGCCGCCGGTGATCACCGCGAACTTGGCTCCACCAGTGCTTATCGTGACGACCAAGCATGATCCGGCTACGCCTTATCAATGGGGGCAGCGGGTGGCCGAGCAGTTGGGCAATGCCCCTCTGATCACCTGGGATAGCCACCACCACACCGCCTACGCCGAGGGCTCGGAGTGCATTGACGCTGCGATCGACGCTTTCTGGCTGAGTGGCAAACTGCCGCCGGCCGAATTAATCTGCGAGTAGGGGCACGGCAGCCCTGCCGGTAGCATGGGCAGGCTCGTCATGAGCGCGCCGCCTTAGCTCAGTGGTAGAGCAACGCACTCGTAATGCGTAGGTCCGGGGTTCAAATCCCCGAGGCGGCTCCAATTTTTCCCGTTTTAGAGAGGGGAATGGCGCCTTGGCGGGTCATTCGATCTTCTCTGGATGGAATCTGGATGGAACTGTGGCGGACTTCAGGCCTCGGGGTAGGTGACGGGCACAGGGATCTCAGGCATTTGTGCAACCCGGTCGAGTTCTGTGATGAAGCCCGCGGCGGAACCGTCGATGAGGTTGCCCACCTGCAGGAGCGTCATGGAATCGCTGGAGGACATTTCCATTTCACCTTCGCCCTCGACGCCAACGAAGTTCGGATTTCCGGCGTGACCGGCCTCCATGTACGCCAGCGTGGACTCGCTCGTCTGGATGGCAATTGCCCATTCCACAAGGTGAATGGCCTTGGACTCATTCCACCAATCAACTTTAACGACGTAGCTACCGGAGTTCTGCGCGAAGGTCAGGCACACGTCCTTGCCCTCCTTTACCTCGACGTTGCCACGGAAATC
>SHUQ01000036.1 GCA_009694585.1 Candidatus Nanopelagicales bacterium | reverse complement strand
GCTAGCACGTTCATGCCGCGCTCGAGGGCCCTGCGGGCCTCCTCATCAAATGCAATCATTTTTGCCATGGGGCCAGTTCCTCCGGGAACGTCCGTAAGTTGTCACTCTCGGGTGTCGAGTGCTAACGCAAAAGTTAGCACTCTCACCCCGAGAGTGCAAATGCACGGGCCAGCCCCCACTTGGTGACAGGATCTAGCCATGGCCGCCGCCCCCCAAAGCAGTGGCTTTTACCTGATGGGAAGTGGCCAACCGGGCCCTTTACCCCAGGGGCACCGCCCTATGTAATGGTGACCGCCGCCATCGTGGCCAATTACCTAGCCGTGGCCGGCGAGCAGAGCCTGCGCTCGGTGGCCCGGGCCGCTGGCATTGATGCCACCAGCCTTGGCCGGGGAGACCGTGCCCGACGTGCATACCGTCGCCGTGCTGGAGGACGCCCTCCAATGTGAACTTTGGCCGGCCTGGGCCACTCGGCATTAGCCGCCGGTGGGCCCAAGATCGTTCCTGAATTCTTCAGGTTTGTCCTTGATTTTGGACCCATCCCGTTTTCCACAACTATGTCGATTTGCCAATGTGGCAGCTGACGACCGACTCACTCTAGGTGTTGGCTGGGTGCGCGCCGGCGCCGACATCATTGAGGCGGTTGCGCTTGGGCCGGCCGGCCCGGCCGCGTGAAGCCAGCCCGCGGAATGAACCCGGGGGATGCCGATCAACTGGTGGCTGAACTCGTCGCCCAGCAGGCTTGGGCCGCTACAACTTGAAAGTCACCGTCAGCGGGGCGTGATCACTCCACCGCTCGGCGTAGGTAGGTGCCTTACCGACCACCGCGGCCACCGCCTTGCCGGCTAACCCCGGGGTCGCGATCACATAGTCGATGCGCCAACCACCATCGGTATCGAAACCGCGCCCGCGCCACGACCACCAGGTGTAGGGCCCGGGGCCATCACCACCAAGAGTGCGCCCAAGGTCCACCCACTGCTTTGTGAACCAGCGGTCTAGATACTCGCGCTCTTGCTCCAAGAAACCAGCGCGGCCACGATTACCGCGCCAATTCTTGATATCAACCTCATGGTGGGCGATATTGAAATCACCGCAAACCACCACCTCGCCACCACTGCGGGTGGCTCGCGCGCGCAAAGCTTTAAGGCGGGCATCCATGGCAGCCAAGAACACGTACTTATCGATTTGCCTAGGGGTGTCGGCCTCACCGGTATGGACATAAGCCGAGACCACGGTTAGCGGGCCTTGTTTGGTCTCGAGGTCGACTTCAACCCACCGGCCGGATTTCGCAAGCACCGGGTCTTTCATCTCTTCGCGCACCTGGCTGGGCCTGCTGCGGGTCAATATTGCAACCCCTGCGCGGCCAAGTTGCGGTGCTGGTGCATGAGCCACATGCCACCCCTGCAATGACGATTCGGCGAGGGTGGCATGGAGTTGTTCGTGGGTTGCCCTTACTTCTTGCAGGCAAATCACATCGGGTTTCGCATCGGCCAGCCAAGTGAGGCCACCGCGCCGATGCGCCGCGCGCACGCCGTTGACGTTTACCGTGACAACTCTGAGCATCGCTGGGCTCACGCAATCCGAAGGGTGATGACTTGGCCGGTGATGGCCGTCACCGCGGCGAGCAGCGCATCACTATGGCGCGTATCGGTGCTGATCGGGAAAGTCTGGCTTTGGTCAAAGCGCTGCGGATCGGAGAAGTCGATAGTCAGTACGTCATCTTCAAGGGACACCAACCGCGCGTCGAAGTAGAGTAGCCAGGCCACCCGACTTTGGGATTCAAGATAAAACAGGACGTCGTTCCAACGCGCCTTCAGGGCCGCAAGCTCATCAGCGGACATAGCTCTACGCCGCGTCGATTTCGGGGGCTATGTAACAGATGCCCAGCACCGTATCCAATGGATGCAAAACCAACACTGGCAGCACCAAGCCAAGATCTGTGGCCGATGTCACTTCCACCACTAAGCCCTGTGGCACCGGAGTAACTGACACCACCGGCCATCGCGACACCCCACCCCCAAGGCCAACTCCAAGGGCCTTGGTCGCCGCCTCCTTAGCGACCAAAAGGTCCAGCACCGACGCCGCCTCGGCGTAGACGAAGGCTTGCTCCGGAGCGGACAAGGCCCGTGCCACCACATCTATTCGCCGGTCGGCGTATTCGATGTCGATACCGATCAACGAACCCGGGTCAGCGGCCGCTGCCACCACCACCCCGGAGTTATGCGATAGCGAAATAACCGGCGAACCGCCAACCCCCGATAATGCCGCGCAGCGCGCGAATAGCGCCCCTTCATCATCTATATGAATCTCAATATCACTTGGTTCAAGTTGCTGGCCCCGTTCACCCGCCCACGCCCGCACCACATCCTTAAGTGCCAGCCGCCCAAGTAACCATTCGTGCTGGCGACTTGCACTTGATGTCAAGGATTGCCAAGTCTCGTACTCGCCGGATGTCAGCGCTGCCCCGAAAGCCGGCCCGATATCAACATTGCTCCCCGGAGCAATCTCAGCAATATCAATCCGTCGGACTAAGACTTCAGGTGGCCCAATCTCCCAGGCCTGGCTAAAGAACTGCCCTAATTGCATTGCCCACCATCGCAGCAGGGCTGAATGTAATAGCACTTCGGGCACATATCTTTGCCGCCGCGACGCTCCAGCGCTACGGTCTCGCAGGCTGGGCACGGGCCAGGGTCACCCATCACGACTTCAGTATGCCGCGCCCTAAGCAGTTGATCACCCCCCGACCCTCCGACCTAATCCAGCTAAGGAGCAAAACCGGTGCGCGCCGCGGCAATCAGCTCTTTCCCCCGCGCGATTGCTGCGCCCAGCACGAAGGCGGTTCCGCGATCTGCTGCTCGAGTGCCGCCCACCTAATCAAAATCAGTTCGTCCGGAGTCAGCCTTAGGTTCAGGCGCGCCGATCGAAGATTCTTCACCACCACACCCCGGTCTTGGCGACAATCGCCACGAGTTGAGCACAGCGCAGGGGTCAGACAGTTACCCGCGTGTCATTTAAAGGACGGGCGCTGGCACCACCACCTCAGATGGTGTTTGTGGTGCGCCACTGCCAAAGCAGGGCGGCCAACGTGGCCGCCGCGTGCCGGTGAGAACTCAAACTTCTAGGCCAGTGAAGATCTACTGCGCAGCCACGGCGTCGAGGTTGTCGTGGTGGACGATGCCGAAACCAAGACCATGTTCAAGGATTGGATCGAAGTGAACCCGCGCCTGTGGAACGAAGATATCGGCGAGGAGGACTAGCCGTCACTAGGTAGGGTCTGGGCTAAACAGAAAGAGGCTAGGCCAGATGGCGCCCCATGAGCAGCTGCACCACCCCACCGCCCCGGTGCTGGTTCTTGATTGGGGCGGGGTGCTGACCACGCCGGTTCAGACCGCTTTCGATAGTTGGCTGGCGGCAGCCGAAATCGATCCCGATTCATTTATGCGCGTGATGCGCGAGTTCCACGACACCCCCGATAGCCCCCTGCATCGCCGCGAGCGTGGCGAGATCACCGTCACCGAACTCGAAGCAGCACTAGCTCCTCGTTTGGTCACCTTTTCCGGGCAGCCAGTTTTGGCCGATGGGCTGCTGGCCAAGATGTTCGAATACATCAAGCCCAATAATGCGATGCTGCAGGTTGTTGAACTTGCTCGTGCAAACGGCTGGAAGACAGCTGTGCTGTCAAATGCTTGGGACGGCGATCACTATGCCGCTGATTTGCTGGCGCAATTCGATGTGGTCGTGCTTTCGGATTTGGCAGGTGTGCGCAAACCTGATCTAAACGCGTACGAGGCGATCATTGAAGCCCTTGGTGTTGAGGCCGAGGATTGTATTTTCGTTGACGATATTCGCCGCAATGTCGTCGCCGCGCAGTTGGCCGGAATGCAAGCCATTCAATACGCGCCCGGTGTTGAGGCGATGCTAACGGAGTTAATCACCAGCGGCGTTACCGAAATGGCAACTGACGATGTCCCACGCGGGCTGCGGGTCGCGCCGCTGACGAATTACTTGAACACCCAGCTCGGTGGCAATGTCGCCGAACTTAACCCCAAGCTCCTACCCGGAGGCCGCTCCAACATCAGTTACCGGTTAAGCGGCGGTGACCTCGGCCCACTGGTACTGCGCCGCCCACCACTTGGCCATATTTTGCCCACCGCCCACGACATGGGCCGCGAATTCAAGTTACTTACCGGTCTGACATCAGTCGGATATCCGGTACCGAGGCCGATTGCCTTATGCGAGGACACCGATTTCATCGGTGCGCCATTTGTTCTCATGGAGTTTGTCGACGGTTTGGTGATCGCTGACGCGGTTAGCGCAAGCAGCCTTGACCCAATATCGGCGGGCAAGGTCTCGCAGAACTTTGTGCAGTGCTTGGCCAATTTGCACGACATTGATCCAGTTACCGCCGGGCTAGAGAACTTAGGTAAACCCGCCGGCTACCTGCCAAGGCAACTAAGCCGCTGGATTAAGCAGTGGGAGTTAACGAAGAAGATTGAATACCCCAATGCCGATTTACTAATCGATTGGCTTCAGCGGGCGGTAACTACCTTGCCGGAGCAGACTAAGACTTCCATCGTTCACGGTGATTACCGCCTCGACAACGCCATCATCGACCCAAAAACCATGGAGATAAAGGCGGTCTTGGACTGGGAGATGTCAACACTTGGTGATCCGCTACTAGATGTCGCGTTGACCCTGCTATATATGACCGAAAGCAATGACAACCTCCGCAACACCATCCCAATCGCGCTAGAGGTAACTTCCTCGCCGGGGTACTACACCCGCGCTGAGTTCCTCGCCGCTTATTGCGCTATTACCGATGCTGATACCAGTCACCTGGATTTCTGCCTGGCCCTTTCATGTTTCAAGCTCGCGGCGATTCTTGAATCAATTAAGAATCGCAGCCAAGCGGGCGAGCAATTGGGTAGCGCCGAGCATTCGGGTGATCTCTTCGGCGATGCATGCAACAATTTGCTGCTGCTGGGCTTGGCTGTCACCGAAGGTGACGGGGTTGCCGGACTCAACCGGTGATCGATCCAATACTTCGCAGCAGCGGAGAGTTTCGGAGGGTGTCATGACGGCAAGTGAGAGTCGATTCATCGACCGCCTGACTTTGGAGACCGTGGATCGCGATATTTTCTCGGGCACCTGCCACTCTGGCGCACCACTTCGTGCCTACGGCGGTCAGATCGCCGCGCAAGCTCTCATGGCCGCCGGGATGACAGTTGACGATAAAGCTCGGCGAGTGCATTCACTCCACGGCTACTTCCTGCGCCCCGGACGCACCAAGGACTCCATCATCTACTTGGTTGACCGGCCGCGCGATGGTAGATCTTTCTCCACCCGCATCGTGCGCGCGGTGCAGCAAGGCGAAACAATCTTCTTGATGACAGCCTCCTTCGCCCTGACAGACCTTGGCCCAGATCACCAGTTCGAGATACCCGCGGTGGCAGCGCCAGATGACGTGCCGGAGATGTCATACCCCGAAATTTTGGCGCTCGATCCCGATAGCGCCCTTAGCCTGAACTACCCCGACCAAGCTTTGATCGATCTGCGCATTGTCGGCCATGAGCACCACGTCTTCTTGCGTGATGGCCGCTACGAGCGCATGTCGTGGGTGCGCATCACCGAGCCCCTCCCGAGTGACTCGTTGGCTCAGGCCAGTGCACTTACCTATCTATCTGACCTGACGATGGTCCGCACCGCACTTAGCCCCCACTTTGAAATGCGTGACGAACTGCAATTGGCCTCTATCGACCATGCGATGTGGTTTCACGCACCGATCGACACCAGCCAGTGGCTGCTCTTCGCGCAAGACACCCCGGTCGCGCGCGGTGGCCACGGGCTGGCCCGCGGCTTGTTCTACGACCGACAGGGGCAACTGGTTGCCTCGGTGGTGCAGGAGTCACTAATGCGAAAGCTCAAGCGTCACTGACACTGCGGTGCGGCAGCGAAGGCAGCGCCAATCTCACCCCTAGTTGGCTCAGTGGCTGCATCTAGAACTTGGATGAACTCCTTGCCGGCATCAAAAGTTGCTTTTGCTGAAATCCCAGCCTGCACCAAAGCGGCTGCCAAACTAAGCGGGTCATTCGATTCGCGGGCCGCAGCAATATGTTTCGCGGTCTCATCGCGAGCCTTCAATAAATCATCACCACTGCCCTGAACTTCGGTGACGATTGCCGACGCCTCAACATAATCAACCGGGACTTTTCCGAGCTCGGCACCTAGTTCTTCCATTGACGCATTTATTTCGTCGAGATGGGCATCTAGCTGAACTTGGAATTGATCGGCAGCCGATACCCCCGAGTTCGGGTCGAAAGTTAGATCCTTACCAAAGTCAATCAAAGTCGCACCGACGCCATCGCGAGCGACGCAAACCCCGCCGGCCCAGATGGCCAACGCCACCGCAGGATCTGGTGTCGGCGAGGCTGAAGGTGTCGCCGGGGTCACGGCCACCGACGGTGCCACGGCAACGTCAGCGGTGCCGCCAACCTGCGTCAGGTAAAACACCAGTCCGAGCAGCACACATACGACAGCCACCACGACAATTACGGTTCGACGCATACCTAACTATCGCTCAACTTATGCGTAAACGTGCCGCATTTTGAGAGATTTTTTCAAGGGGAAAGGCCGCCCGGCAGTGCCTTACCCAGCAGCGAGCCGATCCGCTAGGTTCAGCTAGGGACCACCGCCGGAACCAGCACATGAGGAGCAAAATGCAAACGCGGGTACTCGGTAACGAACTGGTCGTGTCGGCCCAGGGCCTTGGCTGCATGGGGATGAGCGAGTTCTACGGCAACACCGATGATGCCAACTCCCTTGCCACCATCAGGCGCGCTCTAGATCTTGGTGTCACCATGCTCGATACCGCCGACATGTATGGCCCGTTCACAAATGAGCGGTTGGTGGGAGAAGCCATTAAAGGCCGCCGCGCTGAAGTTGTAATTGCCACCAAGTTCGGCAATGAGCGCGAGCCCGACGGAACCCGCCTTGGTATCAATGGCCGCCCAGAGTATGTGCGGCGGGCTTGTGAAGCATCTCTTGAAAGGTTGGGCATCGATGTCATCGACCTTTATTACCAACATCGAGTTGATAGGTCTGTTCCTGTCGAAGAAACTTGGGGGGCGCTAAAGGAGCTTGTGAACGAAGGGAAAGTTCGCTATCTCGGAATATCGGAAGCTGCGCCAGCGACAATCAGGCGAGCGCATGGGGTCCACCCGGTAACGGCTCTGCAAACCGAGTGGTCGCTTTGGTCGCGTGAGGCTGAGGACAACGATGTCCTTGCTACTGTCCGCGAACTAGGCATTGGATTTGTCGCGTATTCACCATTAGGGCGAGGTTTTCTGTCTGGCAAAATTAGAAGCGTTGCTCACCTAGACGCCGGTGACTTCAGGGCCAATAGCCCACGTTTTCAGGGGGATAATTTTTCGAAGAACCTCGAACTTGCCGATCGAATCAACGAGATTGCAGTTGCAAAAAACTGCACGCCTAATCAGTTAGCCTTGGCTTGGGTGCTGGCCCAAGGCGATGACATAGTTCCGATACCAGGTACCCGAAGAATTAACTACCTAGAAGAAAATATTGCCGCCGCAGATATTGTCCTCACGGAAATGGATCTGCAGCGCATCGACGAAGCGGCACCAAGGGGCGCTGCAGCTGGCGACCGCTATGCCGATATGTCTAGCGTGAATTCCTAATTAATGCTGTCGTACCGGCCCGCCTGGAAGGGCCAGTCCCGGGCCAGCCAGTCAACTACCGCCTCCCGCAGTTGCACGTCCAGCGCCCCGAACTCCTCTGTTACCCAAGACCGAACATAGGCGTCGTAGGCCGGGTCCGCGTCGGGGTACACATACACACATCCCACCACCTGCGGGCCGACATCTTCGTGGTCCACCAGCACCGTCCAGGTAAAGCCCACCCGGGCCGCAAAATGCTCGGCGTGCATGCGCATATCCGCCAGGTTCTCTTCAATGGTGAAGGTGCCATCATCGGGCGGCCAGCCGTGCCACGGGAACCCTGGTGTTGACCGAATATGCGCGGACGAATTAGTCCAGGCCGCGAAATCCGATGCGCAATGCTCCTCGCCCAGAGGGGCCAATCTCATGGTTACCGGCCCAAAAACAAACGAGGGCGGCTCCGGTATTACGAAATCCGCCGGAACCACGTTCATCGCCAGCACCGCCCCAAGTGGTTGACCCCGGCCTGATCCAAGGGCGTGCCCAGATTCTAGGAGGCCCGGCCTTAGCCGATTTTGGAATATACCCCCCCCCGGGTATCTTGTAAACCTACCGAGACACGCAATAGGAGGAGAAGTGACCAAAGTTCAACCCACCGGCGCCAACTTCTTAGAGACGGTTGCTGGCGAAGGCATCACCTTTGTTGATTTCTGGGCGCAGTGGTGCGGCCCCTGCCACATGTTTGCCCCGGCTTTTGAAGCCGCGGCGCTGTCTTATCTTGATATCAAGTTCGGCAAGGTCGATACCGAGGTCGAACTAGAACTCGCTGGCTTGGCGCAGATTAGTTCGATCCCTACTTTGATGGCATGTTGCTCTAACGCTAAACAGGTTGCAGCCTGACGCTTGCCGAATATTCCAAGTAAAAGGTCACGGAAAAGGCCATAGTTATCCAATGAGCAACCTCGACGTAGTTTCAATTGAAACCCCCAATCTCGGCGATCGAAGCTACGTAGTCGGCCAGGGCTCATCGGCAATCGTGATCGACCCGCAACGAGATATTGATCGCGTCGAAGAGATCCTTGATCAGCGCGGCTGGTCGGTATCACATGTCTTGGAGACCCATTTCCATAATGACTACGTAAGTGGTGGGTTCCAGTTGGCTCGGGTGCTCGGCGCTGAGTACGTCGTATCTTCGGGCATGGATATCGCCTTCAGCGCTAACCAGGTTAGTGGCAACGATGAAATCGAATCCGATGTTGCACTCATTAGAGTGCTGCATACCCCTGGACACACCCCGAACCACCTCTCCTTCGCACTCAACTTTGCGGGCGAGGATCTAGCCCTGTTCACCGGGGGCTCTTTACTATTTGGCAGTGTGGGTCGACCCGATCTCCTCGGGGTAGCAATGACCCAGCCACTTGCGCACGCACAGTGGAACTCAATGCAACGTATTGCAAGTGAGGTGACAAATTCAGCTCAGGTCTACCCAACGCATGGCTTCGGCTCATTTTGCAGCGCTTCAGCAACCGTGGGCAGTGCCTCCACCGTTGCTTACCAGATGCTCACCAATCCGGTTTTTAGTGTTGATGAAGAAGCCTATGTCTGCGAGTTAATCGCCGGCTTGGATATCTTCCCCACCTACTACGCACATATGGGCCCGGCAAACCAAGCCGGCGCCGGCCCGATTGACTTATCGCTGCCGCAGGTAGCTACCGCCCAAGACATCGCCGAGCGCATTGCTCGCGGCGAGTGGGTGGTTGACCTGCGCCACCGCAAGGCGTATGCCGCAGATCATCTGCGGGGCACCTTGTCATTCGATGTCTACGGCAACGCGGTTACCTACCTAGGCTGGATGATCGACTGGGGCACCCCCATCACCCTGCTTGGGGCCGACGCAAGTGAAGTGGCCACGATGCAACGCGAATTGGTGCGCATTGGCATTGACCGCCCGGTAGCCCACGCTGTTGGCGCACCCAGCGACTGGAATAGTAAAACGGTGCCCACATCTAGCTACCGGCGAGCTACGCATGTCGAAATGGCACAGGCACTAAAGGAGAACGAGCTCCTCCCAATGATAGATCTGCGTCGCAATAGTGAATTTGATGACGGCTACGTGCAAGGCGCCAAGCACGTGCCGCTGCATGAACTTCGTGGGCGGGTCGATGAGGTCAAGACCTGGGCCGCAGAGAACGCCGACAACGGCCCGATCTGGATCTATTGCGGTAGTGGGTTCCGTGCTTCGATTGGCGCTTCACTGCTTGAGGCCGCAGATGTCGCAGTCATTCACGTCGATGACGACTTCCCGAACGCCGAAAAGGCCGGACTAATTATCGAAAGGCCACCACACGGTCACCGCATCGGTGCCGCTTAAGGCGACTAGTGGTGGTAGCGGTGTGGTTATCGCCGTGCCTGCCTTTGGGTATCTATTTGGATTCAGTGCCTTTTAGGCCGCGACCGCATCCCTGGCGGCGGCCACCGTCTCGGCCACACTAATTCCCTACACCCTGATCTAGATCGGCTTGTGCACCAGAATATTCGGTGTCGACGGTGGTATCTTCATCGCCCCGCATCTGTTCTCGTCTTTGGCTTTCTATTCGCCATCGCGACCGGAATTTCTTTGGGGGGATACTGCAGAGTTACCTAGAGCAGGGCTTCACCGTGCCGGTTGCTGGCTGGCTGGTCGTTGAGCAGTTACTGGGCGTTGGCTAGTCACCTGCCCCACAGGTTAATTTTTTGACTAATTAAGGTCGCGCCCAGCACCAAATGCTGTGAGACTACCGAAAACCGACCGAGGAGTTCACATGATCATTCACTCATCGCCCTTTGCGGATGTCGAGATCCCGAACGTCACGATCACCGAATACATCATGCGCGAGGCCGCTCGGGTACCCGATCGCGAAGCAATAATTGATGGACCAACCGGTCGCAGTTACACCTACGCCAAACTAAATGGCATGATCCACGCGTTCGCCGGTGGATTGCAGGCACGCGGCTTGGGCCCGGGCGACACCATCGCGTTGATGTCACCGAATATCCCAGAGTTTGCGATTGTCTTTCACGGCGCTGCGGTTGCAGGTGTCGCCGTCAGCACCATAAATCCGACCTACACCGCCGACGAAGTCCGATTCCAACTAATTGACTCAGACTGCAAATTACTCATCACCATTGCGATGTTCCTAGAGACTGCCCAAGAGGCAATCAGCGGTACCGAAGTCACCGAGATCGTCATCATCGGGGATGCGCCTGAGGGCACCACCGCATTTGCCAGCATCTTTGGTGCACCAATAGCTCAGGTAGCCGTCGATCCCACCGAGCAGGTAGTCGTGCTGCCCTATTCATCGGGCACCACCGGGCTGCCCAAAGGCGTGATGCTAACTCACCGCAACCTGGTCGCCAACCTCGTGCAGGTCGAGGATGCATTGTCGATAGCTGACGGCGAGATCATACTTGCGGTTTTACCCTTCTTCCATATCTATGGCATGCAGGTGCTGCTGAATGAATTTCTGTCGCGTGGCGCCACCATCGTCACCGTTCCGCGCTTTGATCTTGAGCAGTGTTTAAGCATCATCCAAGATCGTCAAATCACCCGACTATTCGCCGTGCCACCCATTGTTCTCGCCCTCGCTAAGCATCCACTTGTTGACAAGTACGACCTGTCGAACCTGAAGCAGGTGTTTTCCGCCGCCGCGCCGCTCAGTGCTGAACTTGCCCAAGAGGCAGCAACGCGCATCGACTGCGAAGTGGTCCAAGGTTTCGGGATGACCGAGTTGTCACCGGTGAGCCATGTGACTTGGCCCGGGCAGTTCAAGCCCGGCACCGTCGGTGTCACCATCCCGAACACCAGGTGCCGCATCGTTGACCCCGAAACCGGCGAGGATCAAGATGTCGGCGGGGTTGGTGAGCTTTGGGTGCAGGGCCCGCAGGTGATGAAGGGTTATCTGAACAATGCCGAGGCCACCGCTTCGTGCATCGACGCCGATGGTTGGCTCAAGACCGGCGATGTTGCGACCATCGATAACGATGGCCACGTAAGCATCGTGGATCGCCTCAAAGAGCTGATCAAGTACAAGGGCTTCCAGATCGCACCGGCCGAGCTCGAGGCACTGCTGCTCACCCACCCAAAGATCGCCGATGTTGCCGTCATCGGGGTGCAAAATGTTGAAGCCGGTGAGATCCCCCGCGCCTTTGTAGTGCTCAGGCCAGATCAAGAACTCACCGCCGAAGACATCACCGCCTTCATGCAAGACAAAGTTGCGACCTATAAAGTGGTGCATGACGTAGTGTTCGTCGACTCGATCCCCAAATCTGCATCCGGCAAGATTCTCCGCAGATTACTTCGCGACTCCTAACGAAGGGTTCCAAATGAAATTGCGCCAAGGCAGGCTTTTCGCAGCATTAGCAGCTAGTGCGTTGGCCGCGGGCCTGCTCATCACCGTTGCCCCGGGCTCGATGGCTGCCCCAGCTTCGCCACTTATCGGCACCTGGGTTGGCTCTGCTGACCTCTATTACGGTGGCAAGTACTCACAGGGCACCGAGAAGCTAACAATCACTACCGCTCGAGGAAATGTCGCCAAAGGCACCTGGCAGTGGAAACCAACCGGTGGCAGGTGGTCCTCCCCAGCACCCGTCCAACTAATTGCCCTGAACTCCGCGGCCGGTGCGACCAGCATCGACATTCTTGGCGCTGACGGCGATGGCACCTACGAGGGCGTATTGATCCCCGGCGTGAGCTTTGAAATTGGTTATATGGCTCCGCGGCATGGAGCCGGCACGAAAACCCTCGTGCTGCATTCACTGATGATAAAGGCCTCATAATGCCGACCTCACCCATCGCTGCTTCGGGCACCTTCACCCTCGGCGCCAACACCACAGACCCAATAACGATCCGCCGCTTGGGGTTTGGCGCCATGCGCATCACCGGTGCCGGCATCTGGGGTGATCCGCCCGATCATGATGTCGCGATCAAGGTCTTGCGCCGAGCCGTTGAGCTAGGTGTTGACTTCATCGACACCGCTGACTCATATGGCCCATATGTGAGCGAGGATCTAATTCGCGAGGCGCTATACCCGTATGGCGACGTCCTGATCGCCACCAAAGGTGCGCTGACCAGGCAGGGGCCAGATAAGTGGGAGGTGGTCGGCACACCAGCGTATCTGCGCCAATGTGTGCAGATGTCACTTCGCCGCCTCGGCGTTGAACGCATTGATCTTTGGCAACTGCACCGCATTGACCCAAATGTGCCAGCCGGAGACCAATTCGCCGTCATCAAGGAAATGCAGGACGAAGGTCTGATCCGTCATTTTGGGTTATCCGAAGTCAGTGTTGCTGAACTACTGGCTGCGCAGCAAGTCTTGGACGTGGTTAGCGTCCAGAACTTGTACAACGCCAGCAACCGGGCCTCCGAAGAACTCCTAAATCACTGCACCGCTAACCAGATCGGTTTCATCCCGTGGTTTCCGCTCGGTAACCGCGAGTTAGTTGCCACCGATGGGCCACTGGGCGGTATCGCAACCCGCTTAGGCTGCACCCCTGCGCAAGTTGCCTTGGCTTGGTTGCTCCAGCATTCACCGGTGATGCTGCCGATACCTGGCACCGGCTCCATCGCGCACCTTGATGAGAACTGCGGTGGCGCTGTTGTACAACTCGATGCGCAGGCGATCAGCGAAATCAACCCCCTCGCCTAGTAGCAGCCGGACGCAATTTACGCAGCGATACGCGTTCTAGTTCGGCTCTTGGCGGGCAAGCCATTGCTGGAACTCGAGTTCCTGCGCCTCGCGCCACTGATCCACCTGCTCTGACAACTTTTCGGCGCTAACAGCTGTTAACGCCGGGTAGGCGGCAACCTCGGCGAGGAAGATCTGCCCGGCCGCTATCGCATCGGCTTGCGCGCCATGCCAGTCAGCGTCATTCAAGGTGATGCCGTAGCGCGCCGCGGTTGGTTGCAGGCGCCGCTGCGCCTTACCTTTAACGTACTTATTGAACTGCCGGTCGATGACATAAGCACAGACCGCAAGGCGTGGCGGTAGTGGTGCTTGCCCCGCCCGAATCAAGTTCGAATCTGTCACCGGGATATCGAAGTCGGATTTGAAGCAGACGACCGGCACCCCGGTGCCCACCAAGAATGAGCGAATATCAGCCAGAGCCGCCACCTGCTCCAAACCCTGATCTCGGCTCATTTGGGTCGTGACACCATGAATGGCGCTGGCAGCTTCGGGGATCTCGACGTCGACCGCGATGAGCCAGGACCTAGATTCAACCGGGCGGCGATCAACGAAGTGGATCGCCGCTGCCGTCACGATGCGTGACTGTCCGACATCGATACCGGTGGTTTCGGTGTCATAGGCAATGAAACCTTGATCAACCCAAGTTTTTGCCACCAGGCCCCCTAACTCACTAGTAGCCTTCGCCCATGCGCAGCAATATCAATATAGCTGCCGCGTCTGTCACTCTTGCTGCTTTGGTAGCCGTCAGCGGGGCAGTCATTGGGGCAGGTGCGGCCGCAGCGGCACCCAAAGCTGCTGCCACTTCAAGCCTGGCGGCCTTCACCCTCGTCGCGCCCACCTCGCAGGTGCCCTCCGGGCTGCTGGCCCGGGCCGTCATCGCCGCCGGCGCCGGCTGCCCGCTCCTGACCGGCACCTACACCCCCACTCAACCAAGTGCCCCGCAGGAGTTCGCGTATCAACTCCGACTTCGGGAGAAACCAGAGCTAGCCGGGGCGGCGTACGCCGCCATTGATGTTTGCGAACTCGCGCTCCCGAAGAACGCGCTGACGGCAATGATCGGTAAGACCTCGATCCCGGCGAACCTGCCTGCACGGATTGATGAGATTGCGCTTCTCGGTGACACCGGCTGCCGGGTTACATCGTGGGAGGTTCAGGACTGCGCCAATACTTCGAACTGGCCCCTGGCCCGTATTAGCAGAAACATCGCTAAGTCACGCCCCGATGTCACAATCCATCTAGGTGATTACTTCTACCGCGAGACCGGATGCCCACAAACCCAGCAAGACTTCTGCGCTGCCAGCCCACCGGCTCCCAGTAATTTGCCGGCTCCCGGCAATGCCTATGGCTGGATTGCCGATGCGCTAATACCGATGCAGCCACTCTTTGACGTGGCGCCCATGCTGCTGCTTCGCGGCAATCACGAGTCCTGCACGCGCGGTGGCATCGGATTCTTTCTGATCTTTAGCCCTGATCTAACGACTGCACTGCAGTGCGCACCTACGCTGGTCAATGGGGTTGTCACTGTCCCAACTAATGACATCACCCCGACTTGGCATACCAAGTGGACCGTTGGCGCTACCGATGCCACCGCTCATACCCTTGATCTCGAGATAATCGATAACGCCTACGGAAACGACAACGTGGTTGACGCCTTCGCGGCAACGCAGCGCCCAAGTTATGTTGCGGCGGCGAAGAATGTTGCCAAGACCAAGCCGGACGAAGCATGGTTGCTTACGCACCGACCGATCTTTGGGATGGTTACTACGCAGTTCGCCGGAGCCGGCTCCGTCTGGAGCTCGGCTGATCAAACTGCGGCTTCCCAGGGCTTACTGGGTAACTACAACCTGCTGCTCGCCTCGCATATCCATGTGGCTCAGGTGACGACCATCCCCGGGCAGCCCTCGCAGCTGGTGATCGGCATCGGCGGCACCTATTTGGATCCAGTAACCGGCTACCCCAAGCCCACCTACGGCCCGCTGAGTAATCCCGATGGCACCGCACTGAGCCCACTGGCAGCCCCGTACCCGGCGCCGTCGAGTGTTTGGACCGATGTGCGGTTCGGCTACGTGATCGCCACACCCAAAGCCGGCTCATCGAGTTGGCTCTTTGACCAGCGCGATCAGCGGGGTCAAAGTTTTGCGAAATGCGATCTGGTCCAGCGCACTATGTCATGCAAGTGAACGGCCGATCAACCACCGAAGATGCGTGCGAAGAAGCCACCCTTAGCGGCTGCCTTCTGGGCGGCGGTGCACGTTCAGCGCTCGCTCTTCGGGATC
Source organism: Candidatus Nanopelagicales bacterium (assembly GCA_009694585.1). Lineage (GTDB taxonomy): Bacteria > Actinomycetota > Actinomycetes > S36-B12 > S36-B12. Next base: position 413 of record SHUQ01000036.1, on the reverse strand, counting down.
CCGCGCATCACCTGTTGCTGATGCTGGCCGCAGCCGGCCCAGGTGGATTTCTTGCAGGGACGGCAGGTGGTCTGGTGGCACCTAATCATCCATTTCGGTTGGGTCTCCAACAGGGTACTCTGGTATACCCCTAGGGGTATAGTCGAAGTCAAATCCCGTTGCTATTTACCCACCACCGCAACCCGGGCGCCACCCGATAGATTCTGTAGTTATCAGCCCATCCAGCAAGCAAGCAGGCAAGTGAGGAAATCCAATGAGCCTGTCCGGTCAATCAACTATCGCGGGTCAATCGGTGCGCGGCGAAGGTGGCACCTCACATGCCGTCAACCCAGCCACTGGCGAGGCATTGGAGCCGGTTATCTATTTCATCGGCGTCGATGAGATCGACCAGGCCGCGCGCGCAGCGCAGCTCG